>NZ_JBFTQG010000056.1:0-35455 GCF_056398885.1 Cupriavidus sp. 01T418
ATGGAACACAGTCTCTTTGTCTTGGTCGACCTGTTCGGTACCTTCGCTTTTGCAGTCAGCGGCGCCCTTGCCGCTGAACAGAAACGCCTCGATCTGTTCGGTGTCGTCGCGATCAGTTATATGACGGCCTGTGGTGGAGGAATCGTTCGGGATCTTTGCCTGGGCTCGTTACCGCCGGTGGGCATTTCAGATTGGCGGTATCTCGCAACCTCGACGTTAGCCTCGGCGATGGCAATCTGGGCGCGTCCAATCGTTGACCACCTTAAGCATCCTGTCGTTTTCTTTGACTCGCTTGGACTGGGCTTCTATGCGGTCGTGGGCGCACACAAGGCGCTGCTGTTTGGCCACAACATCGAGGTTGCCATCGTTCTCGGCATGGTGACTGCTGTCGGCGGTGGCGTGGTGAGAGATGTGGTGCTGAATCGCGTACCGATCATCCTGCAGAAGGAAATCTATGCACTCGCGGCACTTATTGGGGCAGCCATACAAGTTCTCGGACAACTCATGGAATGGAGGGTAGCAGTCACGCCTTGGTTTGCGGCGTCGATCTGTTTCGCAATCCGCCTGCTTGCGCTCCGCTATTCCTGGAGGCTTCCTGTTTTCCATAAGACAGACGTGGCGTAGTCAAATTGATTTCGAATCGAACCACGCCCCAACCACCAGAGCGCGTTACGACTCTTCACAGCGGCAGTAGTACGCACCTTTTATCGCAAATATTGCTGCCGATCTGGCAATACACAGTGGCCATACATCGCCCAGGAATGCACGCACTCGATCGGCACGTCGCCCACTGCGTCCGAGCCAAAAGGAATCGCCCCGACGCCCTGGTCGCGAATTAAGCCGCCGCTCTTCTTTCCACTTCTGTGGTGAACTCGGTCGGACTGGGGTACCGAGCCGCCCTCACGGTGAACGTCGTGAGTCACGAACCCCCGTTTTCGGCTTGGCACTTCGAACCGGTCCGGATGTGCGAACGAAGCACCGATGTCTTCCAGGCCGCTTTTCCAGTGCTCCTCCATCGTGTCAATGCTGAATTCGTAGTCCTTGTAGTGTCCCTCGTATGGCTTGTTCTTGTAGATCAGGTGCATCACGTTGATCGAACTAGCATCGGCAGCCTCTTCGGCAAGACGAAACAAGGGATCTGTCTCGCGTACATCCGCGGGAATGTGCGCAAGTAGCTGTTTGATGAAGAGGGCGTGCTTCTGACGATCCGCAAGTAGATTGGTGATCGCGCGTGTACGACTTGAGTACTGAATGTCCTTGGCCCGCTCCGATACGTCAAGGAAGTCGCCGGGAACATTACCGCTTGCGCTCCACAGGTCCACCTGTTGAGAGCGCCGATCGATACCCCCGCGATCCAGTCCGGGTGTACCCCAGCTTGCATTAAGCCATCATATACGCCAGCCTGGTACGATCCGAGCGCGCCTCCGCCTTGGAGCACCAAGGCGATTTCGTCATAGCGCGGCAGCACAAAGGAATCCGGCTGCCTGCTTATTTTTTTTGATGCTGCTGCGCATAGACGCCCTCCTCAGTGCATCGACCAGCCGTGGCTGACAATCAACGACTGCCCCGTGAGTGCGGCGGACTCAAAGCCGGCAAGGAATGCAACCGTATTGGCCACGTCTTCGACCGTCGTGAATTCGCCATCTACGGTTTCCCGGAGCATCACATTCTTCACCACCTCCGCTTCGGAAATACCCAGCGCCTTGGCCTGCTCGGGGACCTGCTTGTCGACCAATGGCGTTTGGACAAAGCCCGGGCACACCACATTTGCACGCACCCCACGTGCCCCGCCCTCCTTCGCGACCACGCGCGCCAGGCCGAGCAGGCCGTGCTTGGCCGTGACATAGGCGGCCTTCAGCTTCGACGCTTCATGGGAATGTACCGAGCCCATGTAAATAATCGATCCACCCTTGTTGGCCGCGTACATATGTCTGAGCGCGGCTCTCGTCGTGAGGAAGGCACCATCCAGATGGATCGCCAGCATTCTCCTCCAGTCGGAGAAGGCGTAGTGATCGACGGGATTTACGATCTGGATACCTGCGTTCGATACCAGCACGTCAATACCGCCAAGCTCGTTGACTACGCTGCTGATACCACGGTTGACGGCATCTTCAATCGTTACGTCCATTGCGATGGCGCGGGCCTTTCCGCCTGCCTCAACAATGCTGCTGGCGACCTTCTGGGCGTTTCCCAGATTGAGGTCAACAATCACCACCGTTGCACCCCGGCTTGCGAGTTTTCGTGCGCATTGCTCACCAATGCCGCTCGCCGCACCCGTTATAACGGCGACTTTATTGTCCAATGACATATTCGATTCCTTCGAGCAGAATTATTGATTCACTGCTAGCTTCAGATTTTCTCTCTGTACCAGGTAGTCAAAAGCGACCTCGCCTACATCCAGCGTCAGATTGGCGATCACCTGACGCGCGCCGACTACCTTCTTGACCGGCAGATTGGCGACTGGAGCCAGCGCATGCGGTCGCAGCTCTAGCGCTGCCGGACCACTCCACGCGCCCAGGACAGTCACGTCTCGCAAGTAAAAGCAAAACGACCCTGCTGGTCGCGAACCGAGATGACCTGACCGCTTTCGGTGTAGTCACCGAAACCTGACGAATCCGGCATGCGAATGAATTCGTAATGGACCAGCGAATTCTCAGGCCGCAAGGGTTCCGGTACTACGGCGCGCAGCACGTCGATGTCCGTTTCATACGTGATGATGAAGTATTCGCGATTGAGGAAGCGAAACGGCGGGCGAGAGTAGACGGGATTGTGAATGGGCATCGCAAAGGCTTCTTTGCGGATGGAAGCAATGTCCATGGAACTCCTTATGACTGGCAGCGCGTACTGCGCTCGTCAGATAGTAAAGGCATCGCTTACCCAATATAGCCCAGTATTTGCATAAACACTTTTAACGAAGATGCAACAATGGCCTTTGGCTCCATTACATGATGTGCCAGGCCGCGCCGAGCAAATGCGACCACAGAGACCTCCTGCCGCTGCTTCTCGTGCGCGTTCCCCAATGCGCGGTACACAGCCCGGGTCACATTTCGGAAGGCTCACCCTTACGATGTATTCTTTGCCGTCGTCAAGCTCGTTGTGCGCCGCAACCCCGCAAGCGGCGTCGAAATCGGACGGGAGTGGTTCCGGTAGCCGCGCCTCTCCCATTCATCGAGTCCTCTCTGTGCAACTGGCTGACGATGCGCCTGGCCGTCGTCTAGCTAGGAACACACGCAATAAACGACGATCGGTCGTTTTAGTAACTCGGGGTGCAGTGGCTCAGGCCACTCCAGATCGAGCGAGTGCGCGCAGGCAATCCTGTATGCCTCGTTCGCCCGCACGCTGGAAGAGCGTGCGTCTCGAATATCAGCGGCGGGGGCGCTCGATTTTATCAACTCGTCCAGTTGCTCCGAACTGATGCGCATGTGAGCCAGCCAGTGGCGAAACCGCAGGCGTCGCACCCAGCGATACGCCAGCATCGCGACGCAGATCGGTGCGAACGCATCGCTAATCGAGCCGCTGTTTTGCCGCACCAGCACCAAGCCAGACTCGATCTGCTCATGCAACGCCGCACCGCCAATCATCCACGTCCCGGCCCAGAGCGACGCACCAACGAAATCCGACAGCAGGAACACGCTCACGTCGATTGCAGTGGTACCAAGCAATGGGGCTGAAATCAGCCCCGCTCACGGCAGGAACTTCGCCACCCGTCAGGATCGGCGCGCCGACTCGTTCAATGACGTTGCGCGCCACACGCCCGGTAGTGTCGAGGGATAGCGAGAAGCGAACCAGGGACTGCAAGCAGCCGCCTCCCGCGAGCGCGTCTCATGAAAAACCATAGTGAGTCGGAGAGCAGCGTGGCACCAACTGCGGCGCCGAAGAGCACAGAGGAAGGACCCTTCGCCCGTCGCCGCCATCGTCCCGGCGAGAATTAGCGTAGGGCCGGCCGGGATGGGCACGCCAAGCTGCGTGAGCAGCACGCTGATGAAAACGGCCAAGGCACCAAGCGCTGGCGAGATGGAGATGGGAGTTGGCCATACAACGGCATTTCTCGATAACTGCCAATTAAACGAACACAACCGGATCGAATCAAGTTTGCGCGGACTTGTGCAAATCAGCTTGATCGTTGGCGATCACCGTAGGCAATTGGCTGCGAAGAAATTCGACCCAAGTTCGGATCTTGGCATCGAGATACTGTCGGGACGCATAGACGGCGTAGATATTCATCTGTTGTGACGAGTAGGCCGGCAAGATCCGCACCAGATCACCGGCACGTAGCCCTTCGATCACCGAATGGATTGGCAGGAGGCCAATCCCCATTCCTTCGCGCACTGCCACTGCCACCGCTTCCGCGTTATTGCATTGAAACCTAGCTGGGCCAAGCGCGATGCGTTCGTCGCCATGCGGTCCGCTGAGGGTCCATTCGTCAGGCGGGTAGATTGGTGTCACCATGTGCAGGCAGGCGTGTTCGCGAAGATCCGATGGTTGTTGCGGCGCGCCACCGTGCCCGAGATAGCCGGGCGACGCGCACACAATGCTGACAACGCTGCCAAGGCGCTGTGAAACCAAGCCTGAATCCGGTAGATCCGGCGCGAGCACAAGCGAGACATCGCAGCCGTCGTCCAGGAGATCCGGCGTCCGCTGGGATAGCGTCAGCTCGACGCTGACCAGCGGAAAGGCCTGCTGGTAACGGCCGATTGCCGGCACGATGCATTGCTGGCCGAAGCTGGTCATCGCGTGCACTCTCAGCTTGCCGGACGGACGGGCATAGGCATCGCTCGCTTCCAGTTCCGCCCGTTCGACGTCGGCAAGAATCTGCTGACAACGTTGCAGGTAGCGCTCACCGGCTTCGGTCAGAGCGATGCGGCGCGTGGTGCGATTGAGCAGTCGCGTTTGCAGATGGGTCTCTAGATCGGAGACGGCTCGCGACACAAAGGCTGTAGTCAAATTGAGGTGTGCCGCAGCACCTGTAAAGCTGCGGGCCTCCACGACGCGTACAAAGGCGCGCATATTTTTTAGCGTATCCATCGTAACCTTGTGAGCGCCTGTCAGACACTTTGCTATCTGAGGCTGACATTAGGGATGGATCAAATCACGGCCACCAGCTTCCTGCGGAGTTCATCAGGCTGTCCGTACGCTGGAATTTGCCGTTTCAGATCAGCCTGCATGATATCGGGTTCCAGCGCGGTCTGGCCGTGAACTACGGAACGATGCGTCGCTTCGTCCTTAAGTTCTGCTCAGGCAGGCGCATCGCCACAAGGCTGCTAGCGACAATTTTTCAAGCGAGGCTCCAGGCGCCATCATTTCGCCATGCACAAAGTCTAGGTCGCGCCGTCCGCGGGAAAAATGATGGCCCCGGAAAAGACTGTTCATGCGGAGGAACAATGCCACGCAAATCGACCAGAGCGTTGTACTGAGCACCTCGACAATGTGGTCGCCATGGTTGCCTCGGAAGCAGAGGACTGCTTTGACGTCCTGTGGCACAGTTCGCACTGACGGGACTCTGAAACTTTATATTCATCAATAGGTTGCAATGTTCCCCGTCGATGGTCGCTTCCAAGCGACCGGGCCTGCGGCAAACCGCACTGCATGTACCTACCGCCAAAACTCGCCCGATAGATAAGTACGAATACACCTATCCCAACCATCGCTTCCCCAAGTACGCTGACGTTTGACAGGCAGGCGTCCACTCACTGATAATCTGCGCATTCTGCGGGAGAGAGAGGCGGCATCCGCCTCCGCCGAAGGCGCAAGCTCCCATAATCGCTCAGGCACACCGAACCGCGGAAACATTTCGCCGACTGGAGAGAGGCCGGAGGCGCATAACATTGCGCATCCCGGCCCACCGAAGGGGCAGGCTCCTTGTGGAGCCCAAACTCTCAGGTAAAAGGACAGGGGGAGAGGCGCTTCAGGGTCCGCCATATGGCGCGGCCTGCCTCTAGCCGGAGTCACTCCCGATGTATCCACTTGCACACTCCGCCGCCGTTCTGCTTCCTGGCATGCAGGAGCAAGCGACGTGCTGACTAGCATCTATCTGATCGCGATTACCGCCGAGGCGATGACAGGCGCCATCGCAGCCGGGCACCGCAATATGGACATCTTCGGCGTTGCCGTCGTTGCCTTCGTCGCAGCGCTGGGCGGCGGCACCATCCGTGACCTGATCCTCGGTTCACTTTCCCATCGCCTGGACCCAGCATCCGGAATACATTTATCTGGTGATTTCGGCCGGTCTGCTGACCACCCTGATCGCACCTTGTATGTCGCAGCTGCGGCGAGTCTTTCTCGTCCTCGACGCCATGGGACTGATCGCGTTCTCGCTGATTGGGTGCAACGTCGCGCTGAAGATGAACTACCCGACCGCTGTCGTCATCATGTCAGGCGTGATCACCGGTGTCTGCGGCGGCATCCAGCGCGACGTGTTGTGCAACCAGGTGCCGATGGTATTCCGACGCGAGCTTTACGCGAGCGTCTCGCTTGCCATCTGTGCCCTCTTCCTGGGCTTGCGCACGCTTGGCGTCGGCAATGACCTGAATACCGCAATCAGCTTTGCCGGTGGCCTGACGCTGCGCCTGCTAGCGATCTGGCGCGGCTGGAATCTGCCGATTTTTTTCTACCGGCAGCAATCGAAATAGGCTTTCGGCACAGCAGCGACGGACTGCCGCCGTCGCGACATGTTGACTTGTCGGTTCTTGCAGTCACTCTTTGCGCTACACCTCCACGCGAGCTCAATCCAGCGGCAAAATAGATGATCGCACGGTCTGCGACGATGGCGTAATTCACGCATCAAACCTCCTGCCGCAACGGCTCTCTCACGGTCCCGATCCAAGAAATAGGAAATCCTTATAATGAAATATCTCTCTAGCACTGGACGGCTGGCCTGTGCCGCCCTGCTCGCCTGCTGCGCTGTCGTCGGCCACGCTCAGGTCCCGCCCGATTTCGACGTCGGCGCGCTCAAGAGCGCCATCGACGCACAACTGGACACGAGCTACCCATCGCTCGAGGCTCTGTACAAGGACCTGCACGCTCATCCTGAACTGGGATTCCAGGAAACCCGCACGGCGTCCACGCTCGCTCGCGAGATGCGGGCAATGGGCTTTGAGGTAAGCGAAGGCATCGGCAAGACTGGGCTGGTGGCGATCTACCGCAATGGCAGCGGTCCCAAGGTGCTGGTCCGCACCGAGCTTGATGCCTTGCCGATGGAGGAAAAGAGCGGTCTGCCCTATGCTAGCAAGGCTACTACGAACTGGAACGGAAAAATGACGCCAGTAGCGCATAGCTGCGGGCATGACTTGCACATGGCCGCCTGGGTAGGCACCGCGCGCACGCTGGTGACCATGAAGGATCGTTGGCGTGGCACGCTGATGTTCGTTGCGCAGCCGGCGGAGGAACTTACCTCTGGCGCAGAAGCCATGCTTAAGGATGGTCTCTTCACCCGCTTCGGCAAACCTGACTATGCCTTTGCACTGCATACTGCCCCTGTCGCCGCAGGGTTCATCGGCTTTAACGCTGGCGCAGTCACCTCCAATTCGGACGCACTGGAGGTCCAGTTCCATGGTCGCGGTGGCCACGGCTCCGCACCGGATAAGACCATCGATCCAATCGTGATGGCATCCCGATTTGTTGTGGATCTGCAGTCCGTGGTCAGTCGAGAGAAGGATCCGCAGGAGTTCGGCGTAGTCACGGTTGGCGCTGTCCAAGGCGGCACGGTGGGCAATATCATTCCCGATGACGTCGTCGTACGCGGTACGATCCGTTCGTACAAGCCTGAAGTGCGCGAGCAACTGCTTGCAGGGGTGCGGCGCACCGCCAAAGCGGTAGCGGAAATGTCGGGGGCTCCCGAGCCAGAAGTACGTCTCGAACAGGGCGGCCAGGCAATCAACAACGATGCGCAGCTGGTCACGCGTACCGAAGCGATACTGCGCAGCGCCTATGGAAAGAACGTGATGCGTATGCCTCCGGCAACGGCCAGCGAAGATTTCTCTGAATTCGTCAACGCCGGCGTGCCATCGATGTTCTTTTTCATCGGCGTCTATGATATGCAGCGCTACCTCAACTCGCGCAAGCCTGGCGGCGCGCCGCTGCCGGCCAACCATTCGCCCTTTTTTGCACCGGTTCCGGAGCCGTCAATCAAGACGGGCGTGGGCGCGATGAGCCTCGCCGTCCTAGACGTCCTGGGACGACCCAAGGCAAACTGATGATTATCAAACGGTTCAAGCGACTCAATTCCAGGGCTCTACTGTGCGGCAAAACAAGATATTGATCGGGTCGATCCTGCTCCTCGCCGCTCGTGTTGCCCATGGGCAAGCTGAAGGTGACCTGCAATGTGAAGAAATTCACAGACACGGTATGACGGAAAAAATCGTGACATACACCGCGCCAGACGGAAAGACCTATGCGCTGAACGGCTATGCTCGCCTGCGCGCGCACTCCCGCCACTGGATCAAGGCAAGTCATGCGCTTTCCCCTGCGCAGACGGCTGATTTATTATCGCGCGGGCTCAAGCTCTGTGATCTGTAGACATAAGGGACTGGCGAGATTGTCATGATCGGCGAGAAGCTCTTTAGCCGGGATTGGCCTTGCGGTCATGGTTCAGCATCAATTGCGGCGGGAGCCGATTGTGGAGCCCTCGCTTGCTTAATTTGCACGGCGCTTGAAGGCATCTCGTTATACAGAACTCACGAGTCTTCCCACAGTGCCTGAATCATGAAGGCGGCATCCATTGTTCGCTGCATGCCAATTCGGATCGTTTTTGCGCCGGGTTCGCCATCACTCTTGGCCCAATGAATCCGCCCAGAGAGGCCACCATACGAAACAACCAATTGAGCGTAACTGGTGTGTTCGGGCGGTCCTCTTTCGCGAGCACGTATGCACCTCGTATCTCGTCAGCGTCGAAGAACAGCGACGTGTCCAACTCAGGGCATGTTCTGCCTAACCGCATCAGCCTGGCAATGCGCCATGCCACCACCATGTACAACACCAAGGCGCGCTCCACACGCTCCATCTTGGATAGCTGCAGCGCCTCGACCTTGCATCCGGTCTTCAGGACGTGGAAGAACATCCCAATCTCCCAGCGGGCTAGATACCAATTAACTAATTCGACGATGTCATCCGTTTCCTGTGCCTCGCGTTTGGTCAGCAGCCGCCACACTACGGGTGTGACGCCCACTGGTGCACCGATCTCTTGGGCCACCACACAAGTAACCGAGCTTGCCTACCCCGTAGTTTCACAGGTTGTGCGCGCAACTCCTGCTTGACCTCGCGCGCCTTATGACCTGCGCGTCCCGGTAGGGTAATGCTGGTTTCCTAACGTGCCTGGTTGGCGTCGACGTTGTCCCACAGCTTGCCTGCCTCGGCAACGTTGCGGTTTTATTGGGAACGGATCGGCCAGTCAGCGGGCTGACCTGGCCCATTTGCGCGGGCCATCAGCGCCGCGATGTCGCATTCCCGATCCGTCACATAGACCAGGCGTGTCTGAGGTAGCAGCACCGCTTGCTCCGCGATCCGCTCGTATCCTTCGATCCACCGGATGCTTTTCTCGATACCACCACGCTGCCCGTTGGCGTCCCGAAACTCCCGGGCCCACATCCAGGCATCGATCACGCCCAGCGGCATCCGATACCGGATTTCCCGAAGCGCCTCCTGTGGGCGTCCTTTGGAGTCGTGAAATTCCATCCGACGCAAGCCCTTCACTCGCACCTCTGACATTTCATCTGCAACGGTATGCTCGCCGTCGCTGGCTAACCTGTTAGGGCGGGTGAGCACCAGAAAATGTGTTCCAAGCTCATACGCGGTGCAGAATAACTCAAAGATGTCACTCATGCGAGAAGACTGCGCGCCAGAAAAACGGGGCTAATCCGGCCTTCGCGCGAGAGGCAAATGAGACACATATAAGAAATCTTTCCTCGCGACCTTCGGCCAGGGACTCCTGCTCGACTGCTGCGCAGCAACCTGCGCATTTCCTCGTACGCGGATACAAATTGGGCCGGAAAATAACACTAATCCGCGAATTAGACTGTTCGCAATTTCGAACAATCATCCCCACTGGCAGCCCACCAAGCAACGTCAACGGTTGAATTCTTGCGGGAAATAATGATCAAAAATTGTCGTCAATAGCAACCTTAACTCCTTAATTCTATTGAAGTATATGATCAATTTAACAAAAATCTCCGCAAGGCTCATACATTGAGTATGGCTCACATACGCAGATCGGAATCCGAGGTGCCTATTCTTCGTCCACTGATTCGGGCCACACGCCGCACCATTGCTATCAGGGAAAACACCGAGGCATAATCCGATCCGTCAGTCACTCAGGCTACCGCTGCTACGCAGGATCGGCACGCGCGCACAGCTCCATAGAACAACGCCCCCTTCTCGAATCAGATGAAACTACATGTCCGCTTTCTGCAGCGACTGGGTCGCACCGCGCTTGTCCTCGCGGGAACTTACGCGACGCTCGCGACTGCAGCCGCTACCGCAGATGTCGAGCAGATCCAGCGCGGCCAGTATCTGGCGACTGCCGGCGATTGCGTCGCGTGCCACACAGCACCGGGCCGTGAGCCCTTCGCGGGCGGACTCTCCTTGCCGACACCAATTGGCTCCATCACATCTACAAACATTACGCCTTCGAAGACGCACGGTATAGGCAACTACACGCTACAGCAATTCACTGATGCGCTTCGCCGGGGGCGTCGAGCCGACGGCCAAAACCTGTATCCGGCCATGCCGTATACTTCCTACGCCTTGTTGACTGACGACGACGCGGCTGCCTTGTATGCGTACTTCATGAAAGGGGTTAAACCGGTCGATTCGAAGCCGCCGGAAACCAGCCTCCCCTTCCCATTCAATATCCGCATGTCGATGGCAGTTTGGAACCTGATGTTCCTCGATACCAAGACATTCAATCCCGACCCGACCAAAAGCCTCGAATGGAACCGCGGCGCCTATCTGGCGCGTGGGCTGGCGCACTGCAGCACTTGCCATTCCCCCCGCAATGTCATGATGGCCGAGGACGTAAAGCGCGACTTGGCCGGCGGCGCGGTTGGCACATGGTACGCGCCGAATATCACCTCGGACGAAAATAGCGGCATCGGCAGCTGGAGTGCGCAGGAAATCGCCACCTACCTGCGAACGGGCCGCGTCGAAGGCAAGGCGCAGGCGGCTGGCCCCATGGCAGAAGCAATCGATCACAGCCTACGTCACATGTCCGATGCAGATCTGCAGGCGATGGCAGTCTATCTCAAGGACACGCCAGCGATTCACAATCAAGCGGATAGCCGGCCCGCCCACGCCTATGGCTCCCCGGCCGACGATCTGAATAGCATCCGGGGCGTGCCCCTGCCCTCGGACCTGAGCCTCATGACGGGTCCGCAACTCTTTGACGCCCATTGCGCAACCTGCCACCAGGCCCACGGCCAGGGTAGCCCAGACGGCGGCCTCCCCTCGCTATATCACAACACGGCGCTGGGCCGGGACAATGCAAACAACGTGGTAATGGTGATTTTGGAAGGGATTCAGCGACAGCAAGAGTCGGCCGACATCCGGATGCCGGGCTTCGCGAAGACACTATCCGACAAGCAAATTGCGACACTCGCAACCTATCTGACGCAGCGCTACGGCAATCCGAAGGCGGCGGTCACCGCGGAGCAGGTTAGCTCGATGCGCACGGGAGGCCAATCGTCCACGATGATCGGCCTGGCTCGTTTAGGGATGGCTATCGGCATTCTTGTCGCCGTGTTCCTGATCTTCGCCGCGGTACGGCGCGGACGTAGAAAGGCAGCCTGAGAAGTCTGATATCGCCGGTTAGCCGCATGCACGGGCCGGCAGCACCCAATGGGCGGGGAATCCTGCCCGTCCTTGAACCCAGGTGCCTTCTACCAGCACATGGAGAACGAATGAATCGAACCAGCCTGTTCAAAATCGGCGCCATTTCCCTACTCGCTCTTGGCGTAGTTCCTGTGTTCGCCCAGAGCTCCACCGGCAGCGTGACACTGTATGGCATCGCCGACGATGCTCTCGTCTTTGCAAACAACCAGGGGGGCCACTCCAACGTCTATACACGGAGCGGCAACCTGGCCTCGTCGCGCTTCGGCCTGCGTGGTAGTGAGAAACTCACTGCCACCATGACGGCGATATTTGATCTGCAGGAAGGCCTTGACCTGGATTCTGGCAAGCAATCCAGCGCGGGGCTGATGTTCAATCGGCAGGCCTTCGTCGGTCTGCAGGACGCACGCCTGGGTACTCTTACGTTGGGTCGTCAATACACCGCCTACTATCAGTTTCTTGGCCCTTACGGCCCCACCAGCATGCTGACGGGCGCTACCGGCGCGCACCCGGGCGACCTAGACGGGCTTGATACCACGATCCGCCTGAACAATTCCGTACAGTATGTCACGCCTGCGTTCGGCGGCTTCAGCGCCGCGGCTCAATATGGCTTCGGCGAGATCGCGGGCTCCACACAGCGAGGCAGCGCAGTCAGCGCGGCCGCACGTTACGCCAATGGACCGTTCGGTATCGCCGTGGGCTATCTGCGTATGTACAATACAGGCTTCACGGCGAACCAGGATCCGAACGCCAGCGCCAGCTACGGCGCTTCTCCGGTAACCAACGGCTTCCTCTCGGCCCGCTCGGTCCAGCACATCGCTGCTGCCGGCACCTACAGGATCGGGAAGACAACGCTCGGTCTGAACTACTCCAACGTGCAGTTCAAGGCCGGCAACAGTTCTCTGTTCACCGATACAGCTGTATTTAATACCTACGGGGCGATTGCACGCTACGAACTTACCTCCGCATTCGACGTTGCCGCTGGCTATAGCTACACGCGCGCTAGCGCGTCGAACGGTATTTCCGACGCCGCCCTCTATCACCAGATTTCGCTTAAAGAGGCATACCACCTGTCGAAGCGGACCACGATCTACGTCCTGCAGTCATATCAGCATGCATCCGGGAAGACCCTCGGCATCAATGGCACCGGCAACATTATCGACGCCGTCGCCAGCGTAGGGGATTCGCAGAACAGCACGCCCGCATCGGGTGACAACCAGTTTGTCGGTATGGTTGGTCTTTCTCACAGCTTCTGACCCCCAGGTAGGTACCACACCTGCCGCGCGGCGCCCGATTGTTTTCCGCTCGACGCTACGCATCCAGCAGCCGAGGATAAAGGGCCAGGATCACCTGGAGAGTATTGCAATGGAACATCTCAACAAATTGAAGCAAGGCATTGGCGCGCCGAATCAACGGCGCCGGGCGATTTTGGCGGGCATGCTGACTGCGTATGCCGCGACCCTGATTCCCTGGGCAGTCGCAGAACCGGTCGCGGATGCGGAGCACGGCGCCTTCATTGCGCTATCTGCAATCATCGCCGGCCGGCAGGCTCTGGACAGAACCATGGCCAAGCGCCTTTACGACTCGCTCACCGCAGATGACGGCGGGTTTCCTGCAACTGCACGCAAACTGCTAGCCCTGATTGAAGAACGCAAGATCGATCCTCTTCAATTGCAGCAAGTCCTGGACGCGGAGAAATCACCGCTGGCCGACGTGTCGCGCAAGATCGCCACTGCATGGTTCATGGGCATCGTCGGCAGCGGCGAAAAGGCACACGTGCTTGCATACGAAAACGCACTCAATGCCACCATCGTCTCAGATGTGCTCAAGCCGCCAACGTATAGCTATGGCGTGTATGGAAGCTGGACGAAAAAACCGATCTGAGGAATGAGAAATGGCAAACGAATTGTCTGCTGACTTTGTTGTTGTTGGATCCGGAATCATTGGATCCCTGACCGCACGCAAGCTCGCCCAGGCAGGCGCATCCGTGCTGATTCTGGAGGCCGGCCCGCGCGTAACCCGGGGCGAGATCGTTGCCCGCTTCCGCAACTCTCCACGCCGCAGCGACTGGATGTCGCCCTACCCGTCGGTGTCATCCGCACCCCATCCCATCTACCAGCCCCACGATAACGGCTATCTCGTCCAGGCAGGGCCCTACCCGTATCCGGCCGAATACATCCGCCAACTAGGCGGGACAAG
Organism: Cupriavidus sp. 01T418; assembly: GCF_056398885.1. Classification (NCBI taxonomy): domain Bacteria; kingdom Pseudomonadati; phylum Pseudomonadota; class Betaproteobacteria; order Burkholderiales; family Burkholderiaceae; genus Cupriavidus; species Cupriavidus sp. 01T418. The sequence continues at coordinate 14,017 of NZ_JBFTQG010000056.1, forward strand.
CTGGCACTGGGCCGCACACGCGTGGCGCAATGTGCCGAACGACTTCAGAATCCAGAGCCTGTACGGGGTTGGCGTCGACTGGCCCATCAGCTATGACGAACTCGAGCCCTACTATCAGGAAGCCGAGGAAATCATGGGTGTTTCCGGCGCCCCCAACACTGGATCGCCACGCAAGAAACCGTTCCCGATGGAGCCCGTCGCCGAACCGTGGGCGATGAAACGCATCCGGGAACGCCTGACCCCGGCTTACCAAGTCGTCGGCAATACCACTGCCCGGAATAGCCGAACCTATGATGGCCGGCCCGCGTGCTGCGGCAACAATAGTTGTCAGCCGATCTGCCCGATCGACGCGCAATACAACGGCGGCGTAGCGGCTGCCTCAGCCGAGGCAGCCGGCGTCAAGATAGTCACCGACGCCAACGTGTACAAGCTCGAGCACGATGAGAAGGGAAACATCACCGCGGCGCATTTCTACGATCCGAACAAGCAATCACATCGCGTGACCGGCAAGACTTTCATCGTCGCAGCCAATGGTATCGAGAGCCCGCGACTTCTGCTGCTGTCACGCAGCGACAAGTTCCCCAATGGCTTGGCCAACCAGGGTGACGTGGTCGGCAGGCACTTGATGGACCATCCGAGCACCTCGCTTACCTTTGACGCTGATGAAGACCTTTGGCTGGGGCGCGGGCCGCAAAGCCCAAGTTCGATCGGCACCATGCGCGACGGCACATTCCGTTCCGAGCATGCGCCGTATCGATTGGACTTCACCAACATCTCGCGTGTCGACGGTGCATCCCGGAGCTTGATCAAGAGCGGGGTCTATGGCCCCGATTTCGCGAAACGTCTGCGCCATGCTGCTGCGCGTGAATTGAACGTGAAGAGCGTTCTGGAAGTGGTGCCAAACCCGGAGAACCGGATTACCCTCAGCGACCAAAAAGACAGCATGGGTATCCCAAAACCACAGGCACACTACGCGATCGACAACTACACGCGTCGGGGACACGAGGCGGCCAAACGCGACTTCCAGCGTATCGCTGAACTGATGGGCGGCACGAACCTGCGCTTTAGTCCGGACGGCAAGTTCGACAATAACCAGCATATTTGCGGCACGCTGCGCATGGGCAACGATCCGGCGACCTCCGTTTGCGACAGGTGGGGACGCGCGCACGGCCACGGGAATCTCTTTCTGGCCAGCACGGGTGTTATCCCAACCGCCGGTACGTGCAACTCGACAGAGAACGGACTTGCGCTCGCGCTTCGCACTGTGGATCACATACTGTCGGAGCAGACATGACGAAAATAAGTTCTGTGCTGATAAGTCGCAGCAAGCGAGGCCGACATCCGGACGCACACCGACTCTTGCAGTTATCAAGAAATACTCCCGGTCCGCCCGGCATCGACCGCCCGCCGCAGTCAGCCGGGCTTGGCGCCCTCCTCGCCCCAGCTTTGTCCATTCGCGCTGCGGTAGTGCTCCGCTTCGAGACAGCCACGTGGCTGCAGAACCACGTGATGGCCGCTACGCACTCGATCTCGATCCGCATGGTGTAGCTGAACAGATTTGCGCAGTTTCCGAGTAGAATCCTCTTAATCGTCTTCAGACACCGTTTGGCCTCAGGTTGAAGATACATGAACACGTACGTCCGGATGCTGGCACTCTTGCTGGCATCCATTCTCTGTACTGCGCCGCCAGCTTTTGCCGTCGAAGTGCCACCGGCATGGGCCTATCCCGTGAATCCTCCGGATTTCAAACCTCGCGAGGAAGATGGCGTGCCCAGACGTGTGCCGGAGAGCAGTGCCACCTACTCTGTCACTCAACTGCGCGATCGTTTCAGCGCACCGGAGTGGCATCCTGAGGATCACCCGCCCATGCCCCAAATCGTTGCCCGGGGCAGGAAGCCACAGGTATATGCCTGCGGCATGTGCCATCGGGAAAGCGGTTCAGGCGGTCCGGAGAGCGCGAGTCTTGCGGGGCTTCCTCCGGCGTACATCGTCCAGCAGCTAGCGGATTTCAAGAGCGGCGCCAGAAGGAGCGCCGTGCCAAAGAGAAACGTCGATTTGATGGTATCGCTGTCCAAAACCATCACTGAAACAGAGGTGAAAGCTGCCGCGGCATATTTTTCCGCGCTGAAGCCGAAATCGAATATCAAGGTGGTGGAAACTGAGACCGCTCCCAAGACCTATGTCGCTGGAATGTTCTTGGCCACCTCGATAAGCGGCGAGAAAGTTCCCATCGGCCACCGCATCATCGAGGTACCTGAGCATCTCGAGCAATTTGAAAACCGAGACCCGCGCGCGCAGTTCATCGCCTATGTGCCCGTTGGCAGCGTCGCAAGGGGCGAGATATTGGTCAAGACCGGCGGAGCTGGCAAGACGCAGCAATGCGCGACTTGTCACGGGCAGGACTTGAAAGGAGTGGGAAACATACCATCGATCGCGGGCCGTTCGCCGAGCTATATCGTGCGCCAACTCTATGACATCCAGAGCGGCGCGCGAGCGGGGGCGGCAGCGCAACCCATGAAAGGCATCGTGACAAACCTGACCGTCGACGATATGGCGTCGATCGCAGCGTACCTGGCTTCGTTAACGCCATGACGGGCTCCCAGCCAACGCGCGCACAGGACGATGACTTTCTGATCGAAGTGGCGGCCGTTGAGCAACCAGTCGATGTCTCTCAGCGTACTTGATGCGGGCGCGCCCATCAAAAACCGCCGGTCCCTCCTCTTCCTATTTCCCGACTTGCCGAGTCCCTGAGCCACCTGCCAATGGTTCGTCTGCTTGGACCATGATGTGATCGAAATGCAGCCGCTCGATGATCGGGGCCTCCGAAAATCGGACCGTGTTCCGCGTAAAAGTGCGTGCTTCTGACGAAGATCTTCGGTTGGGCAAGCACGCGTATCACGTTCGCCCTATGGGACAATGCATATTTGTGCGCGCGGTTCCGCGCGCGCAAGGCTGAAGGCGCGCATGAATACGATTGAATGGAAGGACTGGGAGATTTTTTGCCGGGTGGTAGAGGGCGGGGGATTTACGAAGGGCGCCGAGCTGGCCGACGTGCCAAAGTCATCCGCCAGCACTGCCGTGTCGCGACTGGAGACGCAACTCGGCATGCGCCTGCTTGAGCGCACCACGCGCCACGTTCGAGTGACCGAGCGGGGCCAGCAGCTTTACGATCGCGTCGCGCCGCTGTTCACCGAGTTGCGCGAGATCGGTGCCGAGGCGATGTCGATGAGCGAGCAGGTCAGCGGAACCCTGCGCATTGCCACGCCTTACGAGGTTGGTTCCATGGACCTTTCGGCCAGCCTGACGCGGCTGATGCGCCTGCACCCTGAACTGCACGTGGAGATCGACGTAACCTGGGACCAGCCCGACTTGGTCGCAAGCGGTTACGATCTGCACTTTGTGATGACCAACACTGGGCTAGATGACAGCTCCTTCGCCAGCAAGCGCGTGGTGGTGATCGAGCGCGGCTTCTTCGCCTCTCCGGCGCTGATTCGCGCGCGCGGCTTGCCTCGCACGCCGCAGGACCTGGAAGGTTGGCCGACGGTGGGCACTTCCGAGGACCGATGCTGGGAGTTTCTGCGGGAGGGCACGGAGGTGGCGAGCGTTGTTGTGGATCCGCGAATTCGTACGCAGCACGCAGAGATTCGGCTGAAGGCCGCTTTGGACGGGCTGGGCGTGGTGCGATTCTCGCGGCGTTACATACAGGACGAGTTGGATCAGGGGCGGCTGGTGCAGGTGATGCCGGGATACACGTCGTCGCCGTTCAAGGTTTATGTGTTGATGCCTGCACGGAAGTTGATGCCGCCTAGCGTGAGGGCATTTCTTGATGTGTTGGAAGAGACGTTGGGGCGGGATGGTCCTATGGTTTAGCCGAATAACCTAGGAAGAGATTTATTCAGAATGAAAGTCGTCGTTGAGTGGCTTGTAAGCGTTGTCATGTGTGGCGGTCACCATAGTTCGCGATGAAGCGCTGGCTGCTATCTAAGTAGACGATGATCCTCGAGCTTGCGAGGCGCTTGGCCTCTTCGGTGCTGGTCACTGCGCAGCGGGCCCGGCCAAGATATTCAAACCTTTTTTAACTTAACCCGTCCTGCCCGCTTGGCGCCAGCGGCCCTGCCCCGTGCCTGCACTTGGTTCCGGCGGATTGTCTTGTAAGCCGAACACAATATCCCACGTTATTTACTTGACCATTTCCATATATGGAAATAGCATCCTTGGTTGCCCGCCATTATGCCGCTACAGTCACATATAGTCTGACTGCGCCATAGATGAGCGCACCGACAAAAGCGAGTCCAGCGATAATGAATGGCACGTTGTATCCTAGAATATTCGCGAAAGAAGAAAATTTAATGTTTGTAATTCAGTGACTTCACTGCGCGGGGAACTCACTCAGCGGGAGTCGCTGCGTGAACAATCGTCGAGCCTAACGAAACCTCGACTCCATCAGATCAATCTCCCGTACAAGCTTTCGCGCTAGCTCATCGGAAATTTTGGACTGGCGCGTCAAGTTAAAAACCTCTGCACGCTCGGCCTGCAAACCTGCCAAGCGTAGTTCACGTTCAGCCTGGTCGATCTTGCTCAGTTGCGTAGCGTCGCCACCGCTCTGCGAATCACCATCGAGCCTGTGTTGATACAGCGAGATTACATGCGCTGCGGCATTCGCGTAGATGTCGGCGTCCGTTGCCTTTCGCAGCATGTCGTACTGTGCTTTCTCGATCGCGGCGATCGCTGCCATAGCGGCATCGTGACGAACGCGATCTTCTTCCAATTGCGTAGCGGACTCTTCTGGCAATTCCAGCCCCCTTAGCAACCTGGGGAGGCCAACACTCGCCACCACTAGCGACGTCAGGATGACCGCCGTGGCCAGAAACACTGCAAGCTCCCGCGCCGGAAACGGAGCACCGGAAGGTGTCAGTAGCGGTAGCGTCAAGACGCCGGCGAGCGTAATCGCGCCGCGAACTCCGGCTAACGAGGTCGCCACGATAAGTCGCCAGTGAGGCTTTCTCACGGGCTCGCCACGCTGGCGCGCGCTGTACAGTGTCAGCCGCAGTGATACCCAAACCCAAACAAGACGTAACACCGCGAGACCCAGATTGATGGCCAGCGCATAGACGGCTAACCACCACGGATTCAGGTGGCCGCTTTGCCCTACCGACGCCACTGCACCTCGGAGGATGTCGGGCAACTGTTCCCCCAACAGCACAAACATGATGCCATTCAGCGCGAACTGCACGGTGTCCCAGACTGCCGCCCGTTGCACGCGCGTAGCTGCCGCCGTGCGGCCGCGAAGTTCGACATAGCTCATGGCAATACCAGCCGTCACTGCAGCCAGGATACCCGAACCATGCAGGTGTTCGGCGAGCAAGTATGCACCGAACGGCACCAACAGGCTTAGCAAGATAGGCGAACCGTTCTCCTCGCCGAAATGGCGTGCCATCCATCCCTGCGCTTGGCTCACAGCCAGCGTAAAAGCAACACCAATGCCCAAGCCTGCTGCCGCAACCCAGAGAAAGGTCAATGATGCCGAGGTCAGCGAAAAGCTGCCCGTCATCGCAGCCGCCACCGCAACGCGGAAGCAGACCAGCCCGGAGGCGTCGTTCAGCAACGACTCGCCCTCCAGAATATGCATGAGACGCTTGGGTATCCGGGTCCGCGCGGTGATCGACGACACCGCAACCGGATCCGTAGGGGATACGATTGCAGCCAGCGCGAAGGCGACTGGCAGCGGCATGGCGGGAATCAGCCAGTGGATCAGGTATCCAGCGCCGATGACCGTAAACACAACCAATCCCAGTGCCAACTCCAGAATCACTACCCTGTCGCGAAAGAGCCCGTCCTTGGGGATGCGCCAACCGTCGAGGAAAAGCAGCGGGGGGAGGAATAACAGGAAAAACACAGCCGGGTCGAGAGCCACACCAGCGTTGAACGCGCCCGCAATCAGCGCCCCCATCGCGATCTGCACCAGAGGTAGAGGCAGCGAGAATGGCAGGATGCGCACCAGATAGCCGCTAGCGACAACAGCTAGCAGCATCGCCAACACCACTTCCATCGAATCCATTCTTATTCCCTTACTAATCGTCTTTCCCCGTCTACCGCACCCTCGGCCGATTTACCGTGGAGCAGCAGCCGCTGGGCGGCTGGCACACGGGATTGGCCATCCAACGCAATGCTGTCTTCCAGCGGCGCGGCAATGCCCTCGTGATGCGACCTGCGCAGCGCATAGCCGAATTGCGGGAAGCAGCCAGCAGAACTGGCCGGCAAGAACTATGGTAGTAGCGAAAGCGGTTTCCCCATCTATATCGCCTGCGCAGCGCCTGAAGTCGCTAGCGGTTGGCTTTCGCGAGCATCGGCCGGACGTGGCTCGTCGCCAGCGTGCTCAATCCACCCTCCGCCGAGCGTTCGGTATAAATCGACCAGATTCGTCAGGCGTTGCAGGCGCGCAGAGATCAGCGACTGCTGCGCGGTGTACAGGCCGTCCTGCGCGGTTAGCACACTCAGATAGCTGTCCACACCGTTGCGGTAGCGAAGATCCGACAACGCCAGACGGCGCCGTTGCGTGCTGGTAAATCGATCGAGCGACGTGATCTGTTTGTCGTAGGTGCCGCGCGCGGCCAGCCCGTCCGCCACTTCGCGGAACGCCGTCTGGATCGCCTTTTCGTAGTTTGCGATCTCGATCCGCTTTTGCACGTGCGCCAACTCGAGATTGGCGATGTTGCTGCCGCCCTCGAAGATTGGCACCGAGATCTGGGGCGCAAAGGCCCACGCCGCCGTGCCCGCTTTGAAGAGACCGCCCAGCGTCGGCGAAATCGTCCCATAGCTGCCAGTCAGGGAGATCTTCGGGAAAAACGCCGCACGCGCCGCTCCGATGTTCGCATTTGCCGCCAGCAGCGACTGTTCCGCGGCGGCGATATCAGGCCGGCGTGCCAGCAGATCCGCTGGCAATCCCGCCGGAATATCGGCGAGAAGACCCTGGCTTTCGAGCGACAGTCCAGTCGGCAGGCCATCGGGCAGCGGCTCGCCAACGAGCAGCACCAGGGCGTTCTCCGCCTGCGCCCGCAGACGCAACTGTGACTGCAAATTGGCTTGGGCTTCTTCGACCACGCCCTGCGCCTGTTGGAAATCCAACTCTGAGCCCGTGCCTGTGTCGAATTGCAGCTTCGTAATCCGGAACGACTCGCCGGCCGTCTTTAGCGTATTGCGCGTAACTGTGAGCTGATCGTCGTAGGCGAGCATCGTCAGATACTGATCTGCCACAAGCGAGACAAGCGAGATCTCAGCTGCCTTGCGCGACTCGGCGGTCGATAGGTATTGCGCCAGGGCCTGGTCCTTCAAGCTGCGGATGCGGCCAAAGAAGTCGATTTCCCACGATGCATTGAGTCCAACCGAATACGTTTTCGCGGTCGCGCGCCCGAACGATGACAAATTTCGCAACTTGCTTTCGGACCCTGCTGCGCTGATGGCCGGAAACAAGCCTGCACGTGTAATCTGGTATTGCGCTTGCGCGGCTTCGACGTTAAGTACGGAGACACGCAAGTCCCGGTTATTCTTCAGTGCGATTTCGACAAGTCGCTGCAAGCGCGGGTCGACAAAGAAGTCGCGCCAGCCGATCTCGGCGGCCGGCTGCCCGTTGGCAGTACGTCCGCCGCTTAGATCCGCGGATGCCGTGGGCTGACTGTCATAGGCAATCCCAACCGGGAAGTTCGGCCCGACGGGTGCAGCCGGACGCTCATATTTCGGCGCTAACGTGCAGCCCGCCGCAGCCATCGCGACTGCTACTACTATCAAAGAGTGTTTCGGCATCTCAATGTCCATCCTTTGCGGTGCTAGCGTAGCCGCCAACAGCAAGCCCGTCGAGGTCCCCAGATTTCACCGGAGTCGATATGCTCTCGCTCTTGCTGAATCTACTGATCACCACAAAGAACATGGGGATCAAGAAAATCGCCAGGAAGGTTGCCGTCAGCATGCCACCGATCACGCCGGTACCAATGGCGTGCTGGCTGCCGGAGCCCGCTCCATTGCTGATGGCAAGCGGAAGCACCCCGAGAATGAACGCAAGCGAGGTCATCAGGATCGGGCGCAGGCGCAGACGCGCCGCTTCGACCGCCGCTGCTATCGTGTCCATGCCCTGTGCGCGCAGCTCGCGTGCAAACTCCACGATCAGAATGGCGTTCTTCGCCGCCAGGCCCACGGTCGTTAGAAGGCCGACCTGGAAGAACACGTCGTTCTCCAGCCCTCGCATGGTGGCAGCGAGCAGCGCGCCGAGCACACCGAGCGGCACCACCATGATCACGGAGAAGGGAATTGACCAGCTCTCATACAGTGCCGCCAGGCACAAGAACACAACGAGGATAGAAATGGCATACAGGATTGGCGCCTGCGAGCCAGACTGGCGCTCTTGGTATGACAGTCCCGTCCATTCAAAGCCAATGCCCGCCGGCAACTTCGCCGCGATCGCTTCCATGGCGGCCATTGCCTGGCCGGTACTCTTGCCCGGGGCGGCTGAGCCCTGGATCTGAACCGCAGAGATCCCGTTGTACCGCTCCAGCTTCGGAGACCCGTAGATCCACCTACCCGCGGCGAACGACTGGAACGGCACCATCGTCCCGGCGGAGTTGCGCACATACCATTGATTCAGATCTTCAGGGTTCATTCGGAATTTCGCATCGCTTTGCACGTATACCCGCTTAATGCGGTTATCGGTATCCAGGAAGTTGTTCACGTATGACGACCCCCAGGCAATGGAGAAGGTCTGGTCAATGTCGGCAGCAGTGACGCCAAGGGCATTGGCCTTTTCACGGTCGATGTCGATCTTGAACTGCGGTGTATCGTTCAGCCCGTTCGGACGCACGCGGGCCAACGACGGATCCTTGGCCGCCATGCCCAGCAGCATATCGCGCGCTTTCATTAGCTTGTCATGCCCGACGCCGGCGCGATCCTGCAGTTCAAAATCGAATCCCGATGCGGTGCCGAGCTCAGGGATCGACGGCGGATTCACCGGTATGACCATCGCGTCCTTGTACGACGAGAATCGGCCAAAGACCCGCCCGACCAAGGCCTGAATCTTCTGATTGGATGACTGACGGTGCTCGAAATCCCTAAGGCGCACGAACACGAGACCGGAATTCTGCCCGCGCCCGGCGAAGCTGAAGCCGTTCACAGTCAACACCGATTCCACGATGTCTTTTTCGTCTTTCAATAGGTAATTGCTGACGTCGGCCAGTGCTTTCGCGGTACGCTCCTGCGTCGAGCCGACCGGCGCCTGCACCAGGACAAACATCGTGCCCTGGTCCTCTTCGGGCAAAAACGATGACGGCAGACGGACGAACAACATCCCCACCACCACGATCACCGCGAGATAGATAATGAGCCAGCGGCCCGAGCGCTTGATAACGTGCTCCACGCCGCCGTGGTACTTTTTCTGGCTTTTGGTGAAGGTGCGATTGAACCAGCCGAAGAAGCCTTTTTTTTCCTCGTGATGGCCCTGCGGTATCGGTTTCAGAAGCGTTGCGCATAGCGCCGGCGTGAGAATCAGCGCGACCAGCACGGACAACACCATCGCCGCTACGATCGTCAACGAGAATTGCCGGTAGATCGCACCGACAGACCCACCTGAGAATGCGACCGGGACAAACACTGCTGAGAGCACCAGCGCAACGCCAACCAGCGCGCCGGTGATCTGGCCCATCGCCTTACGGGTAGCCTCTCTCGGTGGCAAGCCCTCCTCCGCCATCACCCGCTCGACGTTTTCGACCACCACGATCGCGTCATCCACCAGTAGGCCAATCGCCAGTACGAGTCCGAACATCGATAGCGTGTTGACCGAGAAGCCAGCCGCCGCCATCACCGCGAATGTACCCAGCAACACCACCGGTACAGCGATTGTCGGGATCAGCGTGGCCCTGAGGTTCTGCAGGAACAGATACATCACCAGAAACACCAGCACAATACCTTCGATCAGCGTCTTGACCACTTCCTCGATTGACAGGCTGACGAACGGCGTGGTGTCGTACGGATACTTCACGACGAGGCCGTGTGGGAAATACTTCGATAGCTCGGCAATCTTGGCCCGCACCGCCGTCGCTGTATTCAGCGCGTTTGCACCGGTGGCAAGCTGGATACCGAGGGCCGCGGTTGGTTGACCGTTGTACTTTGTGTCAACGTTGTAGTTTTCGCCACCGAGTTCGATGCGAGCCACGTCTTTCAGACGCACTTGCGAGCCATCGGTGCTTACCTTTAGCAAAATGTTGCCGAACTGCTCGGGCGTCTGCAGCAGCGTCGCTTCGGTAATGGTGGCCTGCAGCATCTGCCCGGGGACTGACGGAGTGCCCCCTAATGCGCCGCCAGCCACCTGCACGTTCTGGGCACTGATCGCATTCTTCACGTCGACCGGCGTCAGGCCATAGTTGGTCAGCTTGGGCGCATCGAGCCAGATTCGCATCGCATACTGCGTGCCGAACAGCGTTACCGTCCCGACTCCGTCGGTCCGGCTGACCGGATCCTGTATCTTTGAAGCAATGTAATTCGCCAGGTCATTCTTGGCCATGCTCCCGTCTTCGGAGACGAATGCCGTTACAAGCAGGAAGCTGCTAGTAGACTTCGTCACCTTGGTACCGAGTTGCTGCACGGCTTGCGGCAGGAGGGGAAGCGCAACTTGCAGCTTGTTCTGCACTTGCACCTGAGCAATATCCGGGTCGGTGCCTGCCGCAAATGTCAGCGTGACCGTCGCGCTACCGGAATCGTCACTGTTCGACGACATGTACAGCAAATGGTCGAGGCCGTTCATTTGCTGCTCGATCACCTGCGTCACAGTGTTCTCGACTGTGCTCGCCGACGCGCCTGGGTAGGTGGCGGAGATCTGGATGGCCGGTGGTGCGATAGTCGGGTACTGCGCAACCGGAAGATGGAAGATCGATGCGACACCCGCCAGCATCAGAATGATGGCGATCACCCAGGCAAAGATTGGGCGATCGATAAAAAACTTTGCCATGAAGCCGGCTCCCTGTTATTGCACCGTCGCTGCTGCGGAGGGGGGCGTCGCTGCCTTGGCAGCCTTAATGCCCCCTGCAGCACTCGACGAAGAGGTATCAGTTTCTGCAACGGCCTGCCCCGGGAGTTGCGCTATCAACGGCTTGACCGTCATGCCGGGCTTGACCTTCTCAGTACCTTGCACGACCACGCGATCACCAGGATTCAGGCCGCTCTCCACCACCCAATTGCTGCCATAGGTACCGGAGGTGACGAGTTGACGTTGTGCAATCTTGTTATCCGCACCCACGACGAGCGCCACCGGCTGGCCCTTCTGGTCATGCGTAATGCCGATCTGCGGGACGATGAGTGCCTTGTCATTCAGACCATGTTCGATCTTGGCGCGCACAAACATGCCGGGCAGCAATATGTGCTGCTTGTTGGAAAAAATCGCGCGCACCGATACGGAGCCCGTACTCTGGTCGACGCTCACGTCAGAGAACTGCAGCTTCCCGGCTTCCGAATAGGGACGACCGTCTTCAAGGAGTAAGGTCACCTTGGCGGCGTTGACGCCCTCAGTCTGCAATCTTCCTTCCTGGATGTCGCGACGCAACCTGAGGCCCTCGACGCTCGATTGCGTCAGGTCGACATAGACCGGATCGAGTTGCTGCACGGTCGTCATCAGGGTCGCCTGGCTTGCCTGGACGTATGCGCCAGGTGTGACCTGAGAGCGGCTGATCCTGCCGCTAATGGGCGAGAGAACGTCGGTGTAGCGCAGATTGATCTGGGCCGAGTCCACCCCCGCCTTGCCGGCGGCTACGTCCGCAGCTGCCTGGCCTTGCGCGGCCACGGCATTGTCGTAGTCCTGCTTGCTGATGGCGTTTGCCGAAACCAGTACCTTGTAACGCGCAACGAGGGCGTTCTGTGTCGCGAGATTCGCCTCCGCCTTGGAAAGCGCCGCCTTCGCATTGTTCAGTGACGCAATGTATTGCGCGGGATCGATCTTATAGAGCCGTTGGCCCGCTTTCACATCAGCGCCTTCCGTGAACTCCCGCCGCAGAACAATGCCATTGACTCGCGCGCGAACCTGGGCGAGCAAAAATGCGTTCGTGCGGCCCGGTAGTTCGGTTGTGACAGGAACGGCGGACCGCTGGACTGCGACGATACCAACTTCAGGCGGCGGCGGCGGCGGTGCTGCCTGCTTTTGCCCGCAGGCTCCGAGAATCGCGGCAGAGCCCGCGGCAATCATTAAGCGATACGGAACCCGTTTGACACGCATGTAGCAACCTCTGAGAAATACTGGGTGAAATGAATACACGACCGCTGCCATCGGACAGTCCGCGCGAACGTGGTAAGACGCTCGACAACACGCCGTAGCTGGTGGAGATCACTGGCCGGGAAGGAGAGGCGAACTGCGACGGGGCGCAGGCGCCGCCAAAGTAACGGGCAAGCCGCTAAACGAAGCCAGAGAGATCGATCATGATAAGTACAAGTACCGATGTTTGTTATACAGTATAACTGTTAAACTGAAAGACGGCCGGCCGGCCCGTTCTCGCTGACGCAACCCCGCACACAGAAGGGAAGCTTGCGCCGGCTCTCTTCCCCCCAACCCCAAGGACGTCGAACGGCTCGTTCAGATGAATTGGACCTTTCACCCTCACCTGCCACGCGAACGCGATCAGGTAGCCGCGGACTCCACGTCGTCCGTGCCTATCGGCTCATGCCGATTCTCGTGGTCGGTCCCAGAGATGATCATGGCCAGGCAAACTAAGGAAAAGGCACTAGAAACGCGCGATCGCATTCTCGACGCTGCCGAAATCGTCTTCCACTCTCGCGGAGTCGCCCGCACATCCCTTGCCCATATTGCGGAGACCGCAGGCGTCACCCGAGGCGCGATCTATGGTCATTTCAACAATAAAAGTGATGTCTTTGCCGCCATGTGCGAGCGCGTCCGCCTGCCCGTGGACGTACTGTGCGAGCCAGAGCGCATGGCACACGTCGAAGACGCGCTGGAAGGAATCCATAACTTTTGCACGCATGTGATGCGGCAGACCGCGGTCAACCCGAAATTGCGCCGAGTGCTGGAAGTTATCTTCCACAAGTGCGAGATGGTGCAGGACAACGGCGCAATCCTCGATCGACGGCGTCGATCCCAAGAGCGAGGCAGAGCCAAGCTCCGCGCCCACCTTTGCCTCGCGATCGAGCGGGGACAATTGCCGGACGATCTTGAATTGGAATTGGCCGTCAATGCATTCCAGGCGGCCATAAATGGCGTGCTTGCGCACTGGCTGTTCGCACCTGAAAGTTTCGGCCTCGACATCAATGCAGAGTGCGTGGCCGATGCTTTCATCGATACACTCCGGTTCTCCCCAGCCCTACGCAAGGGCTATGTTTCGCGTCAGATTTCATGGCGCAGGCACGAAGTGCGGCGCGCTGGAGCCAACGCGGGATAACCATGCCCATTGCTCGCGTCCTGCCCGGGCACGCGCACGCAGCTTCGATTCCACCCGCCCTTCTGCAAGCGATAGAAAAAAGGCGCATAATGCAAGGGTAAACCCTAATATTGAGCGGATGGAATCACATGCAGTTTTGCACGAGAAAGTGGGTGAAACCAGAAGACCTGAACGCGCACGAAACCTTGTTCGGCGGCCGGTTGTTGTCTTGGATTGACGAGGAGGCGGCCATCTTTATGATTGACCTCCTTGGTCATCGCCGTGTCGTAACGAAGTACATGTCGGAGATCAACTTCGTCAGCTCGGCGCGCAAAGGTGATGTGATTGAACTTGTCTTTGTCCCCACAGAGTATGGCCGTACTTCGGTGACCCTCAAATGCGATGTCAGTAACAAGATTACCGGCAAGAGCATCCTCACAGTCGAACGAATGGTTTTTGTAGGCCTGGACGAAGATGGAATGCCGGAGCCCCATGGAAAGGCAGGTACCCCCACCACCAAAACGATGGCTGCCCACATCAACTCGGCGGAGCGCGCGCACCGCCGGCCTCAAGTAGACATTGATGCAGCCTGAACGCTCCAATCCGCAGAACGATTTTCTGAATACATTGCGCAAAGAGCGCAAGCGTGTTGAGGTGTACCTTGTCAACGGCATCAGGCTTACCGGCGTCATCGCATCATTCGATGCATTTGTGGTCTTGCTTAGTACTCCCTTTGGGATGCAAGCCCTCTACAAGCGGGCGATATCGACCGTCCAAATGCAAACTGCTGCGCGTCCCGAGTCTCACGCCCCGTACGTTGCGCGAGAACGCACCGGCGATAGCACTCATCGGAGAGGCCGAAGAGCCTGAAGCACTTTGACACGGTAGAGCTTAAATGATGTCACTCCCGCAAAATCCCGGTCCGGCTCCATTACTACCGTGGAATCTGTGCAGCCTGCAGTCGATGCGAATCTCGTCAATTTTTTGAGCAGATCGATTCTTCCTGTTGGTAACGAGATAAAAACCCAGCTTGATTCAAGCACTCCCATTTTTGCTCAAGTCACCGAGTCAATCGTCAATGATCTTGCATTTGGAATTCCATCCTTTGTCCTGCTTGGCATAGCTGACGGATACCGTAGCCTAGAAACGGATCTTAGTGCGATCGCTGCTGCTATAGAGGTAATTCAGACTTCGATTCTCATTTTGCACGGAAACATTGGCATTCAGAAGGATGAAGATGGCGATTCCCGCGATAGTTTTAAAATTGCGAAAAATTCGACTGTGTTAGTTAGTGATTTTCTTACTACCCGCGCTTTTAAATCGCTGGTTAACGTCGGTCGCCTGGACGTCATGCAGCAAATCTCCGATGCCATCGCGAAAACCGTGGAGTCTGTGACCACCCTGGGGCTTGAACACAAATGCGAATTCGATCCCGAGAGACCAGGTATTGCCCAATATCCTTTTGCAACCCTCGCTGGTACCGCCGCATCCATAGGTGCCGCTCTAGCCGGAGCTAGCGTTGACGAGCAGCGGAAGTGGATGGATTATGGCCAACATATCGGTATTGCCGTCTGGCTGCTTGGCCTGCGTGTACCCTTCCACTACCCTAACGTGGCGCGCAGCTTCCTGGTCGAGCGGAGCTATCTTCGCAATCGCACCTTATCGCCCAAGGACCTTGATCTCGCGTGGCATCATTGCTTCTCAGCACTGGATATAGCCGCCACAAACAGGTCCGCCTCCGATAATCGCCATCTCGTACAGCTATGTCGTCATTGCGCCGATATTTTGCAGCGGACCTTGCTACTCACCCTATCCCCGCGCCATTGACTGGAACCCGAAGAGGGGCGACTTTCGGTCCATGTTCCCGAGGGATGCCGATGCGGCCCAATACTCTATGCGCGGAAGTAATAGCGACAAGGAAAATCGCGCCGCGGGCAATCACGCCAGGATGACAGCGCTTCGCCTCAACGTCCATGACCGCCAGAGGCAATTGCACAGCTCCCCAGCGCATTGTTCAGTTTGGCGAACGGTGTAAATGGAATTTGGGGTTTTACCTTCTTACCGTATAGCAGTAAATTCCAAGCACGATGTTTGACGTGCCGCAATACTCACCCGAATACCCCGTTTTTCGCCCGGGCGAACGTATCGGGCATCGCTACGCCAACATTCTCCTGTGTGGACCGCCCCATCAGTCCCACAACGATCCGTCTGCTAAGGACCAAGCCAGCCTGCCCCTGATTGGCGCCTCCCCCGCATGCAGGCTACTTGATCAAGATTCACCCCAACCTCGCCCATCTCGCTATACAGAAGTCATGAATTCTCCCGCAGCGCCTGAATCATGACCGCGGCATCCATTGTTCGTGGAGGACGATCCAGATCGTTTTGGCACCAGGATCGCCATCACTCTTGCGCCCAAGGAATCCGCCCAGAGAAGCCACCAAACGAATCATCCGATTGAGCGTGACCGGTGCCTTTAGACGGGCCTTTGCGCGAGCACATATGCCCCTCGTATCTCGTCAGCGTCGAAGAACAGTGATGCGTCCAACTCAGGGCAGATTTTGCCCAACCGCGTCAGCCTTGCAATGCGCCATGCATCGCCAGACTGAGAGCATCCAAGGCACAGAGACACAATGGCCAAAAAGACCGGCAAAGAAGCAGCGCGCACCCGGGAAAACATTCTGGCGGCAGCGACCGCCGTTTGCGCGCGCGACGGCATGCAGGCCAAGGTGGATGAGATCGCCCACGAGGCCGGCGTCACGCGGGGCGCTATTTATGGGCACTTCGTCAACAAGGAAAGTTTGCTGCGCATGGCACTGCAAGCGCGGCCGCTTCCTTTGGAACATATGCAGATTGAGGACCGTGGATTTAAGGAAGTCTGGGGTCAGATTCGGCTGAACATCCTGGAAACCGTCGGCGGCGACGAACGCCGCCAGTTGGCGAAGATACTCATGCACAAGGCGGAACTGGGCGTCGCGCCGGCGCAGGATCGACTGCAGTTGGCCGGCGCGGGTGTCGACCGACAATTGCATCGTACGCTCACGCTGGCGGTGGAAACGGGAGAACTCCCCGCCGGGCTGAATATCGATCGTACCAGCGCACTACTGCGCGCTTGCATTAGCGGCCTGATATTCGAATCCCTCCAAGAAACGGAGCCGCACTCCCAGGAGATCGCGGAGACGCTCGACGTGCTGTTGCATCTGCTGCGCCATCCGCCACAACTGCTGTTAATGGCGGCGCGCAGGCCTGCCGAAGCCGGTACTGGAATCGTGCCTGCCGCGAACCGGCGGAGCCCACCTCAGCCTCCGCTCGGTCGACACGGCCTCAACGGAGGAACTCCAAGCGGCGCTGATGGATAGCGCTCCTGAGCAGTCGCTCGCTCGGAACGAGGCAAACGATCTCGCACATTGCATGTGACAAAACGACGACACATAAAATTGTCCGGCAAACCGTTTTGGATAAGGCGAAGCAGACAGTGCTTCGCGACGGCGTTGCCGAAAGACGGACACAATTTCCCTGGCTATCCCACCTCACTCTTAATCATGCGTTCAACCGTTGCCATCACCGCCTTCCTCTCGGGGATCCTCGCTAGTGCCGCAGTCGCAGCCACTCCCACCGCTGCAGATTCCTCCTGGTTTGAACCAGTACGTCTAGGCGTTTCCGTTGGGGCGGGAAGCGATGCCTCGATTGCGCGTGTGGAAGCCCGGTGGAACCTGAAAAGTGACCTCTGGACGTTTGCTTCCCAGTCGGTACGCCTTCGTTTCGGGCTCGAAGCTTCAGTGGGTGGCTGGGATCCCCACGGCGGTAATAGTTCCTTGATGGGTGACATCGGCTTCACGCCAAT
Source organism: Cupriavidus sp. 01T418 (assembly GCF_056398885.1). Lineage (NCBI taxonomy): Bacteria > Pseudomonadati > Pseudomonadota > Betaproteobacteria > Burkholderiales > Burkholderiaceae > Cupriavidus > Cupriavidus sp. 01T418. The sequence continues at coordinate 31,255 of NZ_JBFTQG010000056.1, forward strand.
CTTCCGCCTCCAGGGCGCAGGCAGATCTGGCCCGTTCGGCGAGATTGGCGCCGGCGTGCACCTGCTGTCGCGAACGCATATCTCAGACGCCAAGGTCTTCTCTTCAGCGTTCCAATTTGGCGATCGGCTTGCCCTCGGCTACCGGTTTGGCGACGCGATCGACTCGGAACTCGCCGTGCGTTTCCAGCATTACTCCAACGCAGGGATCAAAGAGCCAAATCCCGGCATCAATTTTTACCTCCTCCAGTACTCGGCCCGCTTTTGATCAGAACACGCGTCAAACCTCGTCCTTCGGGGCTCAGGATTACCCACATGTCGTAGGTCAAGCTTGTGTATTCGCTTGTAAGCAGAAGGAGTCGAAGTTAACCTCTGCCCATGCGACGCGCGTCTGGCACAGCGTCTGGTTGCGTTGGCGCGCTGGCTTGCATGCAGTCCGCGAGGGTCGTTTCCACAGTCGCTCAGGCCAGACGGACAGGCACCTTGGGTGGATAGTTCACCAGCAAATGCACCCGATCGCGCCAGGCAGTTATGGACGGATAGCATGGGGGCCTTGCGCGCTACGTGATGATGCCACACGGACGGCCCACCGCTGATGGTGCTCGCGTCGGGTAAGGGTCAGACCAAGATCGGACGGTTATGGGCCTACGTGCGAGACGATCGCCTCAAGCAGTTCTGACCCGAACCGGTGCTGCGTCGATTCCGCGTGCGCACAGCGGCGCGCCGATTACATCAAAGGATTCGATTCAGATGATCAAAGTGTCGCAACGTGCTCCTGATGCGCCGCTGCTAAACTCAAGCCCAAGCAGCATCGGGAAAGCGAGAATTATGGCAACGTTTCAGCGCGGCAATCTATCTATCGTCACGTCAGTAGAGGAATTGCCATCAGGGCGATACAGGGGCGTTGTGACATTGATGGAAGGACCAAACGAGGCACGCGGACATGCCTGCTCCAAACGTCGAGATAATCAACTTGATGCGCACGCCGACGCAGACGCAGATGTTGAGTACGCTTATAGGCAGTATCTAGCTGACCGGATTAACTGTTCAGCCATCGCCGCTTTCAGCATTGACGCCGCATGCTAGCGTTTCCCACTTTGGCAAGAGGGAAATGATGAACAGCAGTACACGGGTTGCATATCACGACTTCAAAGCCTACACAATGAGGCTTGAAAACGGCAAATATCAGGGCTTCGTGCAGGTGCAGCATCACACGCTCGCCGGGTCTGTCCAGACAGTATTTCGTGCGGGTAAATCGGCAGAGGAGGAAGCCGATGCCTTTGCAAGAGCGGAATCGAAAGTTGCTGACCTGATCCGCATAATTTCCCCCGATTAGCTGACCGACTATGCCCCGCCACAATTGCGGGGTACCTACTGGGGGTTAGCGCTCGGCATCTGGCCCGATTCAGCCTAGCCTCTTGACTGGCATCCATAACGAAGACAGGTAGCCGCGACGGTAGCGCTGGGCGCATCATTGCAGGGTGGCAGCCGGCGTAGCGCCCCCCCCTCCGGATCACTACACGCTGATCATGACCGCCACCGCGCTGTTGCCTTTCCTGTACGGCATGTCCGGTTATATCTACCTGGCGGCGGCGCTGATCCTGGGCGGCGGTTTCCTGGCGTACTTATGGAAGATGTACCGAAATTATTCGGATGCGCTGGCGCAGCGGACTTTCCGTTATTTCGATCCTGGAGCCAGTTCCACTGCGGATGCACGCGTTGCGTGCAACGCCCGTGCGAGCGCGAGAGCGTACCCTTTTCGCTCGAGCAGGAACCACATACGTGCGCAGTACGAGTAAAAGCGCGGACTCCGCAGCCTTGCCTTGCCAAAAGCCGTACGATAGCCTTTACCGCCCATGAAGACAGTTGAACAAGTGAGGGTTGGATGCGCGAGAGCCGATCGCTTATAGCTTTCAATTGCGCCATAACCGCAACGTTTATGCTAGCGGCTTGCCCGCATCTTTGCATGATCCGACTTCGCGAGTATTTTTGGGCCTGCTCCCGGCAAACTTGCCCTCGATGGCCGCTGCGATTCCCGGGAAGCGCCGCACGAGGCCATAGAAAGGAAGCACCAGGTCAAACTTCTTCAGAAACGCCCGCGGTGGTCATCTCACTTTCGCGCCCTCAGGCATCAATAAGCCAGTTCGTAGTCGCCAGTTGCTGAGTTTCCGTTCCGTGCCACGCCACGAAAAATGCGGAGCGACTGCCTGATGGTTTCGGCGGTCCTTGCTGTGCCGCACCGGTGGGCGACTGCGCCCATGAGCATGCTCCATTCGACGAAGGAATTTGACCATGTGAAAAGTCATAGCACTTGGCCTTCTGGCCGGCGTTGCGGCCCTTGCACATCACTGGAGAGCGCATGAGTGGAGGGAGCGTCGCCGCGAGTGGCATCGGTGGCACGATGGTGATGATGATTGAAAGCGGGTACCCACCGCAAACGGGGCCCAAGAAAATTGACGAAGTGGCTCGCATAGCGTGAACCGCCGGGCATCTTTGCCGACTAAAAGCGTGCCAGATGTCGCGCTGGCAGCAATCGACCCTTTCATCGGCAGAGCAGCGAGTCATGCCAGCCGCGTCAATGTCGCGGCACTAGAGTTTCACCTTCAGGAATCGTGTACCGCTGATGTTTGTGGTGGAAAACCCCGGAGAAGCCCGTAACTCCGGTGGCAACGCCGCAAACTCGACTGGCGCGAATCCAAGACGGGAAAAATAGCTAGCAGCGGTATCCGTAGTGACGACCAGGGACTCAATTCCGCGTAGCCGGACATCCGAAACCAGTGCCGAGAGTAGCAGCCCTGCCAATCCAGCACATCTGGCACGTTTTGCTACCGCGAGTCCCCTTATTTGGGCGACGCCGTTGCCACCGAATTCCTCGATGCCGGCGCATCCGAGAAGACCCGCCCTGTCCTTGCTGACATGAAATTGGACCGTTTGGCTGTGTATTCCGCCTGTGGGCAGCGAGCAAGACTGAAGTAGCGCCTCCACCTCGGGTAGGTCGTTGTTGGTTGCATGACGGGGCCGCATGTTGCTACTCCGAAATCTAATGACGATAAGGGATGGGGGAAAGCAAATGCTGCGGTATGCGTTCGTTAGCTGGCAGAGACCCAGACAGGCTCGGCAGCCGAGGCTTGTACTATTGCTTAGACGGAGAGTCGTGCTCGAGGCCGGCGGTTAGGCTCTCGATAACGGGTGCCAGTTGGGCTGCAGTGACCCCGGCCTTGGCGAGCACGCGTAGCCCTGCGATAGTGGTCACAATCGCGAGCGCACTCTCAGTCGGCTCAATATCCGATTTGAACGCCCCAGACAACTGTCCCGAAATCACGAGCAACTCAAATGAATCCAGAATTGCTTGAAAGCCCGAGCGAACCAATTGTTGTACCCCGGCATCGTGCAAGCCTAGTTCTGAGGACGCATTCACCAGCAGACACCCTCTGCCTCCATCATTGTCTTGTGCAATACCGAACAGCAGAGCGCGAAGCTGTGTGAGGGGATGGTCGGAATCAGCTACCTTCCGGATAGCTGCGACCTTAGTGTCGGTGTATGCAATGATGGACTTTAGGAGCAAGTCTCGCTTCGAGCCGAACGTATTGTAGAGAGAGGATTTCGACACCCCCATTTCTTCCGCGAGGATGTTTGTCGAAAGCGATTCGTACCCGTAATGCCAGAAGGCATGGACGGCACGCATCAGCGCTTGGTCTCTGTCGAACTCTATTGGTCGTCCTGCCATTTTCCACTCACCGTATATTTTGGACAGACCATATCAAAATTAGATGTCTTGATTATGACTCTTGAGTTCCAATCCTCTTTGGACGTGCCGCACGTTCGAAAGCCGGCTCTCTGCTGCAGTACCGCTCACCCGCTGTACCGCTGGCAGCCAAGTCCAGTACTCATGCATCAGCCGCTTGACCGTTACTCACGCGATTCCGGCTTTCGGCGGTAGCGGATCTTTGGACAGGGCTCAAAGCTGTGTGTCCATCCCAATCGGCTTTTCGAACCGCTGGAAGCTGGCTGTCGGACATCTCGCTTTACCTGGGCAGCAATGGTCGGAGATGTAACTAGTACTACTGTGTTAACAACTACTCGGTTTTCCGACCGCAGCACGGGCACCGTTCAAGGCGGGCAAGCAGTGCGGCAGCGAGCTCCAATCGCAGCGTGGCGATAGAATCTGCCACATGACGCTGCTTACGCAGGGGTGCCCCGGGGC
>NZ_JBFTQG010000057.1:0-43778 GCF_056398885.1 Cupriavidus sp. 01T418
TGATGGCGTATCTGGGCCTGGTGCCAAGCGAGCATTCCAGCGGCAAGCGCGAACGACGAGGCGGCATCACCAAGGCCGGCAACAGCCATGTGCGGCGGGTGTTGGTCGAGGCGGCCTGGACTTATCGTCATCCGGCGCGTAAGACGGCCATTCTCCAACGGCGCGCAGAGCGCACCACCGCACAGGTTCAGGAGATTGCCTGGAGTGCGCAGAAACGCTTGTGCCAGCGCTTTCGTCATCTGACTGCTCGCGGCAAACTGCCAGTGCAGGTCTGCACGCGATTGCGCGCGAACTGACGGGATTTATTTGGGCGATCGGCCAGCAGGCAGAGATCGGCGGGCCCTAAGCGAACCAATACAGCGCCAGTGTGTTTGGGCCAGGTCCGGCAGCGGTGGAGAACCCTCGCGGATACTAGGAGGCAACTGGAAACAGCACAACCCTCGAAACTAGACGGAGGCAGCTCCTCGACGAATCATTTGTCATGCGGTAACCAACCCGCGCATATCAGAATGACCCATTGTTCGTGGAGAAGGTGCGCGATATCGTGGGGTTGTACCTCGACCCACCGCTCAAGGCCATGGTGTTGTGCGTTGACGAGAAGAGCCAGATTCAGGCACTGGACCGCACGCAGCCCATTCTGCCGCTGGCGCCAGGCATCCCCGAGCGACGCACGCACGACTACATGCGCCATGGCACGACAACGTTGTTCGCCGCGCTGGACATCGCCACAGGAAAAGTTATCGGCGAGTTGCATCGCAGACATCGCAGCAGTGAGTTCCTGCAGTTTCTACGCACGATCGAAACCAACGTGCCACCCAACCTCGATGTGCATCTCGTCATGGACAACTACGGCACGCACAAGACGCCATCGATCAAGGCTTGGTTCGCTCGCCATCCGCGCTTCCATGTTCATTTCACACCGACCTCCGCCTCATGGATCAATCAGGTGGAGCGCTGGTTTGCAACCATCACCGAACAATACATCCGTCGCGGCACACATCGCTCAACCCGACAACTTGAGCAAGCCATCCGCCAATACCTTGACCTGAACAACGCCAACCCCAAGCCTTTCGTCTGGACGAAGTCCGCCGATGACATCCTCGCCAGCATCAAGCGATTTTGTCTACGAATTTCTGACTCAGGACACTAGTACAACATTCCGTAAATAGATTTAATAATTATCGGGCTGCAAATATGGCTCCAGTAAGGTGATGATCACCTCGGCCATCTCGTCGAGTGTACCGGCGCCTGGCAGAGGTTCCCAACGCCCACTATGGGTACGAAAGGCGGCGCCATAACGATTGCGGCTGAGCTCGGTCAGCCGAGCCACCACCGTCGGCTCCTCGTCGTCCAGACGTTTGATCAGCAGATGACGCCCGTAGGCCTGCGTGACGATCTGCTCGTGGCCGAGCAGGGTGCGTAGTTGCCGCTGCAGTTCGGCAGCGTAATGTTTGGCGGTAAAGCTGGCATGTCGATCCTCGATTACGATGCGCCGGTTTGCAGCGGATAGCCCCGGAAAGTCCATTTGAACGGGCGTGCCGCCTGATTGTGCGCGCGGACAAACTGCTCGGTGCGCTCGCGCAGGTGCGCGGTGCTGGTGTAACTCGCATGGCGCAGCACTCGGCGCGTGTAGCGGGCAAACCAGAGTTCGATCTGATTGACCCAACTCGCGTGCAATGGCGTGAAATGGAAGTGAAACCGCCCATCGTGCCGCGCGTTGAACGCCTGCCAGACCGAAATCGACATACAGCGTGCTATCGTTTTCCATGCTGGCCTCCGTGCCGAAAATCGCCGGGTGTGGCGCTGTCCACACCGTGCGGCTCTGGCAGAAATGCTAACCCGCGTCTGATTCCTCACGGCGGGCCAGCCTCTGCCTCACGGAAATGTTCATAAGGACTCGATCACGGTCGCCTATGCGATCGGTGCAGGCGAGGTTGAACTGCTCGGCAAGACCGGTGCGGACGCACGTCGCCGGCCTCCAGAATGCGCTGCACCTGGCTGCGGCTGATCTGCCCGACGACGCCGCGCTCCATGGCGCGCGTCACAATCTCGTCGAGCGTGGGCGTGACCCGTCCCTCAGGTTCCTGCGTTTCACACGCCAGCGCGATTACCTGTAGCCGCTCCTCGTGCGTGATGCGTGGCGGACGGCCACTGCGCTCGCCCCCGCGAATGCCTTGGGCATCTTGCTGGGCAATCCGCTTGCGCCACAGGCAGACCGTTTGCACCGACACGCCCAGTTCCCGCGCAATGATCGTATTGGAGTGGCCCTCGTGGGCCCACAACACGATTCCGGCGCGCATCACATCTCGCTGCGCAGCCGTCTTGCGTTCGATTAGCGATAGCAGTTCCTGTCTTTCTTTCTTCGCCAGCTTCACTGGCGTTGCATGGCGGCCTCGACTCATCCCGCCATGATATCCGAGGCAATTAATTATTCAACCTATTTACGGGATGTTGTACTAGGCCCGGACAAGCGAGGTGGTAAACCGTACAACTTGTTGGCCGAAGCCATGCGAAAGACGGGGACCTGTGCGCTCGCGCAGTGGGTCTGGAAAAGCAAGCAGTACCACGAAGGACGCAGCGCGGCGTCCGGCGCCAAATCCCCGTTTACTCGGGGGCCAAATTCAACAGCCTGTTAGGCGTTGCCCGCAGTGCGGGGTAGTAGCGCTACTTCGCCGCCGTCACCCGCCAAATTACATTGCCGACATCGTCAGCAACCAGCAGCCCCCCGCGCTTGTCGATCGCCACTCCCACTGGCCGCCCCTGCGCGTTACCGTCCTTGTCGAGAAAGCCCGTGAGCACGTCCGCAGGCGCGCCTGCCGGCTTGCCATTGGCAAACGGGACGAAGATCACCTTATAGCCGCTATGCGGCTTGCGGTTCCACGAGCCATGCTGGCCGACGAACATGCCTTCCTGGAAAGGGGCGGTGAGCGCGTTGCCTTCCGACGAGGTAAGGCCGAGCGATGCCGTGTGCGGGCCCACCGCGTAGTCGGGGATAATGGCCTTGGCTACCCTCTCCGGTTGCTGCGGTTGCACGCGTTCGTCGACATGCTGACCGTAGTAGCTAAAGGGCCAGCCATAGAAGGCGCCGTCTTTCACCGAGGTGATGTAGTCGGGCACGAGGTCGCTGCCGATTTCATCGCGCTCGTTGACTGACGTCCACAGCGCACCGGTGGCAGGTTCCCACGCCATGCCGTTGGGATTGCGCAAGCCACTGGCGAAGATGCGATGCGCGCCGGTATGGGGATCGACTTCCCAGATGGCCGCGCGCCCTTCTTCTTTGTCGATGCCGTTCTCGCCGACATTGCTGTTGGAGCCTACCGTGACGTAGAGCTTGCTGCCGTCGTTGCTGGCGATGATGTTCTTGGTCCAGTGGTGGTTGATGGGACCAGCCGGCAAGTCGACCACTTTAACGCCGGGCTGAGTGATCTCTGCCTGGCCCGCCACGTACGGAAAACGCAACACGCCATCCGTGTCGGCCACATAGAAATCATTGCCCACCAGCACCATGCCGAAAGGCGAATTCAGGTCCTTGAGGAAGACCGAGCGCATATCCGCTACGCCATCGCCATCGGTGTCGCGCAGCAGCGTAATGCGATTGGCGCTTGGCTCGCCGGCGCCCGCCCGCTTCATCACCTGCTTCATCATCCAGCCCCGAATGCCCTTGCCGTCGTCCGGCTTGGGCGGCGCATTAGTCTCCGCCACCAGCACATCGCCATTGGGCAGCACATAGATCCAGCGCGGATGGTCCAACTTGTCAGCGAACGCCGCGACGGACAAGCCGTCCGCTGCAACCGGCTTGGCGCCATCGGGCCAGCCTTTCGCGGGAGCGATCTCCACTGTGGGCAGCATGGTCTTGATCGGCGCCGGCAGCCGCGGATTCAGGCCGGTGCCGGCGGAGACCGGGAGGGTCGCGGTGTCGCCGCATGCCGCAAGCCCGGCGGCCACCAGCGCGCTGAGAGACAAGATGGACAAGCGCTGCAAAGACATGATCGGTCCTCCGGCAATAAGCCGCGGCGCCGCGGCGACGTGCACTACGCGGTGTATTGTAGGACGTATGCGTGGCCGCGCCTGTCGGCGGATCGGCAGCCGCGCTGTAGGGACAATGGTGGCCGCGCGCTCAACCGTTGACCACTTCGCCGCCGTTGATGTGCAAGATCTGCCCGGTGATGTAACTGGCGGCGTCCGAGGCCAGAACGACGTAGCCCGCAGCTACCTCGAACGGCTGGCCGGGCCGACCCATTGGGGTCTTCTTGCCAAACTCGGCCACTTCCTCGGCCGGAAACGTGGAAGGAATCAATGGCGTCCAGATGGGGCCGGGCGCCACGCCATTGACACGGATGCCGCGTTCGACTACCTGCAGCGCCAGCGACCGCGTGAACGACACGATGGCACCCTTGGTCGCCGAGTAGTCGAGCAGATGCGCGCTGCCGCGATAGGCGGTGACGGAGGTCGTATTGACAATGGCCGCCCCTTTCTTCAGATGCGGCAGCACGGCACGTGTCAGGTGGAACATGGCGAAGACGTTGGTGCCGAAGGTCGATTCCATCTGCTCCGCATCGACCTCTTCAAGCAACGCCTGCGGGTGCTGCTCGGCGGCATTGTTGATCAGGATATCGATCTTGCCGTACTGCTTAAGCACGTCCTGCACCACAGCTTCGGCGTGGGCCTTGTCCGCCAGGTCGCCGGCAATGGCCACGCACTTGTGGCTGCTTTGCTCCACCAGCGTGACGGTTTCTCTCGCATCGCTGTGCTCGTTGAGATAGGCAAACGCAATATCCGCGCCTTCGCGTGCAAACGCCACCACGATGGCGCGGCCGATGCAGCTGTCGCCGCCGGTGACCAACGCGACCCGTCCAGCCAGGCGGCCACTACCGACGTAGTCATCGGCGCCGCTGTCCGGCTTCGGGCGCATGCTGCTTTCCAGGCCCGGCCGGCGTTGCTGATGCTGCGGCGGAGGATTCTTCAGCGTAGGCACGAGGTGCTCCTTTGTGATTCGAATGCAGGCATGCGCTGGGGCGCAATTTCCATGCCGCTAGCCGAGTGTGCCATTTGTGCCATTGCTTCGCATCGGTGCTCGTGTGCAAGGTCCGGCACCAGGCACATTTTTTGCGGATCGAAGCATTGATCAAACGATCCGTAAGCGTCACCACATAGGAGTTCGACGATGACAGACAAGATTGTCAGGCCCAGTGCGAAGCTACAGGCGAAGTCCGGTGGCCGCAACCATATCGAGCAGCCGGGAGAAGGCCGCAAAACCACGCAGCCGGGTGAGCGCGACCCGCAAAGCGAACAGCTGGCGGATCCGATTGAGCCCTCCCGCGGGCACATGCTGCAGCGCTAGCGGCAGCAGCCGGTGGGGCGTGTAAATATTCTTCGCCTGGTAAAGGAATTCCATGAAGACCTTTCACTGCGATAGTTGCTCCAATCTGGTTTTTTTCGAGAACGTCACCTGTGAGCGATGCCATTGCGCTGCTTGGCTATGTCTACAACATCTCGCAGATTTGCGCGTTCGAACCGGCGCAAGGTAACCTGTTGCGCAGCTTGAATGCCGTTGCGCAAGACAAGAAGCTCTACAAGCAATGCCAGAATTACGCTGTAGAAGGTGTATGCAACGGGATGATTCCGGCCAATTCGGAAGACGTACTTTGCGAGTCATGCAAGCTGACGCGCACCAGGCCATGTTTGGATAGGCCTAATAACCGGCTCTACTGGGCCCGGCTTGAGGCCGCCAAGCGCCGCGTGCTCTATACACTTGATGCCCTGCGTCTGCCCTACGTATCCCGCGAAGCCGAACCGGAATTCGGATTGCAATTCGACTTCCTGGAAGACCTTGGCGAGGCGCGCGTGATGACCGGGCACGACAACGGCCTCATCACCATGAACATTGCCGAGGCTGACGACGCCCATCGGGAAAAGACGCGTTCGCTGATGGGCGAGCCGTACCGCACGTTGCTGGGCCACTTCCGGCATGAGATCGGCCACTATTATTTCGATCGCCTGATCGCCGGCACCCATTGGCAGGCACCGTTTCGCGAGCGCTTTGGCGATGAGCGCGCGGACTATGGCGAAGCCTTGAAGGCGCACTACGATCAGGGCGCGCAGCAGGGCTGGGAGCAGAACTATGTCAGCGCCTACGCGGCCATGCACCCGTGGGAGGACTGGGCCGAAACCTGGGCACACTATCTCCACATCGTCGGCACCATAGACACCGCCGTGGCATGCGGCCTTGCGCTCAAGCCAGGCACTGCAGGAGAGCCCACCCTGACGGACCAGACGCCGGTCGAGAATGCCAGCTTCCGAAGCCTGATGAACCGGTGGTTTCCGCTTACCTACGTGCTCAACAGCCTGAACCGGAGCATGGGCATGCATGATGTCTACCCGTTCGCGCTGAGCCCTGTGGCGGTCGATAAGCTGCGTTTCGTGCATGACGTGGTGTCGGCAGGGCCGAAGGCCGCATTGCCATATACGCCGTCTCCCGGCGATGTCAGGGAAGCGGGGCGCTCAGCCCCTGGCCCAACTTGCGTAGCGGGCTACCACGGCAACAGGCCCGGAGCGGGGGCCCGCCTAGCTTGCCATCCTTCGGATGGAAGGACCTAGGTTAGTTGCTTATGTGGACGCCTCCCGGACTGCAAGCTGATTGACATGGTGGTCGACAGGTGAAGGCAGCACGCTTATGTCCGGCCCGTTTGTGCAGGCCGTACAGCCTGCTGGCCCATATGGAATTCGCTGACGAGGTCCTGGTTTTCCTCGTCTCGGTCCAACGTGTTAGCCATCATGCGGGCGCGAGCGAGTGGCCTCACTTGGCCACCGGCACGCGATCGGAGCCGTTGGCCGTGGTATGGGTCTTGCGCCCGATACTTGGCGAAAGGCCATCCAAGGTGCTTCAGCCGCCTGACGGGATTCGGCCATGCGGCCGGGGGCATGCACTGCTTGCCAGATGCATGTGCGCACCCTTACCCTGACTGGCAGCCGGCAATTCATACAAAACATGTAAAACCGGGAGAGCAACATGGTGAAGCCGCGATGGCAAAAGTCCCGATAGTCATCTATGGCGCGATCGCGGCAAATATAGCCATCGCAATCACGAAATTTATTGCCGCCAGCGCCACGGGCAGTTCCGCCATGATGTCCGAAGCTATCCACTCTGCAGTAGACACAGGCAATGAACTGATCCTGCTGGTGGGGTTGGTACGCAGCCGACAGCTACCGGATATTGAACACCCATTCGGCTACGGCAAGGAGTTGTACTTCTGGACTCTGATCGTTGCGGTACTGATCTTTGGGCTCGGCGGCGGCGTCTCAGTCTACGAAGGAGTGCTGCACATCCGGCACCCGGAGCCGCTGCGGGATCCGCATTGGAACTACATCGTCTTGGGCTGTGCTGCCATTTTCGACGGAGCCAGCTTCGCGATCGCGCTACGCGAGATCTTCCATGAGAAGGAAGAGGAGTCGCTCTGGACCGCCATCCATGCCAGCAAGGACCCCACGACCTTTACCGTGCTCGCGGAGGACGGTGCGGCGCTGGTGGGGCTCTTGATCGCGGCTACAGGCGTTTACACCAGCCATCGGCTGGACGAGCCAGCGCTCGATGGTGTGGCTGCCGTCGCGATTGGTATCTTGCTGGCGGGCGTGGCTTCCGTTTTGATCTCGGAAAGCCGCAGCTTGCTGGTCGGTGAAGGTGTCGACCGGGAGATGGTGCGCGCCATCCAGATATTGGCGCAGGATGACCCGGCGGTGGTCTCTGCCGCGAATCCCCTCACCATGCACCTTGGGCCTGCGGAGGTCCTCGTTACGCTCGATGTACGCTTCGCTGATGGCGCATCGAGTTACGAGATCGCGATGGCCGTAGAACGCATTGAGGGTCAGATTCATGCTCGATTCAGCGAGGTGAAACGCATCTATATCGAGGCACGGCTGCTGAGTGCCGCCGCGCATGAGGGTCCGCCGGCGGCGCCACCGGGGTCGGCGAGGTCGGCGGGGAAGGCAACGACATGAGCTTCCGACCGCGCCGGAATACCAAAGCGGTCATCATGTCGAGCACACCGTCTTGTCGTCCAGGATTTTCTCGCGCCTGTCGGCCGAAGCCATTGCCAGCGCGGCACGCACGGTCTTGGGCACATGGCGATAGGTCAGGATGCAAAGCTGCGGTGCAGCGCTGTCGGCAAGGTGTGGGCACACGGTTGCAAGTTGGCCCTGGCAGGTTTTCTCTTCCTCGAGACAAAACCAACAAGTCCTGCCCATCGGTATCGTTCCGGTATTGTGCCTCCCTCGCTGGCTTCGGGAAGGCCACGCAAGCCCTGCCGCCTCCGACTTCTCAAGGTCGCGGTCAAACACGAGCGCTTTCATCGAGCTCTGCTAACGCACTGAAGCGAACACGCTACTCTCAGCCCGCAACGATGGATAGAGAGCTTGCGCGTATTCCTCCGCAGTGGCCCTTGTGGAAATCCGCTTCGGCTGCCCTCGCATGACGCCACCGCTCGACAAGAGACAAGCATACCATCCGGTCCCCACCGGGCCGTAGATTGCGACTTTTCCCGTGACGGCCACGCCACGGAGGGAGACTACGCTTTTACAGTTAGGCGATAGACCAAATGGACCACATGATGATGACGGCAAACCTTGGCAGCATTGTCCTTACCGCGGCCGATCTGCTGGCGCTTCGGGGTCTCGGAATTCCGCATCTGGGTTGTCTCATTCAAGGACGCGATGCCGCATCCTTCAGCTGATTTCCTGATGCCACTATGGTGGACGCTGGGCATCTGCCTGGTGGTGCTCACACTTAGCAGCTTCGGTGAAGTGGTTCGGCGCGCCATGGAGATGAGCGGCCGGCCGGTCGGAGAGCTGGCGGTGGTGCTGCCTGCGGTTTTTTCGAAGACTCACTTTGGGCGGGTGTGGCTGCTCCGGCCTGTCGCACTGGTGGTGCTATGGCCTGGCTGGGGACGAAGACGCCGCCTCGACTCGCCAGGCTCCTCGGCCGCGATGTTGGCGGCGGCCTGCCTGATTGCAGCCAGCCGAAGCTTGTCGGGCCATGCAGCCGACTGGGGCGATATCACGCTCCCTGAGCTGGTGGACTGGACGCATTTGCTAGCCGTATCCCTTTGGGACGGCAGTCTCAGGCCCAAGCCCTTGCCGAGCCGAGCCAGGCCGTGCGGTTCGGGCCCCAGCGGATCGAAGGCCCCCAGGAAGACGGCCTCCATCAGCAGCAGCGCGGTCCTGGGCGCATCCCTCGCCATTCCGACAGGACGCTACAACGCATCGCCAACACCCGACATAGGCACTGGCAATTTCTATACGCTGCGGGCGGCGGTGCGAGTGGCCTACCTGCCAACGCCGGATATCGCTCTCGCGGCAAAGATGACCTTGGGCCTGAATACGAAGAATCTGGACAATGGACTCCATAGCGGAAACTGGATGGGATTGGAGACGCGGCGGCATACCAGACCGGGATTGGCGTATTCGGACTGCACACCCTCTTCGCTAAACAGTGCCAGGACGACTCGAACAATTCCTGGGGCCCGAGCCGCTACCGATCGCTCAATGCCGGTGCGTTCTATACCGCGACGGTACCTGGCATTGACCCTGCTGCCAACCTTCGCGTTTCGCGAAGTGGTTGTCGCCACATTAACGCTCCGACGCGAAGGGAATAAGGTAGAGGTGCCGTCTACTAGGTAGGACAGTGCCCGATGGCATTTTTTACAAGCCTCTCCTATCCCTTTAGGCATCCCCCTCAAGAGACAGCTGAGATGCGACGAGATATTGTGGTTTGTGCAGCGCGCGCCGGTTGGGTCTTGAAAACATGCGGCGCGGCCACTGCGATCCTGGAATTTGAAGAAGCAGGCGAAGCGTTAAGTGTCGGAAGCGCCATAGCTGCCCGCAACGGCGTGGACCTGATCGTCGAGGAACCTGGCGGCCTGCAGCGGTATGTCCGGCAGTCACCCCTATTGGCGGCGTGACCGAAGTTGTTTTCTAAAGATCGCCATGACACAGAAAGGCAATTTTCACGTCATACCTCATGACACAGGCTGGGACGTCAAGCAGGAAGGGGCGTTGCATGCACGATTCCACTATGAAACCCAGGAGGACGCGATCCAAGCTGGGAGCGCGTTCGCCCAGCGCGAGAATGTGGAATTGCTGGTGCACGGTAGCGATGGTCATATCGTCTTCAAAACTGGCCCCGACAACTGAACACCTCGATCGCGACGCCACGGACTCATGTTCAAGAGGCGCACCTCTGCGACGCATGCCCTCTGGCAGGGTGAATACCCCCGCAGGCCGGACCTCTCCCCCTTCGCCCCGTCGGTCCCCGCCAGGCATCGGCGGGGCGCTTTTCTTGTCAAAAGCGGTCAGGGACCGCTCGTACCAGCGCGACTATTTGCCGACGACCTGCAGTCCGTCCACCACGGATTGCACGCCCTCTCCACGGCGCGGACCGCGTTCAAGGCTGTCAGCTTCTCTGAATCGCTTTAAGATGCACGACACCATTTTCAGTTCTCACGCGAATTCCAGTTGGTCGGAGTCCCTTCGCGGCAAGGAGTCCAGCTTTAACCTTCATGGTGATCGTGTTGTCGTTGAGCTTCGTCGCTAATTCGGAAGCCGGCGGCTTGCCGTCAAAGTCGGGACGCCCCGGCATTCCGGATGGGCTGTTCATGGGCGGGAACGCTATCTGATGCGGCAAGTGTGGCTGCATCCGCAAGGCTAGTGCTAGTGGCATCGCACACTGCACAGCAATCCAACAACGCTAGCGAGGCGTACCTTTGGGATTAATTTCAGTACTGTTTCCTGTTGGTACTTCGGTAGGCCGCAGCGCTTAGCGGCCTGCTCACACCGCTCCCCCGCGCGCTCTATCCACTGTCGCCAAGAGGCGTTGAACGACCGCCTATGTGGGCACGCAGGTGAGGCGCGCCACTGTCTGCCCGGATCGCCAGTGGCGGCGCTGGGCGCATCCGGCGATGCAAAACAGCCAGCGGCGACCAAGTCGGCCGGTGTCATCCCGTGTCGTTGACGCCGGCGGGCATCGGTAAAGCGCGGAGGCCCTGCCGCTCGGCCGGAGTCCGCTCGTGCTGGGCCAGCTGGATGTGAACCACGTGATCGCTTCCGCGCGCTCCCGTCAAATGCCAGAACCTGACCTCGACTCGCCGCGCGTCTGTCGTGGCGCAGCTGGCGCGAATCCGGCCGCGCAGGCATCCCATGGACCACGTTTATGGGATAACCTAGCCTTTCCCCGGGCCGTGCGTCCCGGAACAGTGCCTTCCGGGTCTAGACCGCAGTATCGCGAAGGGGCATCCGGGCGCCATCGCTGCCTTCCGCTCGGCGTTCGGGCGAATGCCGAGTGGTTGCAGATGTATTCTTCCGGCGATGTACCGGCGTTCTTTCGGACCTTCAGGCCACTCGCCAAGAGACGTCTGTATCTCGGATGCGTTGCGGCACGCCGTGATCATTGTGAAGACGAAGAGTCCGGGAGGCCGTCGCAGCCAGCTGACCCCTTTTGGAATTGCCCTCATCGAGGAGTTCGACAAGATCGATTCAGCTTGCCGAACCGCGGCCCAGCGAGGAATCGCGGCGATCAGAAGGCAGATTGACAGAGCGCCAAACGCTTTTTCCTCTGAGTGACCAGACAGGCAAAGAAGAGCCCTCCGGCCAAAGAGTGGTCGGAGTTGAATACCAAAAGTGGGTCGGTATCGGCGTATCAGCAATATAGTTAAAAAATGCTTGCGATTGCTCGCAAGTGCATCGTCGCACGTGGGGGCGGACTCGCTCAGTGCCGCTCTCCGGCAGGTATGGAGATGCCTAACCGGGCACGAAGGCGAAAGCGGGAGGCAGAAGGCTGCCACCCATCCACGCTAAAGGCGGTAAGCTGGCGGCAGTCGGCACTTCACGAGCGCAAAGGGATCGCGAATCCGGTTTTCCGAACCCTTCATGCGTGCCTCGTCGCACCGCACCAGGTAGGCTGCATTGACCACCACATCCGGGTAGGACACCGCGCCAGGCGTGGCGCCGCGCGAGCGGGATGGTGCTGGCGGACTGCGGCACCAAATTTTGCTCGGGAACACAGGGTCATGTTGTCATCGTTGCGTGAGAGATCACCATCACAGACTGCTATCGGATGTGTTCCGGCATAGGCATGCATCCACGTAGCGCGTAGAAGTGAGCAGTCGACCAACAACCTTCCAGTAGCAAAATGGCCCAAGCTGGGGCAGGCTACACGCGCCGGCTTGCTTTGTTAGCCATTGACAATCTCGCCCCCATTGATGTGCAGGATCTGCCCGGTGATATAGCTGGCCGCGTCCGACGCCAGGAACACGAAGCCCGCCGCTACCTCGAACGGCTGGCCCGGCCGCCCCATCGGTGTCTGCTTGCCGAATTTCGCCACTTCCTCGGCAGCGAAGGTCGACGGGATCAGCGGGGTCCAGATCGGGCCTGGCGCGACGCCGTTGACGCGGATGCCGCGCTCCACCACCTGCAGCGCCAGCGAACGCGTGAACGACACGATCGCACCCTTGGTGGCGGAGTAATCGAGCAGGTGCTCGCTGCCGCGATACGCGGTCACCGAGGTGGTGTTCAGGATCGACGCGCCGGCGTTGAGGTGCGGTAGCACGGCGCGCGTCAGGTGGAACATCGCAAACACGTTGGTGCGGAAGGTGGCCTCCACCTGGCTGGCGTCAACCTCTTCCAGCGAGGCCTTGGGGTGCTGCTCTGCAGCGTTGTTGACCAGGATGTCGAGCTTGCCGTACTGCTGCAGCGTCTGCCGCGCCACCGCTTGGGCATGCGCATGATCAGCCAGGTCGCCGGCAATCGCCAAGCATTTGCGCCCGGCTGCCTCGACCAGTTCGACAGTTTCGCGCGCGTCGGCATGCTCGTTGAGATAGGCGATGGCGACATCGGCGCCTTCGCGCGCAAAGGCCACCGCAATGGCGCGGCCGATGCCGCTGTCGCCGCCAGTGACCAGCGCCAGCCGTCCGTTGAGCCGGCCGCTGCCGACGTAATCATCCGCCCCACTGTCCGGTTGCGGGCGCATCGGAGCCTCCAGGCCGGGCTGGCGCGGCTGGTGCTGGGGCGGGACGCTCTGGGGTGTGGACATGGCCGTCTCCTGTCTGCAAGGCCGGGGCTCGGCCCATACAAGGGTGCCCGGGTAGCGCGCAAGTTCCATGCCGCAAACGGGACGGCGACGCCCACCCCGGCAGCCGCCGCTGCCGCTGCCGGCCTGCCGCGTCGCCCGTAATCTTTACATTAACCGGCAATCCTTACAGCACGCCGCGCTGCCAGGCTGCGTCACAGCGTTGGGGGCACGGATTTTGCGGCGATTGGTAGGCATCAACGTTATTGGTAGGCACAACGTTAACGGTTCCGGCGCGCCGCGCACTGCCTCGCCAGGCGGTGCGGACAGCGCCACGCCGCACAACCAGGAACGCAAACATGTTCAACTTCCGCGATGACCGCGGCAGCCGCAGCCGCCCCGGAGCGGAGCGCCGCGAACGCGGTCCGGCGCAACGGATGCACGACGAGAGCCGGGGCAGCAGCTCGGAAGACTGGAGGCGGGATGGGGCGAGGATTGGCACGCAGGGCTCCGACCACCCAGGCCGGCCATTTCGTTCACGACGAGATCGACGCCGTGCGCAAGGGTAAGCACGGCGTACGCTCGGCCAAGCAGGCCATCGCGATCGGTTTATCGGAGGCGCGCCGCGCTGGCGTGGATGTGCCGCCGAAGAAGGCTGCGACCAAGGCAGAGACCAAGTCCGCCGCCGCCAAGGCAGGCGCCACAAAGGCCGCGCCGCGACGGGCCAATTCAGAAAGCACGGCCAAGCGCGCCAGCGCTGCTTTGAAGGCGCTCAAGCGCGAAAGCACCGTCGGGGCTTCGCCCAAGGCGCTGTCCGCCCAAGCCAAGCGCGCGGCAGCCACGCGTACTGCGGCGGAACGTTCCGCTGCCGCCAAGAAGGCCGCCAGCACCAAGGGTGCCGCCGGCCGCTCCAAAGTCGTGCGGGCACACACATTGCATGTGCCGAGCATTCTCCCCCCATTTAACCGAAGGAGCACAACATGCAAACGCATACCCCAAGCACCCAGGGCGCCGCCATAGTCGGTTCCGGCGTGGGAGCTGGCCCCGGGCCGGAAGTCATGGCCGCATCCAGCCTTGATGGCACCAAGGCGTTTTCGTCCGACGGCGAGCACGTCGGCAAGATCTCGGAAATCATGCTAGACGTACGGCGTGGGTGCATCGCTTACGCAGTGCTGACGACTGGTGGTTTCCTGGGTATTGGCGATACGCTCCACGCGATTCCGTGGAGCGCACTTGTCATGGATACCGATGAGAAATGCTTCCGCATCGCCACGACTGCCGAGCTCATCAAGGCCGATCCGGGCTTCAATAAGGACCGTTGGCCGAGCATGGCAGACGAACAGTGGGGTCTGACAGTGCATGCATACTACGGTCAGAGTCCCTACTGGAACAGGCCGCTGTAATGCCGCACTCGGCCCGCAAATATGCTCGCGACCCGCAGCAGAGAGTTGCCTGAGCGGCATAGCGGCACGCTGCGGCTTTGTGATCAGGCCAGAGATCTCTCGGTGTTTGAGCCTTGGTCATATCGACCTTTAGGCGACAGGAGGCCCCCCATGGCGTTCCAACCTGTGCGGTAAGTCCTGTCGTAAGGTCAACCCAATCCACGGAAGGCTTTCAACTCGCCCTTGTCGGTGCTCGTCAAGGGCCTTTTGACTTCCTTGGGAAAACTCATTTCCCTACGAGGTGCTGCGCTGACGCAGCCCCGTCCCACCAGGAGCCCTTTATGACCGATAAACCGTTTCTTACAGACGTCAAGACCCTGCGTGAGCGTGCCCGCCAGCATATCGACGACGGCGCGGTGACCGCGGGTTACGGCGCAGACCGCGAGACCGTGCTGAAGCTGCTCAACGACGCGCTGGCCACCGAGATCGTCTGCGTGCTGCGTTATCGCCGCCACTACTATATGGCCAAGGGGCCCAACTCGAAAAGCGTGGCCGATGAATTCCTGGCCCACTCCAATGAGGAACAAGGCCATGCCGACCAGATTGCCGAGCGCATCGTCCAACTGGGCGGCGAGCCCGACTTTGCCCCGGACGGCCTCGCCAGCCGATCGCACGCGGAATATGTGGCGGGCACCTCGCTGACCGAAATGATCAAGGAGGACCTGGTGGCCGAGCGGATCGCCATTGACAGCTACCGGGAAATCATCCGGTTCCTGGGCGAGCGTGATCCGACCTCGCGCCGGATGATGGAAGGCATCCTCGCCGTCGAAGAGGAGCATGCCGACGAGATGGCCGACCTGCTGAG
Organism: Cupriavidus sp. 01T418; assembly: GCF_056398885.1. Classification (NCBI taxonomy): domain Bacteria; kingdom Pseudomonadati; phylum Pseudomonadota; class Betaproteobacteria; order Burkholderiales; family Burkholderiaceae; genus Cupriavidus; species Cupriavidus sp. 01T418. The sequence goes on from NZ_JBFTQG010000057.1 coordinate 15,302, forward strand.
CCGGCATTCCGGCGGCTGAGCGCGGGATTGCCGCGCACTTGATATTGGTCAAGCCGCGGCGGCGGCCGAGCCGATAAGATGGAGATGGGGCGCTCTTCCTGGCTTGTCTATCCGTTTCCAGAATAGAAACTTGGGCCCGCACCGGCTTGCCGGTGCGGGCGCTGCCGCAAGCGGCTCGTGGTCAGCAATCTCGATGATTACGGGAACCTGACGGATCCGGGCTTCCTCGAATCGACCTGATCGACGCCATAGGCGCGGAAGCGCGATCCTCGTTGGGCAACGACGAGGGCACGGTCACAATCGCCGGGCGCCCACCGCGCTGCGTAAGGAAGGTGCTCAGGTGAGCGAAGGCGGCTCGCCGTACGATCCCTCGTTCGTGGCGATCAGCATCGTCGGCCGCCAGGGCATCTGCTGCCGCTTTGACGAACCGCTTGCTAACCACCTGGTTAGCCAATAAGCCGGTCAAGCCGCGACTGCGGGCCGGCATCCATTGGCGGCGACGGCGCGTAGCCACGTGGCAATTGCCACGCGTGATGCACAACCGTCAATTCCGCCGCGCGAGGGAGCGATGCCATGGCCCGAGAGCATGCGCGGCGCCCCATGGCGCAACGAGGCCATTGACGTCATTGCCCGAAGCGGCCGGCGCGAATGGAAAAAGTCCTGCGGCTATCACCGGCGTTCGCTGGCCGAGAACTTGATGTACCAGCTCAAGACGCTCACCGCCAATCGCTTGTGGGCACGCGAGGTCGGGTCGCAGGCGACCGAGGTGGCGATCCGCGTAGGCGTGCTGAACCGCTCGCTCGCCCTCAGTCCGTCCGCATCGCAGTATTCAAGACCACCAGAGCCCCATTAGCTTCAAACTCAAGCGTCGGCGCAAGACCAAGCCGCCTGCCAGACGCGGTGATGCGTGCCGAACAGATTCCCCACACCGTGTCGGAGGAACGAGGACGTATGATTCGGCGTTTGCCTGAACGAGAGATCATATCGCCGGCGGTAGATTGGAGAAACGAACATTCTTCAGGAGGCAATCATGAAACGCGGCTATATCATCGCCCTTGCACGTCGTCACGCATCATGCCCCGGTGATGGATTGGCATCGGGACCGCTATTGGGACGGTCATCGTTGGTGGTCACGCAAGGAGTGGAATGAGCACCGTCACGGCCGTCACCATGATGAGAATCATCACCATGATTAGGCCGACTGAGAGAGGCGGGATCACTCGCCTACGCTCCAGAGGCGGCATCGATTCCCAGTGAACAGCCGTGGACAGCGAACATTCCGCAGCCAGTATCCAGAGCCTGATAGACGCGTTCACACCGCGTGAGGGGATCCCCTTGCCGGGGCAAGGGCGGACGCTGGAGCGGTGGAAACTGCTGTCAAACGTGGCCGCGGCGCATGGCGCGGTTGCGATCAAGCTCTTTGAAGCCCATGCGGACGCGCTTGCGATTCTAGCGGAGGTCGAGCAGGCCATCCCCGCGCCCGGCACCAATTGGGCGGTATGGGCGGCCGAGCCACCCGACGCACGCGTCCGGATGTCCACCGTCCCGGGCGGTCACGGCCAGGCACACCGTGCGCTCGCCGCGAGCGCGGGGATGGCGGGCCATGCCGCGCCAGTCCGGCTGCACGGCCGCAAGGCGTGGTGCTCGGGCGCCAATCAGGTATCGCACGCGCTGCTGACTTGTTGGGACGAAGCCGGTGCTGCCCGCCTGGTTGCCATCGATCTCCATGCGCCAGGCGTTACGGTCACTACCGATGGCTGGCATGCGGTAGGCATGCGCGATACGTGCAGCGGCGACGTCGTGATGGAACACTGCGCGGCCCTTTGCCTGGGCGGCCCCGGCGCCTACTATGACCGCCCAGGCTTCTGGCAGGGTGGCGCGGGCATCGCAGCTTGCTGGTATGGGGCGGCGATACCGTTGGCGCTCGCCGTGCTTGGTATCGTGCAGTGCCGCAAGGATCCTCATGCGGCTGCGCACCTGGCAGCCATCGACGGGGAGTTGCACGCCGCGGCAGCATTGCTGCGCGAAACAGCGGCGTGGATCGATGACAATCCGGCGGGGGACGCCTTCGCTGCGGCCATGCGCGTGCGCGCGGTGGTGGAAGGCGCGGTACAGCGTGCGATCCATCGCGCCGGCAATGTACTGGGTGCCGGCCCGCTCTGTCGCAACGACCGGCTGGCCAGGCTGTATGCCGACCTGCCGGTATTCATGCGCCAGAGCCACGCGGAACGCGACCTGGCGGCGTTGGGTGAGCGGCTTGCGCAAGGCGCTGTCGACCATGGATTCGACGCTTCGCTATGACCCCGGCAATGCCTGCACCTGTCCCGGTCGATTTCGATGCCATGTTTGAGCAGGAGGATCCTTGGGGCCTTGCAACGCTGTGGTACGAAGCCCGCAAGCGCGACGTACTGCTCGCCGCGTTGCCGGATGCACGCTATGGCCGTGCCTTTGAAGCCGGCTGCGCTACCGGCATCCTGACCGAAATGCTGGCGGCACGCGCCGATGCGTTGCTTGCGATGGACGTCGCGCCGCGCGCCGTGGCACGCGCCCGCGCTCGCCTCGACGGGCAGCCGCAGGTTGAGGTGCGTGCAGGCAAGCTTCCCGCAGACTGGCCGGAAGGCAGCTTCGACTTGGTGGTGCTGAGCGAGCTGGGCTATTTCTTTGCGCTCGAAGACTGGGCAGCCATCGCGGAGCGAGCGGCCCAGTCGATCGGCACGCGCGGGACGATCGTCGCCTGCCACTGGCTGCGGCGATTCGAGCAGCGCCGGCTCTCTACGCGCTCCGTGCATGCTGCGATTGCCCGGCAGCCCGGGCTGCATCGGCATGTCCGCCATCTGGAACCTGACTTCCTGCTCGAAGTCTGGTCGCGCGATCCCCGCGCATTACGGCAACGGGAACAGACGTTATGATCGGCGTGGTGGTCCCGGTACACAACGAGGAAGCTTGCCTGGAGGCTTGTCTGATCGCGCTGACCGTAGCCTCTGCCCATCCCATGCTCGGCGGCGAGCCCGTCGTCGTGGTGCTGGTGCTGGATGACTGCAGCGATCGCTCGGCCGCCATCGCCAACCGGCATGCCACCCGGCATCGCCCCAACGGCGAGCTCACTTGCCTGACGGTCGCGGCGCGCAACGTCGGCAAGGCGCGTCATGCGGGAGCCGAACACCTGCTGGCGCGAGACGCGCGCTGGCTTGCCTTCACTGACGCGGATACACGCGTGGCTCCTGACTGGCTTGTGGCGCAACTCGCCTTGCGTGCCGATGCCGTGTGCGGCCTCGTCACCGTCGATGACTGGAGCCTGCACCCGCCGCATGTGCCGGATCGCTTCTTCGCCCAGTACCGGCGGCAGGACGATCATCGGCACGTTCACGGGGCCAACCTGGGTGTCTGCTCCCAGGCCTATCGACGAGCCGGCGGGTTTCCCCCGCAAACCGCCCATGAAGACGTCGCCCTGGTGCAGCAGTTGATGGCCATCGATGCCCACATCGTCTGGAGCAGCCACCCGCAGGTCATCACCAGTGCCCGCGCCCGAGGCCGCTTGCGCGGCGGATTCGCCGATCACCTCACCATGCTGGCCGCCGCTGCGGATCATCCTGGCCTTCGCCAGACATCTTGCGCCGCCGACACCGGGGACGACACAAATGCGGAAGTTGCTTGATCGCGTCGTCGTGGTCTCGCCCCACCTGGACGATGCCGTTTTCAGCTGTGGCTGCCTGCTGGCGGCTGCGCATCGGCCGGTGGTCGTCACGATCCTGGCAGGCGTGCCGGACTCGGCGAGCCCGCTGCAGGAATGGGATCGAAGAGCTGGCTTCGGCAGCGGCCCCGAAGCGGTGTGGGCGCGCCGCGAGGAAGATCTGCGCGGTCTGTACATACTGGGTGCCACGGCGCATTGGCTGGACTTTCTCGACGGGCAATACGGCGTGCAATACGCGCCCGCCGATCTGGCTTATGCGGTGGCGGAATGGCTGGCAAGCAATAAAGGGGGTACCGTGGTAGTGCCGATGGGCCTATTCCACAGCGACCACGTCCTGGTCAGCGACGCCTGCATGCTGGCGCGGCAACTTGTCGATAGGAAAGGCAGCGCGCGATGGCGTTGGCTCATCTATGAGGAAGCGATCCATCGCCGCCATCCAGGCGCGCTGCAGCAGCGGCTCGAAGCATGGCACACGGAGGGCCGGTTCGCGGCTCCCGCGTTGCCTGGCTTCACGCAATTCCTTGGCCAGAAAATGCAGGCCGCAAGCGCATACAAAAGCCAGACGCCACTGTTTGATCCGGCGTCCCTGGCCGATATTGGAACCCCTGAACGCTACTGGAAGCTCGACCAAGCCGCTGCTGACACATCGGTCTCGACAACGCGGCACGGAACTTGCTGAGCCAATGCGGGCCGAATCGATCGGCCTGCAGCCTCGGAGGCAAACCATGAACAAGAGTCAGATCAAGGGTGTCGGAGAGAAGGTCAAGGGCAAGATCAACGAGGTCGTGGGCAAGGTTAAGGGCGACAGGGTACAGGCAGTAAAAGGCCAGTTGCAGCAGGGGGCAGGCGAAGCCCAGAAACAAGCCGGGGACGCGAAGGAGCAGGTAAAAAAGAACAATCCGTGAAGTATCTTCGTTAAAGATTGCCATATGTTGCACCTGGCCTGATTTCAACTACCACGCGGATGTGCGCAATTCGACACCGGCTGCGGAGGGCTGTTATCGCTTAAAGGAAGAGCAATACTGTTCGGCCGCCCTCGGGCGGCTTTCATCTCTTAGATTGGTCGCGACTGTCTTTCGGCGAGGGTGCCTCGAGCAGCGGAGTTCGAATGGAAACCGATTTTACTCCTGCGCCCGTACCGGGCGCTCAGCCCAGTCCCTGGCTCGAGAAACTGGGGCCCGGCATCGTAACGGGCGCCGCCGATGACGATCCGAGTGGCATCGCCACGTACTCGCAGGCAGGTGCCGCTTTCGGCTTTAACATTCTCTGGACGGTCCTGTTTACTTATCCATTGATGGTCGCCATCCAGATCATCAGCGCGAGAATCGGTCGGGTTAGCGGCCACGGCCTTGCGACGAATATCCGTCGCCACTATCCGTTATGGCTTCTCTACGGCGCCGTCGTCCTCCTGCTTGTGGCCAATACCATTAATATTGCCGCCGATCTGACGGCCATGGGTGCGGCCATCAACCTGGTTGTGGGCGGCCCGACGCGCCTCTATACCGTTGGACTTGCCTTGTTTTCACTCGTGCTGCAGGTGTTCGTTCCCTACAAAAGCTACGTGCGGATACTCAAGTGGCTAACACTTGCGTTGTTTGCCTATGTAGGCGTCGTGTTTGCCGTCAGGATTCCCTGGACAACCGTCGCGATCCGGACGGTGTTCCCACATCCGTCCTGGAGCAGTGTCTATCTCACCACCATCGTCGCCGTGTTCGGGACGACCATCAGCCCCTATCTGTTCTTCTGGCAAGCCTCACAAGAGGTGGAGGAACTCCAGGCAGCGCCCGGCCAGCACGCACTGAGCAAGGCGCCTTGGCAGGCGTTGGCGAATCTCAGGCGCATTGGTTCTGATACGCGGATCGGCATGGCGTTTTCGAACCTCATCGCGTTCTTCATTATCCTTGCCACCGCCGTGACGCTCCATGAACACAACATCACCGATATCCAGACGTCGTCGGAGGCGGCGGCAGCGCTTAAACCGATCGCAGGGGAGTTCGCATTTCTGCTATTTAGCCTGGGCATCATCGGGACAGGACTGCTCGCATTGCCGGTGCTCGCCGGCTCTGCGGCTTATGCAATGGCCGGCGCCTTCCGGTGGAAAAACAGCCTTGAACTGGAACCGCGCCTTGCCAAGCGATTCTACGGAACTATCGTGTTTGCCACCGTGGTGGGCCTCGGACTGGGCTTTACATCGATCGACCCGATCAAGGCGCTGTTCTGGAGCGCTGTCATCAATGGCGTGACCTCGGTTCCGATCATGGTACTCCTGATGAAAATGGCCGCGCGCGTGGACGTGATGGGAAAACTCACCATTTCGGGCAGTCTGCGAGTCGTAGGCTGGCTTGCGACCGGAGCAATGGGCGCTGCGGTATTGGCAATGTTCATATTGCCAATGCTCAGTTGAATCACGGCAGGCTGGCCGACTCAGGCGCACCCGAGCATGGTACGGGATGCTAAGATGATTTTAACCGGGGCTCATTTGCTGGCGTAGACGTACCGCGAGAAGGTCATTGGTATCATGCTCAAATATCTGCGTCGCCGACGGATCTTTCCCATCGCGGTGGTTTTACTCGCGGCCCTCTCAATGCCCCGTCATGCAGCGGCGGAAGATGATATTGACGCCACATCGAGCCTGGAGGCCATAGCGCCGGCCAGCGATAGTGAAATCTCAAAACCCGAGGAGAGGTTTTCAGTACACGGCCAGACCACCTATGTTTGGCAGTACAAACCAGCATTTTCCGCCGCATATTCCGGTGCCAAGAGCCTGTTGCCAGTAGCCGAACACGGCTATTCCTGGACCGCCACGCTGAGCGTGGGCATGCGTCTGTGGCACGGCGCCACCGTGTACCTGGACCCCGAACTGATTCAGGGAGTGGCCTTTTCCGGATCGCAAGGTCTAGGCGGGCTCGCTAACGCTGAACTGGCCAAAGCGGCAGTTGCCAGCCCGACCATTTACAGGGCCAGGCTCTTCCTTCGGCAGGAGATCGGCCTGGCTGGAACAACTGAGACTGTGGATTCTGGACTCCATCAGTTGGCAGGCCAGCGGAGCAGTCGCCGGATAGTCCTGACGGTTGGAAACTTTTCAGTGTTGGATGTTTTCAACAGCCTAGAATACGCTCACGAGCCCAGAAGCGAATATCTCAATACCGCCTTCGCCTCGCATGCTTCATTCGATTATCCGGCCGACTCCCGAGGCTACACCTGGGGCGCATCCGTTGAGTACATTGACGGCGATTGGGCTATACGAGCTGGACGATTCCTGCAACCTCATGAGCCAAACGGCTTGCAGCTCGATACCCGCTTCTTTGAACATTACGGTGACATGCTTGAGGTGGAGCGTGGCTACAAGCTATATGGCAATGCGGGTAAGCTGCGCCTGCTGGTTTGGCGCAACCACGCTCACATGGGTTCGTTTGTTGATGCCCTCAGAGCTGCCGGGGGTGGCGCTCCGGACGTGGCGCAAGTGCGCCGCGAGCATGCCAAGGTTGGCCTGGGTATCAGTCTGGAACAGAAAGTTGGCGAATCTCTGGGACTCTTTGCGCGGGCCGATTGGGCCGACGACAAAACCGAAAGCTACGCTTTCACAGAGGTAGGCAGGAGTGCTTCCGTTGGAGCCATCCTGCGGGGCTTGGGCTGGCACCGGGCCACTGATGCCGTGGGCGTTGCGATAGCCGCCAACGGGCTTTCGGGGGACCATCGAGCCTATCTGGCTGCTGGCGGCCTGGGCGGGTTTCTAGGGGACGGAACCCTCAGGTACGGGGCAGAACAAGTGTTCGAAGTCTTCTATAGCGCAAGAGCCTCGCCGCATCTTTTCATCAGTCCGGATTTCCAGTACATCCGACACCCCGGCTATAACAAGGATCGCGGCCCCGCACGATTCTACGGTGTCCGAGTTCATGTCCAATTCTAGACCAGTCGCAACGGAGCCGATCAAGGAAGCAGAGACAATCGGAGCGGCGCCCTCACGTCAAATTTTGCCCCTCCTCTTTGCCAAACTAGACATGCTGTTGGATCAGGGCTCGGACGATGGGATAGATCGATAGATCTCATTACGCCAGTGTAGCCCCGAAAACGGATCGTATGACCACATCGAGGTACCCTAGCCTGCCGCTTGTGGCATGGATGGCGTACCTGGGAAAAGTTGGGGGACACCAAGCCCGATAATCGAACGAGGCCATCGCGCGCGTCCTCTACGGACCTCGCACGACCTGCGATATTGCAACTGCTTGATCCGCAAGAATTTTTAGGACCAAACCGCCAGAATTTACTGGGATGGACCCGACGCCTCCCTTCGGGGGACACTGAGGGCCTCAAACCGGACGTCTGGAGGTTCAGCATGGAAATCGATATGCTCGGCATTGATCTCGCGAAGCAGGTTTTCCAACTCCACGGAGCCGATCGCCGCGGGCGAGCAACACACCGGGGGAAGGTCTCCCGCGGTTCGCTGTTCGAATCCGTGCGCATCCTAACGCCCAGGATGGTCGTGATGGAGGCGTGCAGCACCGCCCACCATTGGGCACGGCGTTTTCAGTCGCTGGGCATCGAAGTCCGGCTGATCAGCCCGCAATATGGCGCCCCGTTCGTCAAGACGAACAAGAATGACCGCAATGATGCGGAGGCAATCGTCGAAGCCGCGAGTCGGCCGGCCATGCGCTTCGTCACGGTCAAATCGGTCGAACGGCAGGATATCCAGGCGGCGCACCGTCAATCGCGCTCAGGTGCTGCAGAAGTTCCGTGAGCAGCGTCTGGCAAAACGCAGTCAGTTCGTCGCCGCTCACGCGCAGCAGCTCCGGAATCGCGCGCTTGAAGGCTTCCGGCGATCGGGCAATGGCATGGCGCGCGACCGTACCGCGCTGATCAATCAGATGCGCGGCCTGTACTCGTCCGGAGGCAAATCACGCCTGCAGGGCATCAGCCGGCGCGGCGACACATACTTGCGCACGTTGTTGATTCACGGTGCACGAGCGGTGCTCAGATACATGAAAAGCAAGACTGACGCCCCCAGTATCTGGCTGCAGCAGTTGATCGCGCGACGCGGGTACAACTGCACCGCGGTCGCGCTGGCCAACAAGAATGCACGCATCATTCAAGCACTACTCAGCAGCGACGCAAGCTACCTTCCGCGAGGCACGCCCGTATAGACGAACAGAACAACTCTGAAGGAGAGTACTACCCACCTTGGTTTGCGAAGCTTCTCAAAAGCGATGACGAAATAGGTTGAGCCAGCACCCTGAATCCTGTTTTTTGTGCCGTTCGGCGAGCCGTGAATTTGCTAAGGACGAGGTGCGCGGGTCTCATCGAGGCTGCGGGCGTGCTTCGGCTATCGCCCAAGTGCAAGCCGGATACATGCATGCAGACCGTTTCGACATCACGAACAAGAAGCTTGCAAAAGGCGTCGGGTCCATACATGCACGAAAGGTGCGACTACCCCGGCCAGCCCGCGAATTAGTCAGTAGTTCAGCAAGGACGGCGTAGTCCACCGGCTTGACGAGATGGGCGTTGAAACCAGCTTCGCGGGATTTCTCCCGATCATCATGGCGGCCCCATCCGGTCATTGCCACCACACCATGTGCTTACCCCAGGGCATTGCGCGAATTTGCCGAGCAGCCTCGTAACCACTAACAACCGGTAGATCGATATCGAGCAGGGCGACGTCCGGTCGGAGCGAGGCCGCACTTTCGACCGCGTCACCACCATCAAATGCGGTGAATACCTGATGACCGGCCAGCTTGAGCAATACGCCGAGAGATTCTGCCGAATCCCGGTTATCATCAACAATGAGAATGCGGCGTGGCGCGGGACCTTTTCGCTCGCCATCGGCCGGCACTGCCGACTGTCGTGGTGTCGCAGCCGAGAGCGGAAGGCGCACAGTAAACTCGCTACCCTGACCGACGCCAGAACTGCAAGCTTTTACCGTTCCACCATGCAGTTCCACCAGGCTTTTCACCAGTGTCAGGCCAAGACCAAGGCCGCCCTGCGCGTGTTTCCCAGCCGAATCCACCTGAATGAATCTGTCGAAGATGGGCAGCAGCATGTCACTGGCGATGCCAATGCCGGTGTCACGCACCCGGATAACGGCATCTCCACCTTCCCGCTTCAGCGTGAGCCGAATCCGGCCACCCTGGGCCGTGAACTTGCAATCATTGTCTAAGAGGTTGGCGACGACTTCCACCAGTCGTGCGGCGTCTCCATCCAGATACAGTGGCGTCGCTGGCACGTTGACGACGAGTTTGTGTTTCGCTTGCTCGATAGCGGGGCGACTGGCTTCGAGCGCATGCTGTACCACCGATGCCAAATCGACCAGTTCTTTGCGCAGCGCGATCTTGCCTCGGCTGATACGGTGCACGTCTAGCAAGTCGTCGACGAGGCGGACGATCTGCCCGATTTGACGCTGCATCATCTCGGTGATTGGTTTCACCTTTTGCTCGTCGCCGCCCACTTGGCGCAGAATGTCCACCGCGCTTCGGAGCGGCGCAAGAGGATTGCGTAGTTCATGGCCCAGTTGCGCGAGGAATTCGCTTTTGCAGCGGTCAGCCTCCGAGAGTGCTTTTACGGCACGCTCACGCTCGGCGATTTCCGTTTGCAAGTGCGTGTTGGCCATGCGGATTTGGTATGCGGCTGCGGCAAAGCGTGCAAAACTTTCGAGCAGCCGCTTATCTTCACGATCGAATTTGCGGGTCTGATCATGCGTGACTACCCAGACAGTGCCGACGGCTTGGCCTTCGATGTGGAAGGGCGCCAGCAGTCCTTCCACCAGCATCGGACGAACATCCGCGAACTGGGCATAGTAGCGATGGGATAGGTGAATAGCAACACAGTGTCGCGATCGACAACGGTGCCGCAGGGACCATTGTCGCGTGGCGTGGTCGTGTGCCAGACTAGCGGCGCCCATTGCCCCGCGACAGCGTACCAGCGGAAGTGGTCCCCTCTTGCGCTCAATTGCCCTGCGGGGCCGGCTTCCTCCAACAGGCTGATCCCCGCGGAATGGTCTTTGCATAAGTTCAGTGCGATGTCCACGAGCTTTTGCAGAACATTGGCCGACGAATGGGTCAACTCCTGCATCAAGACCAGCAGCGCTGCATTTTCGGCTTGGAAATCGGGCGGCGCGACGCCCGTGTATTTAAGTCCCCGGTACACAACACCGATTCAAGTGGCACACGCGCGCTGCCAGCACTGAATATGTCCACGAGGCAACTCCTTTCGATGCGTATCTTCGGCCACTAGGACGGACGAACCGGCGCAACCGTTGCGGGTCAGCGCCAGGGAACGACTGTCGTGAGAGCCTCGCAGCACACGCCTGGCTGACCGATCTCGACGGACCGCACTTGCCTTCCGCGTCCCGCCACCGAGCAGCGTTGGGCCCGGGCATAGAGCTTGCTGTGGTAACTGTTTGGGGCCGAGACATGAAAGTACTGATTGCGGACGACGATCGAGCTGCGCGTGAAGCGCTTGGCGCGTTAGCACAGTGCTATGGGCACGAAGTGTTTTTCTGCGCGGACGGAATGGAAGTCATAACCGCTGTTGCATGGGTCTGGCCTGATCTGATCATTCTCGATATCGATATGCCCGGAATGGACGGGATCTCTGCGGCTCGGCGCTTGGGTGGGCTATATCCATCCGCCAGATGGTGCCTCATTGCCTATACTGGCAAAACTCACCAGCACAGCGCGAAGCTACAATCGCAGCGGGCTTTACCGAGCATTTCTGCAAGGGACGCGAGTTGGCAAAGCTCAAGCATATCCTGGAAGGTGGTGCGAGCGCGGGCAGCGCATCTTAGGACCGGGCTGCAGTTACTGCGGCAGGGGTGCGCGGTTCGTGGGCTGACTTCTCGCCCGGCCACGCGCCACTTGCGCCGACGCCTGCCGCGTGGCGTTCGAGGCCGTGACAGTAGCATTGTCCCAATTGCTTTGGGCAACGTCGATCGCATGTTTGGCCGTTGCCGCGTCAGCCCGCACCCTGGCGCCCGCCAAACTCGCCCGGCTCCCCTCTGACCTCGTCATATTCATAGACCCCATAGGCACTCACATAATGGTTGCGCGTGTCGGCTTCGGGCACTGCGCGCTCATGCCATGGCTGAGCGCGCCAGTTGTCTCTGCGATCCATCATCGTCCCTTGCCCCGGCTCATTGGTCAGTTTGCATTCTGCTACTTCTGCCGGGGTGGCACCAGGCCTTGGTCGGGCGCGCGCAAGTCGCCTGCGCGCAGCTGCCGCACCGCGCAGGCCAGCGCGCGCGCCACGTTGTCGACCTCACCCTGCACGCCGAGATCCTCGTCCAGCGCGACGTGGCTGGTGGCATAGGGCTCGTAGTAGCCGATATACCGGTCCAGCCGCGCCTGCGGGCCCGCATCGATCAGTCCCATCCAGTCCAGCCAGTCGGACAGTGCGCGGCGCACGCCCTCGATGCCGGCCACGTCGCCGTGCACCACCAACCCGTAGGCACGCCCGGACAAGTGCTTGGGATAGTCCCACCCTGACAGCTCGATCGCCTTGGCGCGCACCACGTCCTTGCCGTGCGTGCTGGTGGGATCGGGATTGCCGCCATCGGCACAAACCAGCCGGTCCATCATCAGCTTCAGCGGGCTGGCGGCCTGGTACCAGTACACCGGTGTGACGATCAGCACCCCGTGACAGGCAGTCCAGCGCGGATAGATTTCGTTCATCCAGTCGTTGACCTGGCCCAGCGCAGGGTTGGGATAGCAGCTGCATGGCCAGTGGCACAGCGGCATCGCCGTCGATACACACCCCTTGCAAGGATGGATGTGCAAGTCGGCATCCGATGTAAGGTGGCTCAGGTCGAGCAGATCGACCTCGATGCCCTCCGCCTCCAGCCATTCGCGCGCTCGCCCGGCCAGGCGCCAGGATTTCGACATTTCCCCCGGGCAGGTGTAGTCGTTGCGCGCAGAGGCACAGACCAGCAGCACGCGCGATGGCAAGGCGGGATCGGCCTGGCGCTGCTGGGCGATGTGCACCGCCTCACTAGCGGCGCGCCATTCGTCAGAGAGGTCGTAGCCGGGGTCGGCATAGCCAAGTCCGGCCTTGTGCGTCTGGGGCGCCTTGCGGCCTTCGTGGTAGGCGTCCCAGGCAATGCGCTCGAGGCGGTCCAGCGCCTCGTCTTCCTGCCGGTAGGCGGGGTCGGTGAAGCGCGCGAGAAAGCGCTGGCGGAAGGTGTCGCGCGGCAGCGGGCTGGTCACCTGGCCCTTGCGCACATCGTTAGGGTTGCCGGGATGGCTCGGCGCACGTGGCGCATCCTGCGAGGGCCGGAGTGGCTTGGGCAACTGCTCGGGCATGGCGGTCTCCATTCAGGTTATGGGGAGCAGACATGCAAGATGAGCGCCATCGCCGCGCCCCCCGCGCCCAAGGCGCGCGCCCACGCAGCTTTTACGGGCCCGGTCCGGCGCTGCACGTAGATTTTTCCCCGCATTCCTGCGCGAGTGCGTCGTTTGTGGCGCGCGAATGAGACATGTACCGCAGCACGACCAGCGCCGTCAGCCTGGCACGGAACCTGCGACCCCACTCAGAAAATCGACTGCGGACTCCAACATGGACAGCATGGAAGTGATCGCCGATGTGATGCGCAGGCTTGTCGGCGAAGGCGACAACCTGGCCTGGTGGCAAGGCGCCGTGCGTGCCGCCATCATCTTCGCCGGCACCTGGGCGATGTTGCGGCTGGCCGGAAGGCGGGCCTTTGCGCAGAAAACGTCGTTCGACCTATGTATCGTGCTGCTGCTGGGCGCGGTGCTTTCGCGCGCTGTGGTCGGGGCGACTTCGTTCGGGGTGGCATTTGCCGCGGCGCTGGCGTTGGTGTTGCTGCACCGGGCCGTGGGCTGGCTGTCGAGCCGCTATCCGGCATTCGACCGCGCCACCGGCGGCGACGCGCTGGATCTGATGCGCGAGGGCGAACTGGACCGCGAACGCGTGCGCCGCGCGATGCTGACCCAAGATGACCTCAAGGCCAACCTGCGCGCGACGCTGCAGACGGACAGCTTCTTTCCGGGCACGCGCAACGCGGGTGCGCGGAGCCGCGGCCGACTGGGCGCTGGCGCGCGTCTGCCACTATCACGAACTGGCGCGGCGCGGGGAAGGCAAGCGCAACCCGCGCGCATGAATTGCCGGAGCGCCAAAACGGCGCGCTGGCCATCCCGAGGCCCATGGGGCCCGATCGACGTAGTCTTGCAACGGAGACCACTATGAAACGCACCCTCGCTACCACGGCACTGGTCGTCGGCACCGCGCTGTGCCTGCCAGCCCTTGCCCAGCAAGCGCCGGCCTCGCCGACCGCACCGAACCCCAGCGCGCCGCCGATCGAAGGCGCCGGCGCCTCGCGCAACCAGCCAGCCGCCAGCGACATGAGCCCCTCGGGCCCGGGCGCCACGGACACCATGAAGAAGCCCAAGTCCGGCTCGGACAAGGCCTCGAACACTGCGCGCAGCAAGAAGCCACGCGAGCAAGGCGCGCCACATGCGCCGACGGCCGACGCGCCAAGCGGCCCGAAGGGCGATTCGCCAGATCCGGTGCCCAAGCAGTAGACGGGTCATGACACGGGAATGGCCGCGCGCGGAATCCCGCGGGTCCGATGCCTGAGGGACGGCGGCTTTGACCTGCCGGCGGGGGTCAGTTACTTTTGGCGATGCTGCGTCCGGCTAAGGCAGCCGAGGCTGCCGGCTGCGCGTCAGGCAACTGCGCGAACGGGGTCCTGTTTCCGGCGCGACCAGCTCGTGCGTGATTGCCTTGGTCGAGGCGAAGGCAAACGGCACCGCGCCGCCAAAGAGAGGTCCCCCGCATCGCGAATGCCAAGCACCGCGGTCCCTGGCCGCTGCCGCACCGTGACGATGCCGGCGCCGCGCGCCAGTTGGCGACCGGCTCGTCGGTGCGCGGCGAGTTGCGCGCGGAGCAGCGCGAGCGGGTGCCGGTTCAGCGTCAGTCCCATCGACCGGTAATCCCCCACGATTTCCTCGCCCTCGCTCGGCGGTGCGAGTACGGGCGGTTCCTCCACCAGGTCTGCGGAACGCAACAAGTCCTTGTCGGGCACGGCAACGGAGGCCTGCCACAGGGCCTGTCGTCGGTTTCCCGTGAGGACGCGCAGGGCATTCCCAGCGGCCAGCCCCTGGATGTCGTGCCGGTGCGCGGCGGGCCAGATCCGCGGCGCTCGTGAATGCGCGCACCGAGCGTGCGTCTTCGATGCGCAGAGCCGCTTCTTGCCGCATGCCGCGCAGCAGGGACAGGCCAAGGTGGACCGCCGGAGGCTTGCGCTCGCGCGTCTCCAGCGCCGAATCCCAGCAACTGACGGTGATGTCCGCTGGCAGGACCTCGACGCCATGCCGCTTGGCATCCTGCACGAGTTGAGAGGGGCTGTAGAAGCCCATGGGTTGGCTGTTGAGCATGGCGCAGAGGAAAGCCGCTGGCTCATGGCGTTTGAGCCAGGCACTGGCGTAGACCAGTAGTGCAAAGCTGGCCGAGTGGCTTTCCGGGAAGCCATATTCCCCGAAACCCTGGATCTGACGAAAAATGCTCTCCGCGAACTCGCGCTCGTAGCCGCGCTCGAGCATGCCGGAGATGATGCGGTCGTAATAGCGCTCCAGTCCGCCCTTGCGCTTCCAGGCCGCCATGGCGCGGCGCAGCTGGTCGGCCTCGCCAGCCGAGAAGCCGGCCGCGAGCATGGCCACCTGCATCACCTGTTCCTGAAAGATCGGCACGCCGAGCGTGCGCGACAGCGCCTTTTCCATTTCCGGACTGGGGTAGGTGACGGGTTCCTTGCCCTGCCGGCGGCGCAAGTAGGGGTGCACCATGCCGCCTTGCACCGGGCCCGGGCGCACGATGGCCACCTCGACGACCAGGTCATAGAAGGTGCGTGGCTGCAGCCGGGGCAGCATGGACATCTGCGCACGCGATTCAACTTGGAACACCCCCACGCTGTCGGCATGGCAGAGCATCTCGTAGGTCTCAGGATCCTCGGCGGGGATGTCCTGCAGCTCGAATACCTCGCCGCGTTGCTCCGATACGAGATCCAGCGCGCGGTGAATGGCGGAGAGCATGCCCAGTGCCAGCACGTCGACCTTGAGCAAGCCCACGGCATCGAGATCGTCCTTGTCCCACTGGATCACGCTCCGGTTTGGCATGGCGGCGTTCTCGATCGGCACGAGGCGCGACAGCTTGCCTCTGGAAAGCACAAAACCACCCGAGTGCTGGGACAGATGGCGCGGGAAGCCCAGTAGCTGCGTGGCCATATTGGCCCAGCGCTGCGCCAATTCGCTTTCCGTATCCACACCGCTCTCGGCAAAACGTTTGAGCAAATCGGCTTTGGAGTCGAACCAGTGATGTGCCTTGGCGACCAGGTCAACGATGGCCGGATCGACGCCCAAGGCCTTGCCAGATTCGCGCAGGGCGCTGCGCGGGCGGTAGGTTGCCACAGCCGCGGCGAGGGCCGCCCGCGTGCGGCCATACTTGCGGTAGAGGTACTGGATGACTTCCTCGCGACGCTGGTGCTCGAAATCCACGTCGATATCGGGCGGCTCGGCGCGCTCCTTGGAGATGAAGCGCTCGAACAGCAGGTTGCCGCGCGCCGGATCCACCTCGGTGACGCCGAGGCAGTAGCAGACGGCCGAATTAGCCGCCGAGCCGCGGCCCTGGCAGAGGATGCCGCTGGAGCGGGCAAAGCGCACGATGTCATGTACGGTCAGCCTCGAGATCCTGCTCGAATGCCACCGCCCAGCAGTTGCCTCTGCCGCCAGCGTACAACAGAGATACGCCAGTCTCGGGCCGTAGGATGCTGACCATGCGTATGCCGCTCTCGTCCCGGCGATCCAGCACCTGGAAATCTGCCGCGATGAATCCGTATCGCCGGCAGGCGTTGGCAAAGGCTTCACGCTCCGCAGCAGGAAAAGTCTCCAGGTTTGTCATAAAAATGCCTCCACACATCCATCCCGCCTATCCAGCCATTTTCTGGACGGCGGGACTCAGTTGTTGCGTCTTCCCGGTATCAGAATATTCGGCCCACGGAGCCACCGGCCTCAGCGGAGTTCCCGCAAGGAGGACAGCGTGACTGGACCAGAGGGACCCGGCAGTGCCGGATTCGACATGCGCAGTAGGCATGCGTCGTGAGTCAACAGCGTCGATACACGGTTCCAGGCGCAGAGCGGGAATCTCTATTCCGAACGGGCATAACAAATAGTCCGTCGAACGCGCTTCCGCCGACTTTGGCCTGCGGATAGTCTTCAAGGCGTACCCCTTGTCGAAACCGACAGTTGGCAAACACGAGTTTGCGGAAGGGGAAGAGTAACGACGACGTGGAGCTTATGATGGGCGTGCGAAACAAAGTGGTGGTGGCAGGAGCGAGCGGATTGATCGGCGTTGCCGCCATCGAGTCCTTTCTGAATGCGGGCTGGGACGTGGTCGGTATTTCCCGACGCAAACCGGTGCTTCCGAGCGGTCGGGACTTCGAGTTCGTCTCGGTTGACCTGCGCGACGAGAAGGCTTCGAATGAAGTGCTTTCGGGTCTAGCGGGCGTCACTCACGTTGCCTATGCGGCGATCTATGAGAATGCCAAAGACCTTGTGGGGGGCTGGTCGAATGCTGAGCAAATTGAAGTCAACAATGCGATGCTTCGCCACGTGGTGGAGCCCCTTGTCGCCGGGAAGTCGAGTCTCAAGCATGTGTCGATCCTGCAAGGCACGAAGGCGTATGGCGTCCATCTTCATCCGATCGCCGTGCCGGCGCGGGAGAGCGATCCTCGCGACGATCATGCGAATTTCTTCTTCGACCAGCAGGACTATGTCCGCGACGCAGGTGCGAAGCACGGGTTCACCTATACTGTACTGCGTCCGCAATTAGTGACGGGGAAGACGCCTGGTGCTCTGAACGTGCTGCCAGCAATCGGCGTGTATGCGGCGATTCGGCGCGAGAAGGGCGAGCCGTTCAGCTTCCCCGGAGGCCCGGCCTTCGTATGGGAGATGGCAGATGCAGACCTAGTGGGCAAAGTGATGGCGTGGGCCGCACAAGTCCCGCAGGCGGCAAATGAGATCTTCAACGTAACCAATGGAGATGTGTTCGCTTGGCGACATGTCTGGCCCGCGCTGGCCAAGACGCTTGGCGTTGCAACGGGTCCTGATGAGCCGATGAGCGTGGCTCAGTACATTCGGGACAACGCTGACGTCTGGGCGAAAATCGTGGCCAAGCACGGTCTGGCAAGCGGGGATCTTGGGGCCTTCGTTGGTCAGGGCGACCAGCACGCGGACTTTGCGTTCGCCTATGGTGCCTCGGCCGGTCCGGTGGCCTTCGTCAGCACCATCAAGCTGCGCAAGGCGGGCTTTGGCGAGGTGATTGACACCCGGGACGCGTTCAGCGACGCGCTGCAGTTCTTCATCGACCAGAAGCTACTGCCACCCCCGGTCTGATATCGGGTCGCCTGCTGCGCCACGCAGTGCCTTCCAGAGCCAGAGCCAGGGCGCGGGAACGGGAGTATCGGAGGGGTACCGGCGTCGGTGCCCCCTTTAGATCTTGGCGTTTATCGCGCACGATAGCGGATGCCCGGCGATACCGATCCGTGATTGGTCTCGCGACGCGGCGTGCGTCTACGACGGTCACGAAGTCTGTATCCGGAATGATTCCTGAGTTCCTTCGAACATCTATCGGCCAGCCTGGCCCGATTCAGCGGTGCGCGCACTTGATTTGCACGCAACTCCTGGTCACAGCAGTTGCTGCCTGATTCAGCCGCCGCAAACGCCACAGGCACTCGCCTTGGCCAGCTGGGGCGTGCCGCCCGAATGTCTGCTGTGGAACCAGCATACTGTGCATTTATACAGTGATCACGCCTGAAATGAAATGTGTTTATAGAGGCGCGCAGACACAATTGTCAATCAGGAACACTCCCAAAGATCTCGGAGAGCAGGTCCTGCTCGAAGTCTGCCCGTTTCTGACTTGACTTCTTGAGGCAAGCCGGCCCCCGTCGCTGTCGTTCATTGTTTTGCACCACGGCGGGTCGGCAAGACGTTCTTCCTGGACCAGGATCTCACTCCTGTATCCCGAAAAGCGCGGTTCGTTCCCGTTTATGCGGATCTCTGGCTGAATCAAGCTGCGCCATTGGCGGCAATCAACCATGCGCTGGAAGAAGCGCTGGATGATCTCACTGTGCCCACGACCCGCGCCGGAAAGATCGGGAAAACACCCGTCAAGAAAATTGGGATGCTCAGCGCCAGTGTTGAGTTGGGCGAAGAGCCCACCAGGCGCAAGCTGCCCGACGATCCTGCACTCCGGTTTGACACGCTGGTCGCGCGACTGGCGTCGCAATCTGGCCATACGATTCTGTTGATGTTGGACGAAGTGCAAGTGCTGGCGGAGCTAGCCGACGGTCGATCGGCCATCGCTACGATCCGAGCGGTACTACAGAAGCGCAAGCGAGACGTTCTCGCGGTTTTCACGGGTTCCTCGCAAGAGGCCTTGGCAGCGATGACGGTCGCTTCCGGCGGACCGATGTATCAATTTGCGCAGTTGCTCGATTTTCCCACACTGGGTATCGAGTACCCCAAGGCCCTGGCCAAACACTTTGCATCAGTGCACACCGACAAGACCCTTGATGTCGACGATCTTGTGAAAGCATTCGAGTATCTCGGCCACAAGCCAGCATTGATGAAGGACCTGGTGAAATGGATGTCGGCCGAGGGCGTGATGGACGTGCAGTTCGCCTTGAATCGCTTCGTTCAAGACGGACGACTTATCGCGGGCTGGGAAGGTCTGCTTGCAAGCCTACAGCCATTTGAACAGGTATTGCTGAGCGTCATCGCGAAGGGTCACGCACCGTTCGCGAAGGGCACGATTACATTGCTCAACAAAGACCCACGATTCACCGCTTCGGTGTCGAAGGTCCGTGCCGCGCTGGAACGCCTGCGCAAGTCCGGTGTTCTGGCCAAGACGGCAGGTCGCGGCTACCTCATAGATGACACGTTGTTCGCCGAGTTTCTGAAACGGCATTAAAGGGTTGGGGTTGCTTAACCGAGCAATCCAGCAGGGGATCGTTTCGCACGTGATTGACGCAAGATAGGCGGATGGCTCGCGCCCAGAATAGCATTGTTAAATACTATAACTATTTAACATAACTATCATTGTGCGTTCTGTTGGTATGTTCTGAAGTGTTGCGTGTGGGACGGCACGGAGACTTCAGATACCGCAACGGAAAAGTGCTTTTGTGGTATCTTTCGCCGTTGCGTTTTGTTGTGGGTTTAGGTTTTATGTTCGTTCAGGTCAGCGCCGCCGCCGTGCCGCGGGCGCTCCGGGGGGTTGCGCTGGTCGACAGCAACCACATGCCCAGGTACTGGGCCGCGGTCTGGCTGGTCATCGCGGGTGCGCAATGGGCAACGTCCACGCAGACCATGCGGCTGCGGTACATCGAGAACCTGTATGAGCATGCGGATCGGTCATTCAAGGCGAATGCGCTGGATGACGCGCTATCCGACCTTGACGATGCCCGGCTTGCGGACATTCTCGAGTCGTGGTTCGTGAGTCTGCGTAATCAGCCTGTTGCCACTCGCAGCAATGAGGACCGGTGGCAGACCGGACTGGCATTCGTGACATCGGTGATCACATGGCTGTCGAAGTCGGCGGACGCGAAGATGCGACAGATCGAGGCGCGCATCCACCGACTATCAACGCTTTACCGCCAGCTTCACATTCGCCAAGGTGCCCGCAGCGAGACCGTTCGGTCGTTGCCCTCCAGCGTGGTCGAGAATCTCTATCAGATCCTGGATCCGGAATCGGATGCCAATCCCTTCCAGCGCGCGCACACCCGCTGGCGGGTCTTCATCGCATTCGTGCTGACGCTGCATCAGGGTCTGCGCCGCGGCGAACTCTTGCTGCTGCCAGCAGACGCCATCAAGAGCAGCTATGACCGCGAACTTGGCCGGACAAGGTACTGGCTGAACGTCCGGCAAAACGAGTATGAAGAAGTTGGCAGCGACAGCCGTTACTCGAAACCCAGCATCAAAACGCGCCATTCGGTCAGGCAAATTCCCGTCAGCGACGCAACGGCGAGCCTGGTGCAGATCTATTGCGAAAATTACCGGGGCCGGCCTTCCCATTCGTTCATGTTAAACGCCCAGACTGGCGGCCCTCTTTCCACAGAGTCGTTGACGAAGATCTTTACAACGATATCGAAAGCGTTGCCTACGGATGTGCTGCGGGAACTGCACGACCGCACCGGAAAGAAGTCGGTCACCTGCCACGACCTCCGGCACACCAGCGCCGTATTGCGGCTTCACCAGCTGCTGGAGCGAGGCGACTCGATGCCCGAAGCGCTGCAGAAACTGCGTACATTCTTCGGATGGTCGAAAGAGTCGGACATGCCGTCGCGCTATGCTAGGGCTGTCTTTGAAAGCCGACTCGCGAGCGTATGGAACGACGCATTCGACGATCGTGTGGCCTTGCTGCGCGCGCTGCCGCAGGGACGCTGATCATGCTGGAGGCCTTCCCATCCCGGCTTCGTGGGCAAGCCGAGCCATCGGTGCTCGAAAGCATGGTGGCGTCACTGCCGGAGCTACCGCCCGTTGTACGCTACTACGACGACTTCGACGACCAACTCCGCTCCATCCCGGCAGTCCGTCAGACAGATGTCTTCGGACTTCACATCAATGGTCGGATATTCCGGCTCGACTTTGGCCGGTATCCTGCTGTCTACGGCGCTCTGCAGAAGCATCTACTGGTCTTCCTGTTGGGCGAAGACTTGCATATCTCGACCTGCTTCAATGTATTGATCGCAGCAATGCATCTCGATGTGCATGACGTCGACCGCGTTGTTGCAGCCGGCCCAACCCGCATATCAACGATATGGATGGCGCTGCGCGCCCGTCAGTTGCCGGTTCACGCCTATCGTTTCGTTAAGGCGGTTCTGCGGCTGCTATGCAGACATCGTCAGCACGGGTGGTCCGAGTCCTATCTGACCTATGTCAGCGCTGCCCTGCCCGGCCCCGCGTCGGACTCATATGCCGGTGTGCGGTCGGGCGATGTCTTCCTGAGTGCTGATGAAGAAGCCGTAATCGTTCGCTACCTGGACGAAGCGTCGGACCTCGTGAGGGCCCGAGGCTGGTCAGGCATCGCGCACGACGAGCTTTGCGAGGCTGCGATGGTGCTCTGTTTTTATCAGTTCGCCATGCGCCCAATTCAGGTCGCGATGCTGACGATGCGTGATGTACGGGTCTGGCAGACAGAGCTTCGCGGCGAACCGGCCGTTCACCTCACGTTTCTCATGGTCAAGCAGCGGGGAAGGCTCCGAAAAAGGCCGATGGTCCGTCGTGTGAAACAGGAGTGGGCGGTGCTGTTCACGGCCCTGGTCGCCTATACAGATTTGCAAGGTCGTGACGCAAGCGATCGCGTCTTCGACGTCAGTTCCAATCATGAGGCCGGCTCTCGCATCGCCCGCTGCATGGAACGCCTCATCGGGGACGACGCTTGCGCGATGGACCTTCGTCATACGGCAGCCCAACGCCTCGTTGACGCTGGTGCAAGCCACGAAGAACTCGCCGAGTTCATGGGGCATTCCGATGTACGGACGGGGCTGGTGTACTTTGCGGCATCAGCCTCTCACGCGGAACGGGTCAACCGAGCACTCGGCGCGTCAGATATATACCGGCGGGTGGCAAAGATCGCGCACGATCGGTTCATCTCCCCGGAAGAACTCACCCAGCTCAAGGGAGAGCAGCAGATCGCCGGCGTGCCTCACGGCATCCCGATCGCCGGCATCGGCGGCAACGCGCAAGCCCTCGACGTAGACTTCACCGTCGTGGGTGCTCGCCAGGCTAAGGCCCACTTGAGACCGCCACGCGACTCAGGTCCGCGCGATGAACATCTATCCAATTCCCAGACTACCGCCACCTAGTCCTTCTCAGCATGACCTCGCAGAAGCAGAGTCCCGGATCGGCGTTCGCAGAGCTTCTTCAGGAGGTGCGGGCGTTTAGCCGACACTTGGAACGCCGTGCAACACAGGCAGCGAGACGCGGCAGTTCGACAGCGTACCCGGAGATGCTGTGCACCGTAATCGACGAACATATGCGCACTCGGGTGACACGGGATCGCATCCTGTGCTACGCGGCAGCCGCAGAACTTGGTGTCAGGGTGGATCTTGCCCCGGAGCGCTGCGAGACCATTATGGCGGGAGATGCTGGGCTTCCATTGCGAGTATTGTTCTGGGCAGCCCACCGGCGCATGTGGACCAGGGCCCAAAAGCAACATGAACGAGTACTAACTCGATAGGCGCTTACGGCGCCGCGGTGCACCACCACCGAAAGCTAAAACTCGACCCACGGCGGATGCCTTGGCCTCCATCCGCACCACCGGCAGGGTTGGTACGCAATTCTGCACTTTGCCGGACAAGGCTGAGGGTGGGCAGGAGACGTATCTTCAAATGCACATGCGCGCTCGACCCGGAAGGCAATCGCAAGCATGAGGCGTCCCAGCGACAGCACGATATCCCCGCCCGATTCAGCTCCAGCGACCACGACACCATCGTGCAAAACAAGGGAAAGCTGCCACGTGAATCCCTACTACTCGTACATATCGCACTAAGCGTTCTGGCAATAAGCTTGCGTCATATCGGAATGGGTGCAGCGGCTTGAAATTATGCATTACCGCGACACACCCACACTACTCAACTGATTCGCTACAAGCAAGGCGCCGGAGCGCGAACATGCCGCAAAACCACCTAGACCACTTGAGCACCATCGTCGGCGCAGCCAACCTACTGGCGGGCCAGGATGCCGAGCCCTACGCGACCGACTACCGGCGAGTCTACCGCGGCAAGGCAATGGCGGTTGTTCGGCCGGGTAGCACGGCCGAGGTCAGCGCGGTTATGGCGTACTGCTATGAACAGGGCATCTCCGTAGTGCCACAAGGCGGCAATACTTCACTCCTGGGTGGCAGCGTGCCGGATGACAGTGGCCAGTCGTTGATCCTCAGCCTGTCTCGCCTCAACAATGTGCGCTCCGTGGATGCGGTCAATGCAACCATGGTGCTCGAAGCCGGCGTGACTCTGCACCGGGCGCGCGGCGTCGCGGAGGAGGCAGGAAGTCTGTTCCCGCTGCGCATCGGCTCGGAAGGTAGCTGCCAGATCGGCGGCAACCTCTCTACGAACGCCGGCGGCACGGCGGTGCTTCGCTACGGCAACATGCGTGATCTGGTGCTCGGGCTGGAGGTCGTGCTTCCGAACGGCGAGATCTGGGATGGGCTGCGCGCCTTACGCAAGGATAATGCTGGCTACGACCTCAAGCACCTGTTCATCGGCACCGAAGGCACGCTGGGCATCATAACGGCAGCCGTGCTCAAACTGTTTCCCCGCCCCCGCTCGGTATCCATGGCTTTCCTCGGCGTCCCCGATCCGGCCGCAGCGCTTTCCCTGTTCGGCTACCTCCGCGCGCGCCTCGGCAATGACGTCACCGCCTTCGAACTGATTTCCTCTGATGCGATGGACTTGGTGCTGGCGCATATCGGCAGCCAGGCGTCGCCCTTGCCGGGCACGCACGGCTGGTACGTGCTGGTCGAGTCTTCGTCGACGGCCGACCAGGCGAGCGCGGACGACGCCTTCTGCGCCGCGCTCTCCGACGCCGGCGAACATGGCTGGATCGCCGATGCAGCACTCGCCTCCAGCGATCGCCAGGCTGCCGACTTCTGGCTGATCCGCGAAGAGATTTCCGATGCGCAGACCCAGGCGCGCGGTAGTGTGCGCTGCGATGTCTCCGTGCCGCTGTCGAGCATTCCCGGCTTCATCGCGTCCATCACGCCTGCAGTGCTGAACGAAGCGCCCGGCACCCGCATGATCGTCTACGGGCACATGGGCGACGGCAACGTCCACTTCAACCCGCTGCGCCCGATTCAGACGGAAGCCGAAGCCTACCTGCAAGTCCACGGCGAAGCCATCACGCGCATCATCGACGACGCCGCCACCGCGCTTGCCGGTTCGATCTCGGCCGAGCATGGCGTGGGCGTGGCCAAACGTGACGAACTGCTCACAGTGCGCAGCCGCACTGAGCTCGATCTGGCCTGGAGGGTTAAGCGCGCGCTCGATCCCCGCCACCTGCTCAATCCCGGCAAGGTCCTGCCTACCCTGGACAGCGCCGCCAACACTGCTCCGTAGCCAGCAGGCGCGCCTCGCCCACCGCCCAGTCCTATTCAGAGAAGACCGACCATGTCGAATACACGATCGCTTGTCGAGCAAGACCGCGCCCATTGGGTGCATCCCGTCGCACCGCTTAGGCAACACGAAGCACGCGGTGCACGCATCTGGCAGTCCGCCGAAGGTGTCCACCTGATCGACACCGAAGGCCGCCGCGTACAGGATGCCTTCTCGGGGCTGTGGTGCGTGAATGCCGGTTATGGCCAGGCGTCGCTGGTAGAGGCTGCGACGCGGCAGTTGGAACAATTGCCCTATGCCACCGGCTACTTCCACTTTGCGAGCGAGCCGGCCATACGTCTTGCCACGAGGCTGGCCGAACTGGCGCCGAAAGGCCTGAGCCGGGTACTGTTCGGTCAAGGCGGCTCCGATGCCGTCGATACGGCAATCCGCGTCGTGCGATACTTCTTCAACGTCACCGGCCGCCCCGAGAAGAAGCACTTCATCGGTCTGCAGCGTGGCTACCACGGCAGCTCCACCACTGGCAGCGGCCTGACCGCGCTGCCACTGTTTCATCGCTATTTCGACGTGCCGGCGGCGAACCAGCACCACATTCCCTCGCCGTACCCCTATCGCCATCCGGATGGCCCTGATCCGGCCGCCGTACTCGACAGCACCGTCCGTGCGCTGGAGGCCAAGGTAGAGGAAATCGGCGCGCAACGCGTAGCCGCTTTCATCTGCGAACCCATCCAGGGTTCGGGCGGCGTGATCGTGCCTCCGTCTGGTTTCCTGCGCGCAATGCGGACCACCTGCGACCGCCTCGGCATCCTGCTGATCGTCGACGAGGTCATCACCGGCTTCGGTCGCACGGGCCCTTTGTTCGCCTGCGAGAGCGAAGGCGTGAGCCCCGACATCCTGACGCTCGCCAAGGGTCTGACTTCGGGCTACGCGCCCATGAGTGCCACCCTCATCAGCGAGCAGATGTACAGTGCCATCGCCGACGCAGGCGAGGGTCAGGCCTTCGGCCACGGCCAGACATACTCCGGCCATCCGGTCAGTGCCGCCGTTGCCAACGCCGCGCTCGATCTGTACCTCGACGGCGGCCTGCTCGACAACGGAGTACGGGTCGGCGAGTACTTCCTCAATCAGCTCAAGGCACTCGAAGCGTTGCCCTACGTGGGCGAGGTGCGCGGACGCGGCATGTTGGCGGCCGTCGAACTGGTGACCGATAAAACCTCCAGGCAAAAGCCTTCGAAAGACCATCGACTGGGCGAACGCGTATTGACTCACGCACTCGAGGAAGGCCTGGTATTCCGCGCCTTCTCCGACGACATCCTCGGATTCGCTCCGGCCCTGAACTACACCAAGGCCGACGTGGATACACTGATCCAAATCCTGCGATTCTCCCTCGACAAAGCAGTCGCAGACACTCTCTAACCAGGAGCCACCATGAAACTCAAAGACTTCAAAGTACTGACCTTCGATTGCTACGGCACGCTGATCGACTGGGAGACCGGCATCTTCAATGGCCTGCGGCCGCTGATCGAGAAGGCTGGCATGACCGCCAAGTCGCGTGACGAGATCCTGGAGGTTTACGCCAAGCATGAAGCCGACCAGGAGATCCTGACGCCGGCCCTGGCCTACTCGGTGCTGCTGGGTGTGGTGTACCGCCGCCTGGCCAACACCTGGAACGTGGGCGTGACCGACGAGGAAGCCAACATCTTTGGCGCATCGGTGCATGACTGGCCCGAGTTTCCCGATTCCGTGGAAGCGTTGCGCTACCTCAAGCAGCATTTCAAGCTGGTGATCCTGTCCAATGTCGACCGCGTCTCCTTCCGCGCCAGCAACGCACGACTTGGCGTGGAGTTCGATGCGATCTACAGCGCCCAGGACATCGGCTCGTACAAGCCGAGCCCGCGCAATTTCGAATATATGCTCGCGCGTTTGAGGCAGGATCATGGCCTCGATAAGGCGGACATCCTGCACACCGCGCAGAGCCTGTTCCACGACCACGCGCCTGCCAACGGCTTTGGCCTAGCCTCCGCTTGGATCGATCGCCGCCACGCCGACAAGGGCTGGGGTGCGACCATGCCTCCCCCGGGCACGCCCAAGTATGACTTCCGCTTCGAGAGCATGGCCGCGCTGGTACGTGCGCATCAGGAAGAGCTGAAGGGCTGAAGGGCTTCCCCTCGCGTGCCTGCCGACGGCTCATGCGATCGACAGGCAGCGCCGCGGCGGCCGCTGCCGCCTCACCAGGATTTCGACATGATCAAATTGACGGACCCGGCACTGCTGTGCCAGCAAGCATTTATCGGCGGTGAGTGGGCAAATGCCCGCTCCGGCCAAACACTCGACGTAGTCAACCCCGCCTCCGGCGCCAAGCTGGGTACCATCCCCGACTGCGACGAGCAGGACACCCGCGCAGCCATCGAGGCCGCGAATCGCGCCTTGCCCGCCTGGAGCGCGCTGACCACCCACGAGCGGGCGGCCATGCTACGCAAGTGGCATGACTTGATGCTGGCGCACGTGGACGACCTGGCGCTGCTGATGACCCTGGAACAAGGCAAGCCGCTGGCGGAATCCCGTGGTGAGATCCTGTACGGTGCATCGTTCGTTCAATGGTTTGCCGAGGAAGGTATCCGCGCCTACGGCGAAACCATCCCGGCTACGCAGGCCGGTCGCCGGATCCTGGTACGCAAGGTGCCTGTGGGGGTCTGCGCGGCAATTACGCCCTGGAATTTCCCCAATGCGATGATCACCCGCAAGCTGGCACCGGCACTAGCCGCCGGCTGCACCGTCGTGGTCAAGCCCTCGGAGCTGACGCCCTATTCGGCGCTCGCGCTGGCCGAACTGGGCAAGCGCGCGGGCTTCCCCGCCGGCGTGCTCAACATCGTGACCGGCCTGCCGCAAGCCATCGGCGGCGAACTCACGTCCAATCCCATCGTGCGCAAGCTGACGTTCACCGGCTCGACCCATGTCGGCAAGCTGCTGCTGCGCCAGTGCGCGGACACCGTCAAGCGTGTGAGCATGGAGCTCGGCGGCAATGCGCCGGTGATTGTGTTCGACGACACAGACCTCGACGCGGCCGTGGCCGGCGTGATGGCCAGCAAGTTCCGCAATAGCGGCCAGACCTGCGTCTGCGCCAATCGCATCTACGTGCAGGCCGGCATCTACGATCAGTTCGCCGCGCACCTGGTGGAAGAAGTGAAGAAGCTGCAAGTCGGCGTTGGCACCGAGGCCGGCGTGACCGTCGGCCCGCTGATCAACAAGGCAGCGCTGGACAAGGTGGCGAGCCACGTCAGCGACGCGGTGGCAAAGGGCGCGCAGGTCATGCTGGGTGGCAAATCGACGGAGCGCGGTGAGCAGTTCTTCCAACCAACCGTGGTCGCCGGCGCCACCGACGCGATGCTGGTGGCCAACGAGGAGACCTTCGGTCCGGTGGCGGCACTCTTCCGCTTCGACAGTGAGGCAGAGGTGATCAGCCGCGCCAATGACACGCCGTACGGCCTCGCTGCCTATCTGTTCTCCCGCGACCTGAACCGCGTGTTCCGYGTCGGCGAAGCACTGGAGTACGGCATGGTCGGCATCAATACCGGTGTGATCTCCTCGGCGGTGGCACCATTCGGCGGCGTCAAGGAATCGGGGCTGGGCCGCGAAGGTTCACACCACGGCATCGACGAGTTCCTGGAATCGCAGACCCT
>NZ_JBFTQG010000058.1:0-33818 GCF_056398885.1 Cupriavidus sp. 01T418
TCGGACTTCTACAACCGCCGCTTCGTCGCCGGCGAACTGGATAACCAGAGCTTCGCCGAGATCGCCCGCGCCATGGGTGCCGAGGGCATCGTGGTCGACAAGCTGGAAGACGTGGGCCCCGCATTGAAGCGCGCCATCGACCTGCAGATGAACCACGGCAAAACCACCATCATCGAGATCATGTGCACCCGCGAACTGGGCGACCCCTTCCGCCGCGACGCCCTGGCCAAGCCCGTGCGCATGCTCGACAAGTACAAGGACTACGTCTGAGCGGAGGACAGCAGGAAAGCATGCCCATGAGCGCGTGACTAGCGCTTGCCCGGATACCGCAACAGGTCCGGGCAAGCCATGATCCGACCCTCGCGGCAGGCGGCGCATGCGATACGCTACGCCTGCCGCAACCCGCACCGGCGTCATCCGGCGCGATCACGGACCCGGCGGCGAGCCTATCGCCGGCCTACTATAGAAACCGTGGCGCGCGGCCCTGTGCAGAGCAGGAGACAAGCAAAGTGATTACCGAACAGCAGCAATCAAGCGGCCTGAAGCACGGGCTGAAGCAGCGCCACATGACCATGATCGCGCTGGGCGGCGTCATCGGCGCCGGCCTCTTCGTCGGCAGCGGCGTGGTCATCAAGTCCGCCGGCCCCGCCGCCGTCATTTCCTTCCTCATCACCGGCCTGCTGGTGGTACTCGTCATGCGCATGCTGGGTGAAATGGCGTGCGCGCTGCCCACCGTGGGCTCCTTCTACGAGTACGCCCGCGAGGCCTGGAGCGACCGCCCCGCCACGGGTGAACTCGCCGGCTTCCTGACCGGCTGGATGTACTGGTATTTCTGGGTGATCGTGGTCGCGCTGGAGGCCGTGGCAGGGGCCACCCTGGTGCAGTTCTGGCTACCGGACGTGCCCGCCTGGAGCATCAGCCTGGTGCTGCTGGTGATGCTCACGCTGACCAACCTGATCTCGGTGAAGTCCTTCGGCGAGTTCGAGTTCTGGTTTGCCTCGATCAAGGTGGCCGCCATCGTGGTGTTCCTGTTCCTGGCCGGCCTGTTCGTGCTCGGCATGTGGCCGGGCGCCACCGCCAGCGTGGCTCACCTCACCGTGCACGGCGGTTTTGCGCCGAACGGGATCATGCCGGTGCTGACCGGCGCGGTAGCGGCCACGGGGTTCTACTTCGGCGCCGAGATCGTCACCATCGCCGCGGCGGAAACCGCCGAGCCGCAGAAGGCCGTGGCCAGGGCCACCAGCTCGGTCATCACTCGCGTGCTGGTGTTCTACGTGGGTTCGGTGCTGCTGGTGGTATGCCTGGTACCGTGGAATTCCGTCGGCATCGCCACGCCGTACGTCAGTGCGCTGAAGGCCATGGGCATCCCGGCGGCGGCGCAGATCATGAACGCCGTGGTGCTGACCGCTGTCCTGTCGGCGCTGAATTCCGGGCTGTACGCCTCGTCGCGCATGCTGTTCGCGCTGACCAAGCGCGGCGATGCGCCCCAGGGGCTGTCCAGGCTGAGCCGCAACGGCGTGCCGGTCCGGGCCATCCTGTTCGCCACGCTGTTCGGCTACGGCGCGGTGGTGATGTCCTATGTGTCGCCGGACAAGGTGTTCGCGTTCCTGGTCAACTCCTATGGCACGGTCGCCATCTTCGTCTACATCCTGATCGCCATCTCGCAACTGCGCCTGCGCGCCCGGCTCGAGCGCGAAGCGCCGCATCGGCTCAAGGTGCGGATGTGGGCCTTCCCGTACCTGACCTGGGTCGCCATCGCCGGCATGGTCGGGATCGTGGTTGCCATGGCCTTTATCCCCGACCAGCGTACCCCGCTGCTGCTTGGCGTGGCCAGCCTTGGCATCCTGCTGATCGCTTACGCCGCGCGCCGGCTGTACCGCAGTCACGCGGGCGCCGCCGCACCAATGGGCGAGGTGCGGCGGGCTGACTGACACGCCCACCGCCTCCATCCGCCTTGCCGCGATACGCACATCGCGGCTTCCCTTCCGGCAAGCCTGCATTCGAGCCCGCATTCGAGACGGCGTTCGTGGCGCTGTACGTGCCGGGCGCGGCGCACCTGATGCGCGGCTTCGGGTAAGCGGAGGTAAGCGGATGGCCACTGGCCCAAACGATTTACGGGATCTGGCCCTACAGCATTGCGTGCCACCTCACTATGCTGACGTCATAAGGCGCACAGGTCCGCGCATTGCGCGAATCACACACAACATCCAGGAGACTCGAATGGCAAATTCCCCGGTAACCGAAGCCACCCTGCAAGCGTTCAGCGATGCCTGGAACCGGCACGATATCGAAGCGCTGATGCACTTCATGGCCGAGGACTGCGTGTTCCACGCCGTGGCCGGCGGCGAACTGTTCGGCCGCAGCTTCAAAGGCCGCGAGGCGGTGCGCGAAGGGTTCCAGCTGGCATGGCAGGCCTTCCCCGACGCGGCATGGCTCGACGGCGAGCATTTCGTGGCAGGCGAGCGCGGCGTGAGCGAATCCACCTTCCGCGGCACCAAGGCGGACGGCACGCGCATCGAGGCGCGCATGGTGGATGTATTCACCTTCCGCGACGGCAAGATCGCGGTGAAGAACGCGTACCGCAAGGATCGCCCGCCCGTTGCCGCCAACGGCGCCAGCAACTGAATCCAGCCCCTCCAGAGGGCACACGAGGAAGACAAGAATGGATGCCACCGCCGCAAGACTGATCCTGCCCGAAGGCCACGCCACCGCGCCTTCGAAGCCGTACGACCCGGCCTACGATCCGCTGGTCGCGCATACGCCCGGCCAGGGCCGCGAGTACGCCCCAACCTACTGGATCGGCACCGCCGGCGAGCCGCCGCCGGACGACGGCCCGATCACCCACGATATCGATGTGGACGTGGCCATCATCGGCTCGGGCTTCACCGGGCTCACCTGCGCGATCTTCCTCGCGCAGGAGTATGGGATCAAGGCTACCGTGCTGGAAGCCAACCGCGTGAGCTGGGGTTGCAGCACGCGCAACGGCGGGCAGGCGCAGTGTGCCTCGGGCCGGCTCAAGCGCTCGCAGTGGATCCAGCGCTACGGCCTGGATACCGCCCTGCGCCTGCACGAGGAAGTGTGCGACGGCATGGAGACCTTCAAGGGCCTGATCAAGGACATCGACTGCGAGCCGCAGCCGGGTGGCCACCTGTATATCGCGCACCGGGACAAGGTCATGCCGGCGCTGGAGAAGGAAGCCAGGATCCTGCGCGATGTGTTCAAGTACGACGCGCGCATCCTCGACGCCGATACCGTCAAGCGCGAGTACGTCGACGACAAGGAAGCCGCCGGCGCCATGCACGAACCCGAGGGCATCGGCATCCACGCCGGCAAGCTGGCCTTCGGCTACCTGCGCAAGGCGCGCGCGCTGGGCGCCAAGGTCCACCCTTCCAGCCCCGTGACGGGCTGGGAGACGCGCGGCGGCGTACATTACCTCAAGACACCCGGCGGCATTGTGCGCGCCCGCGCGGTCGGCGTGGCGACCGGTGGCTACACGTCGCCGCACCTGCATGCGCAACTGAAGAACCGGCTGTTCCCGATCCTGTCGAATTCCATCGTGACCCGACCGCTAACGCCTTCCGAGCGGCAGGCGTGCAATTTCCGTACGACGCAGGTGATCACCGATACCCGCATCCTGCGGCACTACTACCGGCTGATGCCGGATGGCCGCCTGCAGATCGGCAGCCGCAGCGCCATCACCGGCAACGATGCGCCGCAGCAAAAATACAAGGAGAAGCTGATCCACGACATGCACCGCAAGTTCCCGGCGCTGCAAGGCATCCAGATCGACTATTCCTGGTGGGGCTGGGTCGATGTGAGCCATGACATGATGCCGCGCATCTTCCAGCCGGACCCGGCCCAGACCATCTACTACGCGATGGGCTACGGCGGCAACGGCGTGATGTATTCCGCGCAGGCCGGCAAACGCATGGCGGCGCTGATCGCGGGCAAGAGCGCCGGGCCGGAACTGCCGATCTTCCGCTCGGCGCTGCCGTTCCCGAATGTGCGGGAGATGGTCGAGGCACAGGCGTTCGCGCCGTTCCGCCGCTTCGGGCAGTGGTTCCTCTACCGCTGGTACCACATGAAGGACGAAGTCATCTAAAATCCAAAGGTCACCTGAAGTTCGACCGAAGCGGCGTCGCCCAAGACCGCTATCCCCACTAAAAGACGAGGAGGCAGGCATGGGCCGAGGCCATCATTCCGTACCACCGCAGCCGGGCCGCCGTGGCGTGCTGCGCTCCCTGGGCGCGCTGGGTGCCGGTGCGGCGCTGGTCCACCCCGCGCTGCAGGCGCTGGCGGCCACCGCCGATGCGCGCGTCGAACTCCCCTTCGAGAACGGCGAGCGCGAACTGGTGGCCTTTCCCCAGAAGCGCCCGCTGATCGTGCTGACCAGCCGGCCGCCGCAGCTGGAGACGCCGTTCGGCGTATTCAACGACGGCCCGATCACGCCCAACGATGCCTTCTTCGTGCGCTATCACTGGAGCGGCATCCCCACCAGCGTCGACCCGCAAACCTACCGGCTGCGCGTAGGCGGCAAGGTCAATGCGCCGCTGGAACTCTCGCTCGACGAAATCAAGCGGCTGGCCACGCCGGTGGACCTGGTGGCGGTCAACCAGTGCTCGGGCAATAGCCGGGGCTTCTTCTCGCCGCGCGCCAACGGCGGCCAGCTTGGCAATGGCGCCATGGGCAACGCGCGCTGGACCGGCGTGCCCTTGAAGGCAATCCTGGAGAGGGCCGGCGTGCAGGCCGGCGCGATGCAGGTGAGCTTCGACGGCATGGACCACCCGCCGCTGGAGGGTGGCCCGGATTTCGTCAAGGCGCTGGCCATCGACCATGCGCTCGATGGCGAGGTCATGCTCGCCTGGGCCATGAACGGCGCGGACCTGCCGATGCTCAACGGCTATCCGCTGCGCCTGATCGTGCCGGGCTACTACGGCACCTACTGGGTCAAGCACCTGGCCGACATCCAGGTGCTCGACAAGCCGTTCGACGGCTTCTGGATGAACCCGGCCTACCGCATCCCCGACAATACCTGCGCCTGCGTGGCACCCGGCACGGCGCCCGCGCGCACGGTGCCGATCAACCGCTTCAACGTGCGTTCCTTTATCACCAGCCTGTCCGATGGCGCAAGACTGCATGCCGGCAAGCAAACCGTGCTGCGCGGTATCGCCTTCGACGCAGGCCATGGCATCGATGAGGTGGCGGTGTCGACCGACGGCGGCCACACCTGGCGCGCCGCGCAACTGGGCAAGGACCTGGGCCGCTACTCTTTCCGCGAGTGGACGGCGGCGTTCACCCCGCCGAAGAAAGGCGAGTATGAGCTGAAGGTGCGCGCCAGCAACCGCATCGGCCAGAGCCAGCCGCTCACCGCACTGTGGAACCCGGCCGGCTATATGCGCAATGTGGTGGAAACCACGCGCGTGGTCGCGGCATGAAGGAGGCAGCCATGCAATTCGCCAGATCGACCCGCCCCCATGCCCTCGTCATCGCTGCCCTCGCCGCCATGGCCTGCGCACCCGCCGCGCGCGCGCTGGAGATCACGCTGCCGCCGGAGACCGCGCGCTACACGCCGAGCGAGCTGCCCGGCTATCGCCTGGTGCAGCAGAACTGCATGACCTGCCATTCCGCGCAATACGTGCTGACGCAGCCGCCCTCGTCGCCGCGCGGCTACTGGGACGCCACGGTCAGGAAGATGAAGAAGCCCTTTGGCGCGCCCTTCCCGGAGGCAGACATCCCGGCCATGGTCGATTACCTGACGAAGACCTACGGCGCGGAGCGCACGGCTTATGCAGGCAAGGCCGCGGCGCAAGGCAGCGCACCGGCACCGGTGGCTGCCCCCGCCACGGGCACGGCCCACGATCCCCAGGCCCTGCTTGCGGCCAATGGCTGCACCGCCTGCCATGCGGTCGACAAGAAGGTGGTGGGACCGGCGTTCAAGGAGGTCGCGGCAAAGTACGCGAACCAGCCTGGCGCCGCGGCCGTGGTGGCGCAAAACATCCGCGCCGGCGGCGCGGGCAGGTGGGGGCAAGTGCCGATGCCAGCCTACGCAACCCTGACGACGGAAGACCTGCAAAGCCTGGCGGGGTGGATTCTCGGCCGCTAAGGGAAGCGGCCTCGCCGCCTTCGCCTCGCCAGCGGCGTGGCGAAGGCTTGCGCCCCCTTGCGCCAGTGCGCGGGTTCGCCCATCATCCGCTGCACACGAACGACGGCCGCAACCGCGGCCATGACAACGGGAGGGGCATGGCAAGCATAGGCAAGGCGAACACGTTCTGGAACCGGCTGCTACAGCTATCCTCCGATTCCGGGGTCAGCCTGCAGGCGCAACTGCGCCAGCAACTGGTGTCAGCCATCCTGGCGCGCCAGTTGCCCGAAGGCAGCGCCCTGCCCTCCAGCCGCGAGCTGGCGGCCACGCTCGGCATCGCCCGCAACACAGTGATCCTGGCCTTCCAGCAACTGGTCGAGGAGCACTTCCTGGAGACCAGGCCGCGGCGCGGCTACTTCGTGGTGGAGCAGCTGCCCAGTGCGGTCAGGCCGGGCTCGGCGCCATTGCGAACAGTGGGAATAGTGGGAATAGTGGGGGCAGTGGGGACACCCGCTCCCGAAGCGGCCACGGAAGGCGGCCCGGACTGGGGCGCCCGCCTGCCCGACATGACCGGCAAGCGCGCCATCGTCAAGCCCACCGAATGGCAGAACTATCCCTACCCGTTTATCTACGGGCAGTTCGATCCCGCCCTGTTTCCCACCGCCGACTGGCGCGAGTGCTCGCGCATGGCACTGGCCGTGCTGGAGATCCGGGGCTGGGCCTCGGACCTGATCGACCGGGACGATCCGCTGCTGATCGAACAGTTGCAGAAGCACATCCTGCCGCGCCGCGGGGTCTGGGCCAACCCAGACGAGATCATGGTCACGATGGGCGCGCAGAATGCGCTGTACCTGCTGGCCGACCTGCTGATGCAGGGCGCGCGGGTGGGGCTGGAAGAGCCCGGCTATAACGACGCGCGCCATATCTTCGGCATGCGCGCCCGCGAGGTGGTGCCGCTGGCGGTGGACGAGTCCGGCTTGTGCCCGGACGACGCACTGGCGCAATGCGACTACGCCTTCATCACGCCGAGCTACCAGTGCCCCACCACCGTCACCATGCCGCTGGAGCGGCGCGAGACGCTGCTGCTCGAAGCGCGGCGCCATGACGTGGTGCTGATCGAAGACGACTACGACACCGAGAACCCGGCGCTGACCCAGCCGGTCCCCGCGCTCAAGAGCCTGGACCGCGACGGCCGCGTGATCTACGTGGGCAGCCTGTCCAAATCCTTCGTACCGGGCATCCGGCTTGGCTATGTCGTGGCGCCCGCCGCCGTGATCCGCCAGGCGCGCGCGCTGCGCCGCTTCATGCTGCGGCATCCGCCAGCCAACAACCAGCGGGCTACCGCGCTGTTTATCTCGCTTGGCCACCATGACGCGCTGCTGCGGCGCGTGGCACCGATCTTCCAGCGCCGCGCGGAGATCTTGCGGGACATGCTGGCGCGGCACCTGCCGCAGGCGCGGGCGCATAACTCGCCGGGGGCTTCGTCGTTCTGGGTGGAGGGGCCGGTAGGGCTCGATGCCCGCAAGCTGGCCAGGATCGCGCTGGCGCATGGGGTGATCATCGAGCCCGGCGATGTGTTCTTTTCAACGGATGCGCCGTCGCCGCATTTTCGGATGGGCTATACGGCGATTGCGGATGAGCGGATCGAGGAAGGCGTCAAGTTGCTGGGGCAGTTGATCGGGCAGGCGATGGTGCGGTGACTGGTGGATGAATCGGCGGAGCGTGTCCTGGACAGGCCTCACTCTGGAATCGTCACGCCACACTCCCGCGTATGGTCCGCAGCTTGGCCACGCGCTGCGGCTTGACATGCCTGACAAGGCCGAGGATCCATCGTGTGCCCTCTGTCCGGCTTCGGAAAGGTCTGGCAGGTATCCGGCAGACGCGGGATGCGGTGCGGATTACACAAGCTCTGTTCTGACAAAGCCTGCCGAGAGCGTCACCTGAACAAAACTTGCAGAAATTTACAAATAGCAAAGCAGATGATCCGCCTGCATGCAGGGCGATGCAACACACGAGGGACTCTAGCTCGCCGCCATCCCTTTTTCCGCCAGCTCCTTTTTCGCGCTTTCGTTCTTGGTCAATTGCGTCAGGCCCATGCCGCGCAGAACGTTCGGAGCCTTGGTGAACTGGATATTGTCATAGCCCACAATCTCGATGCGATTGCCCCAGGGGTCGCGGAAATCCAGAAACGGACCGTCGATCGGCTTGACCCCCGCCGCCTTGAGGGCCGCGCGCGCCGCCTCCTTGTCATCGACAACGAGGCCGACATGCCGGCCGTCATCGGCGGGCTGTTTGCGTCCCGCCTGCAACGCGATGAATTGGTCGCCAAGATCGATGAAGGCCATCGTCTTGCTCTTGCCGCGCAATTGAAAGTCGAAGATGCGGCCATAGAATGCCAGCGCTTCCTCGATATCGCCGACTTCCAGCGCTACGTGGTTGAAGCCGATGGCGCGCGGCTTTGTGGAGTTAACCATTTAGCTCTCCTCTTGTAATCAGTGGATAGCGTTCACAAACTCGATCACAACATTGTCCGCTCGCATGGCGGATCCACCAACCAGCCCGTGCTTTCGACCGGCGCCGCCAGCGCCTTGGGGTGGCATCTCGCGGCGGCGTTGGAAGCGCGGGGCTGGACGCTCCGGCTCACCGATATTGTTGCCTATCCCAGCGCAACGCCGCCTGGCACCACGTTCACACAAGCCGACTTTGCCGATGGACCGGCGATTACGCAAGTGGCCGGCGTATGCGGCGCCATTCTGCCGTTTCGGCGGCACCAGCCGCTTCATGAAGCTGTTGCGGTGGCCACCTTGGCCGGCGGCCCGGAAACGGTCCCCTACTGGGCGACACCTCAAGTATGAGGATTGAAGTCGTCTGACACCAGACGGTAAAACAGGATTTGTTTAATCCATTCTTGGATAAATATCGCGCTCGATCCGGACGATCTGGCGATGTTCGTCCAGGTCGTCTGCGCCTGGTGCCTTCCCGGCCACATCGCGCGCGTGCGTGCTTCCTGCGAACACGTACATGGCGGGGACCACGAACAACGTCGAGTTTAAACCTCCCTACCAAACAGCAGGAGCCGCGATGCTCTCGGATTTTGTCGAATGTCCGATCACCGCCCCGGTGCAGTCGTTCAACACACGTGGCACGTGCGGCCGCAGAGGGTCGGAGGACTAGACCGCTCGCGCGGTAACCCTCCGGCCAACGATCACGGCATCTCCCCCGGTTTCACTCAATGCCGCGATCACCGGGTTGAAGTTCTTCTTTGAAGTGACCCTCGGCGATGCCCAACGCATGGCCAGGACGCGCCCGGTGCGGGTACCAAGCGTCCTGCCGGTGGTGCTCAACCACGACGAAGTCGCCCGGCTGCTGGCTGCCGCTGGCAACCTGAAGCACCGGACCGCGCTCGCGGTCGCTTACGGTGCGGGCCTGCGCGCGAGCGAGGTGGTGGCGTTGAAGGTGAGCGATATCGACAGCGAGCGCATGACCCTGCGGATCGAACAAGGCAAGGGTCGCAAGGACCGTTACGCCATGCTCTCGCCGGTGCTGCTCGAACGACTGCGCGCCTGGAGCTGCGCTCGACGGGGAAATCGTACTTTTCGCGCATGTATGCTCGTAAACCTTATTGTGAAATACTGTGTATGGCATATGGTATATCAGATCAACGCTGATATGCACCGTCCTTCGGCCTGAGAGGGCGATGGGGCGCATGAGATGCGTCGTCGGCCCGGTGATTGCCAGTATGTTTCTGACAGGCGCGATTCAGCACATCAACGCATTAATTAATCAATGTTTTAGGGATTTTTATGATTACAGATTCTGAATAGAACTTGATATTTGCCATTGTCGCCGTATGGAAACGGACAGTTCGGATGTATATCGTGCGTAAGCAATTTAAATCGAAGCCTCCCAACCTGTCCGCAGCCGGCGTAGTTCCAAGAGACAGTTATGTCCAGAGGAGACAGTTATGAAAAGTCAGAACGCGCACCGCGGTGCGCTGGCCGCCGTATGCTCGATTGCCGTGTGTCTGGTTGCTGCATGCGGAGGGTCAAACGACAGCCCCACTCCGAACAGCCTCCCTCAGGCCACCCTCACTCAGCCTCACCTGGTGACAAATATTGTGGTGCCAAATGCCATAAGCCCGCCGTTCACCTTCGATGTCAGCTACGCCGATCATGGCAGATACTTCCTGGCAGACCGCAACAACAAGGCGATCGATGTGGTCGACACCAGTACGAATCAACTGATCGAGCAAATCCGGGGGGACTTTTTGGGCATCGGGGCAAGCCTGGACACCTCGGGACCGAACGGCCTGGTAGGCCTGCCTGGCACGACCACGTTGTACGTGGGAGACGTCAATTCAGTTAAGATCATCGACACCTCTTCCCAACTACTTGTCAAGACGATTCCGCTCAACACGTCAGGTACGCGCGTCGACGGAGGCTGTTTCGATTCCGACGATCACCTGGTCGGCATTACAAGTCCATCCGAGACCCCGCCGTACACGACGTTCATCAACACGGATACGCAGGCCATCGTTGGGCGTTTGACGTTCACCGGTTCGTCGGGCCTCGAGTCATGCGCCTACGACCCAGGCACGAAGAGCTTCCTCATCAACAACGACGGAACTGCGGCAAATCCGGACGGCGAACTTGACGTGATCCCGGCGAGTTCGATTGTCGCCGGGCATCCGGCCGTGACGAAAACGTTTCCGTTGGGCTCATGTGCGCCCAGCGGCCTCGCGCTCGGACCGAACCAGGATGTGATGGTCGGATGCGACCCGAGCTCGGGCAATCCACTCATTACCCTGATTCTCGACCGCACCAACGGCAAGGTGCTCGCGAAACTTCCGTTCGGCGGCGTCGATCAGATTGCCTACGACAACGTGTCGAACCGTTATTTCCTGCCCGCACGGCACTGGACGGCCAGTGGCACGGCGGCGGCTTCGGGGTTCACTCCGAAAATGGCGATTGTGGACGGGGCCAGCCGAACGATCATCGCCCAACTGCCGGTGGGCGCCGGTGCGCATTCGGTTGCGGTCGACGGGCCGTCGGGTCAGGTTTATGTGCCATACCAGCCGGGAAAAGACGCGACGTTTCCTAACGCCGGGATCTCGGTGTTCACCGTA
The DNA here is from genome assembly GCF_056398885.1 of Cupriavidus sp. 01T418. Classification (NCBI taxonomy): domain Bacteria; kingdom Pseudomonadati; phylum Pseudomonadota; class Betaproteobacteria; order Burkholderiales; family Burkholderiaceae; genus Cupriavidus; species Cupriavidus sp. 01T418. The sequence goes on from NZ_JBFTQG010000058.1 coordinate 11,208, forward strand.
CGCTGAGTGCATGGGAGACGGTGCTTGCGTAGCCGCCCGGCTCGCGCCGGCGACGTCGAGCACGTTGTCGTTTGCCTGCTGGCGGGCGCGGGCGTGTCGCACTTGGTCAGGACAGGCCCCGCGTGCGGCAGTAACGCAAGCGCTACTGCCAGGGGCGCAGCAGGTGGCAGCGATAACGGACGCGTGATCGTTCCTCTGCGCGGCATGAATAACCAACCACTGTCAAACTGCTGGAAGCAGTACGAAATTGCAGAGCGCTCCGACGACTGCTGCACAGGCCGCGCCCTCAAGAAAATCAAGCGTGATCCCCACGGAATTCGGACGCGTAGAGAAACGTACAAGGTTCCTTTGCTTTGGAGTGTGTCCTCAGGCGTAGCCATCATTCAGGATGGCTACGCTGGCAGTGCCTCGGATCAGTGTTTGCCAGGCATGCAAGGCAGCGCGATTTCAAATGCGGACGTCGACATGTAGCGGCCCTGCGGATAATAGTCACCCATGACCTTTCGCTCATCACCGGGCTTTTCAATCGCCTGCACGGCATGGGGGAAGTTCGACGTGCCGAGCATGTGCCTTAGTTGAACCACCGTGACGTCGGCATCCGCCGCGCCGTCGCCGTCATCTGCCATCGGCAGCCAGGTGATGCCACATACATCGATTGCGTTGCGCGGACGATCCTCTCTCCGACTGACAACGATGGTGTAGAAGCCATCCGGGCCCACGGGAATGTGCTCGTCATAAGCGCAAGCGTTGACCCGGGTGTTGGCAAAACCCTGGTTGGAGCACATCGACCAGTAGCGCAGATCGCCGTTACCCATGATTGCGTCGCCGTTGTACGTTTTCGGCGTGGTAGGTGCCTTCCCGCGGATGACGAACACCTTGCCAAGTTTGCGACTGACAATGGTACGGATGTACTGGTTGTCCAGATTCGGATAAAAGCCCCCCGTGCTCTTCTTCGGATTGGCTAACGGCTTGCCGGTATAGAGGCTGTACAGATACTCGCGGTCGTACTGGATATACCAGGTTGGTGGGTTGGTAGCCGGATAAGCCGGCTCATTCTTCGCTTTCCCAACTTCGCGCGCGGCGGCAATGAGCTCGTGGTACTTCTCCATCGGGACCGCGAGCGCGGCAGCATCCAACTGGAGCGGCTGCTTTGTCCGCAAGGCCGGGCAAGCCGCGCCGCCCTTCAACACCCTGCCGTCTGCCAGCGTCAGCACTGGAAGCGGCAGCCCGGCGCCGCCGGTCTCGTCTGTCCCCTTGTCACGCGCATAAATGCGGTACAGGATAACTTGCTGGCCGGCTCCGTACTTGGGTGCGTGCAATGTCGCACGTTGCTGGCCAACCTGATTCATGCCGACCGGCTGGTTGGCCGCCGGCGCGCCATCAACTACCGCCAGCGAGTATCTCCGGGCTCTGGCATTACGTTCAGCCCCCGGCAAGAAAGGATTGATGGCGCCTGGCGCCGGTTTGAGCAGATAGTCGGCCACCGACTCGACTGGCACGCCGGCGCCGTCATAGCTGATCAGCGACATATAGCGCGAATGCGGGAATTCTCCCTCCACGGACAGCCTGGCCCCTTCCGGTACCGAGAACGTCGCCGCCCAATAGAAGGTACCAGCATCCGGATACGCAATATTGATGTAGGGATCAGCGCTGGCAGGGCCGCGCGACCAGAAGCAATTGCGCGGGCCGGGAATCGGGTCCTTGCCGGTGGTGACGGCGCGCGTGGATTCGGCGGCAGGTGCCATCGGCACTTGCGCGTTTGCGCTGGCAATCGCCAGCGCAAACGCGCCACACGCGAGGACCGCTGCGAACCACCGGTAACTCCCACAGTTGCGGGCCTTGGCGGGTGCGATAGTGCTGGATACTTGAAACACGGCTTGTCTCCTTGTCTTGGGGCACATGGGTGCGAGGCGGGCACGGCATCGAGGCATGCTACATTCGGACGGCGACCGCACCTGTCGCCGCGCCGACAACTCACACAAATTTCTGCTCCATGACCGCGCCAGATGCACGCCCTCCCCGCGACATTCGTCGCATACTCGCAGCCGATGCCTGGTTTGGAAGCCTGCCGGATATGTTGCAGCGCAAAATCATTGAGTACGGCACGGTGCGCAGCTTCAGCAAACGAGAGTTGATTTCAGCCCAGGAAAGTTCGCCCAAGGCGATGTGCGCTGTGCTGGAGGGACGCGTGCGGGTCACCCGCATGCTCGCTGACGGTAAGGAGAGCCTCTACCACGTCGGCAACCCCGGCTTCTGGTTTGGGCCGCTGGCATTGATGACCAATGAAAAGACAACGACGGCTGTCATTGCCGACACGGACGCACGACTGCTTGTGCTTTCGCGGGCGCAATTCGAGCGGATCGTCGATGAAGATCCGACCGCCTACCGCTATTTCGCGCTGCTCGTCGCGCAGCGATATGCAGGCGTCCTTCGCTATATCTCGGATACAAAACTGATGGCCCCGGAGGCTCGGGTACGCGCGAGGCTGGCGGAACTACTGCTGTTGCAGCGTCAGCTGGTGCCTCAGAGCGGTCCCGTCACCGTGAAGGTTTCTCAGGTGGATCTTGCCGCGATGATTGGCGTGTCCCGCCAGACGCTGAATGAACTCCTGAGGCACCTGGAGAAGCGCGGGCTGATCGAGATCGCGTTCCGGAGCATTCGCGTGTTGGATCCGGAGCGCCTGCGGGATGAGGACGACATCTGACGCGGGCATTCCAGTGCGGATCTGCCTGGATGGATAGGAGGAAAGGGTGCGCGACTGGTTGCGCCATCGGCAAAGCGGAAGTACTGCGTTCGCAACGGACGTCGGTCGCACGCTGACCGATGCGGAGCCAAAGCCATAGCGGCCTGTCGCGCCTTCATTTCGCGCTGCCTGGTGGCAGCGTCTATCCAGAATTGGAAAGGACACGCTGCCGAAGACCCTTTCTAACGCGACGCCCAGCAGCCGCAGCTACGTCGTGCGTGACTATTTTGTGTGGGTTGTGTGATCTTCGAACGCGGAGACGATGCCGTCAATCATTGCTGCGATACGCGCGGTATGCCGAAGGTCTTGATGCGTGACGAGCCAGATTTCGTAGACCGCCCCACGTGCGGGTTCCGGCCATATCTGCACGAGGCCGTCGTGTTCAGCCAGATGTATCGGAAGCTCACCGATGCCGAGGCCGGCCTTTACCGCGGTACGCAGCATGAGGCTGGAATTGAAGGTCGATACGATGCGCCCCGCGTGTATCGGTTCGCCAGCAAGAGTCGGTGATCGATTACCGCTCCAGTTTCCCTGATAGACGACAAGATCGTGGCCCGCAAAGGCGGAGCCAGCGGCGGGCTTGCCGTGCTGCTCGAGATAAGCATGCGATGCGAAGAGCGCCATGGGCCAGCGAGCCAGGCGCCGCGCGACAAGATCGGGATTATCCGGCCTGACTGACCGGACCGCGATATCCGCTTCACGCCTTGCCAGATTTAGCATGCGCGTCGACGTGTCCAGCAGGACGCGCACTTCGGGATGCGCGGCATGCAGGCGTTCGATGGCCGGAAGCAGGAATTCGAGCGCAATCGAGTCGGTGCTGGTGACTCTTACGTCCCCCGCAAGCCGTGTATCCGTGCCTTGAGTTCGTCTGACGAGTTCGTGTGCGGAGTGTTCCATTTTCTCCGCCGATTTCAACGCGGCCTCGCCCGCGGCGGTTAACGCGTAGCCCTCAGAGGTGCGCAGGAAGAGCGTTGCACGCAGGGCGTGCTCTAGTGCCGCGATCCGTCTGCCGACCGTCGCCTGATCGAGATTGAGCGTCCTGGCCGCTCCATGAGCGTTTTTTCGCGCTCCACCGCGAGAAACACTCGCGCGTCATCCCAGTTCATCGGGCCGCCCTCCTGATGCAAATTTGCATCTGACACCATGAATAATGCTGCACATATTCATCAACGTCGAGGCCTAAACTGAACGCAAGAGTTCCTCGTTCAATGATCCGCCCGGATCAATCGAGCCTCATCTATAGAAGGATTGGTATCCATGTCTGCTTCAACTTATCGTGTGCCGTCATCCATGACGGCCATTGAGATCAAACAGCCCGGCGGTCCTGAGGTCCTGGTGCCGACTACGCGCGCGGTGCCGATGCCGGCCGCCGATCAGGTTCTGATCCGCATCCACGCGGCTGCCGTGAACGGTCCAGACGTTTTCCAGCGCAAAGGGCTGTATGATCCGCCCCCCGGCGCTTCGGACATTCCAGGGCTGGAAGTGGCAGGTCAAGTGGTTGCCGTTGGCTCCGACGTGTCCCAATTCCGGATCGGCGAACTGGTGTGTGCATTGATTCCCGGTGGTGGCTACGCAGAATATGCAGTCGCGCACGCCTGCAACACGATGCATATCCCCAAAGGCCTGACGTTGATGGAAGCGGGGGCCATGCCCGAGACGTTTATGACGGTATGGCTGAACCTGTTCCAGCGCGGCAAGCTGGTTGCCGGCGAATCGGTGTTGATCCATGGCGGCGCGTCAGGTATCGGTACCACGGCGACCATGCTGGCGAAGGCGTTCGGCGCTGCGAAAATCATCACGACAGTTGGCTCGCAGGCCCATCGGGAGGCCAGCCTGGCGCTAGGCGCAGACCTTGCGATCGATTACCGCGAGGAAGATTTCGTCGCCGAAACGAAGCGGTCTACCGATGGAAGAGGCGTCGACGTGATCCTCGACATCATTGCCGGCGACTACGTGGCTAGAAACTATGACGCCGCAGCCATGGACGGACGGATCCTCCAGGTGGGCGTGATCAAGGGGCCGGCGAAGGATCTCGACGTCTTGCCGATGTTGACGAAACGTCTGACGCATATGGGCTCAACATTGCGATCGCGCACATCCGCGGACAAGGCGACCATCATCAATGACCTGGAGCAGCAGGTCTGGCCGCACATCGCGAGCGGCAAGATCAAGCCGGTTGTCTACAAGACCTTTGCGCTTGTTGATGCTCGCGGCGCTCACGAGCTGATCGATTCCGGCACACACTTTGGAAAGATTGTCCTTGCAACAGGTGCCGATCTCATTGGCTGAAGCCTGGTGAGAAGCGGGGCAAGCTTCACGCAGTTCGCAGCATGTCTCTATGGGACACGCATTACCTGAGTTCGACCAACATCTGTTCCGCCAGGAAATCGCATGGCGACCGGGCAGATTGGGCACTACGGGCAAGGACAACCTCGAGTGCAGCAAGCGGGGGCAGGCCTTCGGATTCGCCAAGCACTGCCACGTGTTCCGGGACGCTGCATCGCGCCAGTGGCGCGACCGCCAGGCCCGCTTCGACCATGGAGAGCAAGCCAAGAAGACTGGGGCTTTCATAGGACATGCGATACCGAATGTCGGCCCGCTGCAGCGCGGTGATCGCGTGTGCACGGGCGGAGCTGCCGTGCGCAAAGACTGCGATAGGCAGCGGTCGCTCTTTCCATATCTGCCGGTTGCCACGCGCCGCGACCCATACCATGGGTTCATGCCGGATGAATTCCCCGGTGACGCCGCGAATCTTCGTGATGCATGCAAGGTCGAGCGTGTTGTCCTTCAGCAATGGGATGAGCGCGTTGCTGGGCAGCCCGATGACGCGGATTTCCACGCGCGGATGCGCGACCGCGAATCTTCGCAGTACCGAGGGCAGCAATGACGACGCGAAGTCATCGGGTACGCCAATCGTGACGCGACCGCGAATCTCCGGGCGGACCACGGCCGCCCAGGCTTCCTCTCGCATGGCCAGCATCTGCCTGCCGTAGTCGACGAGTATCCTGCCGTCGTCGGTCAGGGCGACGTTGCGGGTTGTTCGCACGAAGAGTGGCTTGCCGAGCACCTCTTCGATTGCCTTGATCTGCATGCTGACTGCCGATGGCGAGCGGTGCAAGGATTCGGCGGCACGCGCGAAGGAGCCAGCGTCGGCCACGGCGACGACCATTTCCAGTACGTCGAGATCGAGTTTTCTCATACGTCAGAAATACTGAATAATCGCATCAGTATAATCCGTTTCACTTATCTATCATGCGGTCCGATACTGGAACCATCATCCCTGAGACATGGACAGGTGGAGCGCATGAAAACGATGGTTGAATTCCTGGCGGTGGGCAGCATGCTGGCGATCACGCCAGGGCCCAATATGGTCTACGTGATGGCGCGTTCGGTGTCGCAGGGCACCAGGGCAGGATTGATCTCGCTGACTGGCGTGATGCTCGGATACCTGTCCTATATGTTCAGTGCGGCGTTCGGCATCAGTGCGCTATTCCTGGCGATTCCAGGTGCCGGGCGCATGCTGGGAATAGCTGGCGCTGTCTACCTGCTTTTCATGGCCTGGCAGATGCTCAGGCCAGGCGGCCGTTCCCCGCTTCAGGTCGAGGCGGTCTCGACGGACAGGCCGCGCCGGCTGTTCGCGATGGGCGCGATGACCAGCCTTCTCAATCCGAAGCTGGCAATGATCTTTCTGTCGATACTGCCGCAGTTCATCGACTACGGCGCGGGAAGCGTCCTCAAGCAATCGCTGGTGCTCGGACTCTCGCTCACCGTCGCGTTCGCTTCCGTCAATGCGCTCGTCGCGGTGTCGGCCGGCCGCGCCGCCGCGATGATGGCGCGCCGTCCGCACTGGTTGCTGATTCAGCGGTGGGTGGCGGGCGGCTTGCTCGTTCTCCTTGGCGCGAGGATGGTTCTCCAGCTTTGGTGACAGCCAGTGCTGCGATGGCTTCGTCATTGGAGCCAGACCTGTTGCCGTCCGGACGCTTCGCGTCGAGCGGCGCCAAGCTCATATTCCCGTTATCGAGATCACCATGCAAGACACCTTCTCTTTCTCGAACATCCAACAGGCTGCCGACCGGCTGAGAGGCCAGGAGCGGAGCAGGCGATGCCGCATCTTCGCCGCAGGCGCCGCCGCCGTACGTCCTCAACCAAAGCGGAAGTTGCTGAGATCGATTGAGACCAACAGCAGGTCGCGGATCGGTTGCAGGCCGGGGCCGCGCAAATAGGCACGGCGCCTGGTCGGAAAGCGAAGGCCGTTCACCTCCACGATGTCGTGGACATATTGCGCTGCCGGGAAGCCACCTGCAACATCGACATGGTAATCATGCCTGCGCAGCAGCAAGTCGTCGCCGAAGTAGAAGTCCTGCTCCTTGCTATGGCTGACAATGTGGTCGGGAAACCGCGCCCGCAAGCCACGCCAGAGGTCCCCACCCTCTCGCCATGGCGGGATCTCGGTGACATCGAACCCGGGCATCGCCATGAGGAAGGGCGTCGTCAGGTAGGTCCACATCGCGTAGCCGTTAAAGTAGGCCCGGTGCAGCGGATCCCACGGCGTGTCCATCCCGTGTCCGGCGAACGAGGCCCTTGGATCGGCGCGCTCGCGAACGGTCGCTCCCGAAGTGGTCTCGATCGCGATCCGGTCAGGCCTGAAGGCGGTGCGCCAATCCTGCTGCCCGAACGGAACGACGGAAGCGGCTTGGTCGTGGAGCGCGACTGTCATCTCACGGGGGCTGGCGTCCTGCACCAGGCCCTTCATCCCCCACAATCCCCCGCCAGTAACGAGCGTCGCCGTCACCGAACCAAGTTTATTCCATCGTTCAAGGCCACCATGCGCCTCGATGACTTCTGCCAAGAGCTTGTTCAAGTGTCACTCCTTTGATTGCCCGGAAAATTCGGGGCGCGATGGCCTCGTCGAGCGCCGCAGCACTCGCTGCCGCCAGTTCCTCTTTGGCCCGCGAGGATAGCAAGCCGCAGAGGCGGATACAGTGTACGTAGGCATGAAGGTCTCCTTGCTGATCCATGGAGGAGACTTGCTCTGCTGCGCCGCGCCGGGGCCAATCCCGCTGATGTGGTACGCCAGGCAGGCGTACAAACAGATCACAAACCAGAGCGCGCCGAAGGCAATCAGGAAGTCATCCATGATCTCTCCGTTTTCTCTGCCATGTCGGACGCCTCGCGGGTCAGCCGTCGCGCTTGCGAGAAAGTGTAGTCAGACGATTTCAATTGAGCTCCTTCATCCCGGGTTGAGTTTGGACTGACCCCAGCAGCACTTGACGGCCCCATTTGGAATCGATGGCCCCCGCGCCTTGTCGTACTTAAGCGTGTTCGCGGCATCGCATGCTTCCATGAACTATCTGGCCTGGACTGGCCGACGAATCCCGCCTATGCCGTCATCGTAAAGCCGATATTCAGTACATTCAAATAATTGTCATGGATACACTCCGGGAATCCATTCGCGCGATGCACGCGATTGAGGACTAGCTGGCACACGACGCTGTTCCCATGCCGCGAAATGGCTGCCCTTTTCGAGGCGGTTGTAGTGGATGAGATTTGAATAGGCTCGCTCGGTCCCGCTTCGTGGCGCCGCATAGATCTCGTCTGGGAAGACACTCCATTCTGGCCTCGCGCTTGCCATGTCGTAAATGACGTATACCGTCGCGATTCATGCCATGCCATGACGTGACATGCGCAGAGCATGTCCTGGACGGGCAGACACCACGCCTGTGGTTGTGTTGGCTTCACCACCGCGGGGCGATGCCTGCCAACGATGTATTGCGCCATCGTTCGGCCGGCAACCCCGAGGCGAATCCCGCAAATGCGCGATGCACGTCCGCACCCGATTCGCCTGGGCGATGCGAGCCAGGCGCTGGTGGCCGACCGACCTGTGCGCACCGTCAGAGGTGCATCCTGAACCAGTCGACGACCTCGCGCGAGGCGCTCGGAAGCTCCGCAAGGTAGGGATCGAAGTGGCCGCCCTTGAGCATGACCATCCGCTTCGGTTCCAGTGCCCGCTCGTATGCCTTGAGCGCCAGGTCGGTGACGGCGATGTGGTCGCGTTCGGCCACCAGCATCAGCAGCGGGGTCGGGGATACGCGATCGATGAACTCGCCTGGCGAATACATGCGTGCCCAGCGCGTCGAGCGCAGCGTGAGCCTGTTTTCCCAGGCACCGTCCGGCACCGGGCGAAGGTAGAAGCTCACGGCATCCGCGGCCTTGTAGGCGGCCGGCCTGGTGGGCTCGCTGCTGACGATCGGCTGCATCGCCGGCGGTTCGCCATTGAGCTGTGCGCGGTCGTCGGCCACGAACCGTGCCTCGATGTCGGCGACGACCTCCGGCGGAACCCGCCGCAGCCCCGTGGCATGGCCGTCGACGGTGGGCGCCTGCGCCACCACCGCCTTCAGACGCCGGTCCGTCGCGCCCAGCACGATGGCATGACCGCCGGCAAAGCTCGTGCCCCAGATGCCGATGCGGGTTTCGTCCACTTCCGGCCGCGCTTGCAGATAGGAAATCGCGCGGCGCCAATCGTCGATCTGTTGCCAGGGATTGATGTCTTGCCTTGGTGCGCCGCCACTGTCGCCAAAGTTGCGGTGATCGTGTAGCAGCACGACAAAGCCGGCCTCTGCGAAGGCTTCGGCAAACGGCTCGATGCCATGGTATTTCGTACCCGCGAAGCCGTGCGCCATGGTGATGGCCGGCAGCGGCGCGGTGTGGTGCTCCGGCACAAACAGCCACGCCGACAGGTCGATGCCACCCTCGACGGGGAAACGTACTTCTTGCTTCTGAAACATCAATGCACTCCTGGTTGTCATTCGTCGAGTTCGCCCAGCAGCCGGGCGAGGTCCAGTTCCGCCTCGCGCGTCTGGAAGCCGCGCGCCATGGCGGCTTCCAGACGCCGTTGCGCTGGCAGGGACCGCACGTTCTCCCCGAAGAGGTCGGAATCGCGGCGAAAATCGTCGATGGAAGCCAGCGCGATGGCATTGACGCGCTCCTTGACTATCACATGCCCGGCCGCCGAAAAACGCGCGATGCGCCGCGCGAGCGATGCGACGAAGTCGCCGAGCGAATCGGCGGGCAGCGCCCGGTTGATCCATCCATACCGTTCCGCGGTGTCCGCGTCGTAGTCCAATGCGCCCAGCATCACTTCAAGCGCCCGGCCGCGGCCCATCAGGCGGGTGAGGGATTGGGCCGCGCCGCCGCCAGGAATCAATCCGAATGCGGCTTCCATCTGGCTGAACACCGCGGATTCCCGCGCAGCAAAGCGCATGTCGCACGCCAGCACGAATTCACTGCCCGCGCCGCGCGCGCGCCCTTCGATCCGCGCGATGGAGACAAGCCGACTGGTGCTCAGGTGGCGGAACAGCAACGCGATCGATGGCTCGCCGGTCAGCTTTGCGGCTTCCTCGCGATACTCCTTTACCTTCGTCACATCGACGTGGGAGATGAAGTAATCGGGGTCGGCGCTGCTGAATACGAGCACCTTGGTGCCGTCATCGGCTTCGGCGTCCCGGATCAGGGTGACCAGGTCGCGCACTAGCCCGGGGCCGAGCAGATTCATGGGCGGCGCGGATATTTCCACGAACAGAACCGCTCCGTCGCGGTTCACTTTCAGCGTATCGAACGTCATGGTTGGCTCCTGATGGGCAAGACAGGTAACAGGCGAGGCCGGATGGACAGAGAATAGGCATCTGCCGGTCCGTTGAGTAGCCGGTAGAATTGGGAACTACCCTCTCATCGGTGGAAGGCCATGGATCGACTCGAGGCGATGGTCATTTTGTTGGCGGCGATAGACACCGGAAGCCTTTCCGCCGCAAGTCGAAAACTTCGCGTTCCCCTGGCGACCGTGAGCCGACGCGTGTCCGAACTGGAGGCACACCTGAATGTGCGGTTGCTCGTGCGCGGTACCCGCAAGCTGGCACTGACGGAAGCCGGGCGCGGCTATGTGGCGTCATGCCGGCGCGTTCTGGAGGAGATCGCGGAAATCGAACGTACGGCTTCGGGCGAATATCATGCGCCGCAGGGAGAACTGGTGATCAGCGTGCCGCCGGTGATGGGCCGCATCCACGTCATGCCGGTGATCGTCGACTTCCTGCGTGCGTTTCCGCAAATCCGCATGCGGGTGCAATTGACGGACCGGTTCGTCAATCTGCTGGAAGAGCGCGTGGATCTGGTGCTGCGAATTGGAGAGCAACCGAGCAGCAGCTTGATCGGCACGCGTATCGGCCTGCTTCGGGAAGTGGTATGCGCAAGCCCCGCCTACCTGAAGAAGCGCGGGGCACCCGGGAAGCCTGAAGATCTCCTGTCGCACGACTGCGTGACATACGAAGGGTATGCGGTCGGCAGCAACTGGGAATTTCTCTCGAAAGGCCGGTCACTGAAGATCGAGGTGCCGTCCCGGCTTGTGGTGAACTCGGTGGAGACTGCCGTCGTTGCCGCGGCGGAGGCGGCCGGTATTGCACGGGTAGCGTCGTACCAGATTGACGAACTGGTGAAATCCGGCAGCCTCGTGATGCTGCTGGAAGCCTACGAACCGCTACCGGTGCCGGTCAATCTGATGTACGTGGGCCAGGGCCGGATACCGCTCAAGCTGCGGGCATTCATCGATTTTGCGGTGCCGAGATTGAGGGAAAGGCTTGGCCTGGCGTCCGTTGCAGGTCCGCGGACGCCAACCGCGCGCCGCGGGCGTGCGTCGGCGTCACAGGAAGCCTGAAAGTTTCAATGCGACCGTTACCGGATTTTGCTTGCCGCTGCGATGATCGCGGCGGCAACCGCCTTCGGATGACTCAGCATTGCGACGTGACTCGAATCGACATGTATCGTCGTTGCGCCGATCTGCTTTGCCATTGCTTCCTCTGCTCGCGGATCGATCATGCGATCCTGGTTGGCGACCACGAACCAGGACGGCTTCGTGTGCCACGCAGCAATGCTCACCTTGTCGTCCAGAGCGCCCGCGAACCACGGTCCTTGCGTCGCTGCGAGGGTGCGTGCCTGCGCCGGCGTCAGATCCTGGGCGAAATCATTCACCACCGCGTCGGTGGACAACGTCAGGAAGTTTGCGGAGTCTTTCCTCAGTTCCCCTGCCCAGGCCGGCGCCGGCTTCCCTTTATTCATGTCGTTGACCGATACGCCGCTATCCGGAACGAGCGCGGCTACGTACACGAGCGCCTTGACTTTATCGTCGTTGCCAGCCTGGGTGATCACGAAGCCGCCCCACGAATGGCCTACGAGCACAACCGGACCGGTTTGCAGCTCGATCGCACGCCTGGTCGCCGCCGTATCATCCGCGAGCGAGCTGAGCGGGTTCTGAACCGAAACCACGTGAAGACCACGCGCTTCGAGCAGCGGAATCACCTTCGCCCAGCTCGATCCGTCGGCGAAAGCGCCGTGCACAAGCACGACGTTCGTGCCTTTCAGATCCTGCGGCGGGGCGGCATGGGCCGCGTTCAGCGAAAACACGCTGGCGAGCAACATCGCCGACGCGAGACATCTCTTCAACAAACGGTTCATGATGGATTCTTCCTCAAATGTGTAGCGTGCGCCGTTGGCGGTCCTTGCCTTTAAGGCGCGGCACCTTGGTACTTGGGTACTTAGTAGCCGGCAACCTCGATCACCGCGTCCGCAAAAGCCTTGGGCGCTTCCTGCGGCAGATTGTGGCCGATTCCGCCGCCGATGGTCCGGTGCGTGTATTTGCCGGAAAACTTCTTCGCATACGCTGCCGGCTCGGGATGAGACGCGCCATTGGCGTCGCCTTCGAGAGTGATGCTCGGCACGGTGATGACCGGCGCGGCTGCGAGACGCTTTTCGAGCGCATCGTACTGCGGCTCCCCGTCGGCAAGACCCAAGCGCCAGCGGTAGTTGTGGATCACGACCGCCACGTGATCCGGGTTCTGGAAGGCTTTTGCGGATCGCTCGAACGTCGCATTGTCGAAATTCCATTTCGGCGATGCGAGTTGCCAGATGAGCTTATTGAAGTCGTGCCGGTTGGCGTCATAGCCGCGCTTGCCACGCTCCGTTGCGAAGTAGAACTGGTACCACCACGTAAGCTCTGCCTTCGGCGGCAAGGGCGCCGTGTTGGCTTGCTGGCTGCCGATCAAATAGCCGCTCACCGAGACCAGCGCCTTGCAGCGCTCCGGCCACAGCGCCGCGACGATGTTGGCCGAGCGCGCGCCCCAGTCGAAACCGCCGATGATCGCCTTCTCGATCTTCAGCGCATCCATCAGCGCGATGACGTCGACGGCGAGCACCGCCTGCTGGCCATTGCGGACCGCGTCGCTGGCAAGAAGCCGTGTCGTCCCGTGGCCGCGCAGGTACGGAACGACCACCCGATAGCCCACCGACGCGAGCCGAGGCGCAACGTCGGCGAAGCTGTGGATGTCGTATGGCCAGCCATGGAGCAAGATCACGACCGGGCCGCTAGCCGGGCCGACTTCGGCATAACCGACATTCAGAGCGCCGGCATCGATCTGCCTGATCTCCGTGAACGATGCATTCGACGCTGCGGCATTCGCGCCTGCAGCAGGCACGCTGGCTTGTCGGGACTGTGCGTGCGCCAGCCCGCTCAAGACCAGGTCCAGCGCACCTACGCTGACGGCAGCCGTCCCAACAAAGCGCCGACGACGGCTGTTGATCTGATTCGACATCAGTACCGCTCCTCTTCAGGTTGATTCAACGTGCTCGAATGCGCGTCGCACCACGCGACGCGGCCAGAGGGCTAGCGGCCGCTGAGCAATGCAACGCAAAGGGTCACACCGAACGCGTAAGTTCCCAAGGCCCCTATGGCACGGGCCGGATTGGGCTTCGACATGGATGGCCAGGCAAGTAGTCCAACCACCAGGAGCAAGCGGCAGACAGTTGCGGCTGCCATGCACCAAAGCTGCCATTGAGGCGGATTGTGAGCGCCGAGGTACAGAAAAAGCACCGCGAAGATCGGAAGGTACTCGGCGGTGTTGCCGTGAGCGCGAACCAGTTTCGTTAGCAGCCCATCAGGCTCGGGGGCGTATCCGCTCAGCACGCCGACGCTAGAGCGCAGGATCGAGATGGCGAATCCAAGCGCGAACAAGAGCAGACCAAGGACAGCGGTGCAGGCCAGTGCAGTGCTATTCATTCGATACCCCCTGCCTGACATTCGAAACCAGCCATGCCACAGGCGACCGCCCGGGTGAGCAGGCTCAGCGCAGCCTCGTGCAGGTGAATCATGTTTCTCTTCGAGCTGTCGATAGCGCTCATCTGGAGTCCTCATACCGAGTGGATTGACAGCTCCATGGTAAATGCCAACCCTGCTGGCCTGAATGACGAATTTCCGTCCTTTTAGGACAACATAAAGCGCATCGGAGTCGTGGTGTTCACTGGTCTCCGGTCTGGGTGCTGTGGGAACCGCCGAACGCGGCGCAACCTGCAAGCGTGGCTGAGGCCAGCGCGATCGAGAAAACCACGCCGCCGCACTCGGACCTGGTGCGTTGGCGTGCCGAAAGACGGTCTCATCGCACGTCCTTCATCGTCCTTAAGAATATGTGCGCGTCAATGCGCGCACCCAGCCTGGCGATCCACCTCCAAGCCGGCAATAGCGCGCACGAAGTCTTATCCTCGAAGAACCCCCGGGCTTTCGCCTGTGTATGGCTACCACATCCAGCGTGCCCGAGCGTCAAGCCTGGTTGATGAATCGGCTTGCCTGCGCCAGCGCAGCATCTCCAACTGTGCGCGAGGAGAGGCCGACGGGGGTTACCGACCTCTGCACGCCGCGCGGGACCCGGGGATGCTGCCAGGTCGTAATGAAGATCCCCTGCGCGGACGTGCGTGCAAATTGCCCCTCTCTCCCTCGGAAGCCATGCGCAGACCTGAGCGCATCAACCTCCCTGGAAAAACGGGTTTCGGCGATCATTCACGTGACCGGTTGTATCAAATGGATAGTCTCGATTTAAGGTGCGAGCCCCGTCGCTATAGGGATCTCGCGGCCCACTGCGGGCCCCCTGAGAATAGGGGTCGCGTGGCGAATTCACTGTCCCGGATGGGTTAAGGTTCTCCTGCGTCGATTTATTCGCGCCTTCAGTGTACGGATCAAACTTGCCGGCGCGTGCCCCGTCAGTATAGGGGTCCCGCGCACCGGTGCTGGCGCCGTCGGTTTGCGGGTCTGGTGTCTTCTGAGCATGTGCAACCCCAAAGGATCCGAGCACGACGCAGGTGAGAAGCATTGCAAAATGGTTCGACATGATCTGCCTCAAATTTTTTCGTGAGTGACTGGTTGTCAATGTGTCGTCGACTCGAGCTAGTCGTTGTCAGTCAACGACCTTTGACACGCCCGCATAGCCCACTCTCAACCATCGCGGTTACGCCCAGCGCGATTGCCAGCGCGACACAGTGACCGGCACCTACGGGCGGCGATGAAGTATCAAGGCCATCTTCAGAATAGTGCGCAAGGACTGTTGTGCAAGTTGCCTGATGTATTGGCTCCAACTACTCGCAGCTGCTCGCTTCTCCGGGCAGAGTTCGCAGCGCTTCGAAGCGAAGCTATGGATTAGGCCAGATCATCTGAATGGCGCACACCTTAAATGTCATTAAAATGACACAGGCAAGATCGAACGTGATAGGGGATCGCCGCGTCGCCCTCAATGGATCGTTGTCATCGGGCACCACAATGAAGATGCACATTGCACACTTTCGCTCCTTAAACTAGGCTCTATCGCATTGAGGGTGTTTACCTTCTCCACTTGGAAGTGGGAGAGATCAGCGTGCACTCAGTTCGATGGATGCCTCGTTTTATCCTTGTCCTGAGTTACGTGATGACGTCGCTCTCATTCATGTATGCGCCACATGCCGTAGCAGAGGATGCCGGCGACGCAGCGCAGGTCAAACGTGGCCAATACCTGGCCGTTGCCGGGGACTGCGTGGCCTGCCATAGTGCGCCAGCCGGGAAGCCGTACGCCGGTGGGCTGTCACTTCCAACGCCGTTGGGTGCCATCGTTTCGACGAATATCACCCCGTCAAAGACCCACGGCATCGGCAACTATACGCTCGCACAGTTTACCGACGCATTGCGCAAGGGCGTGCGTGCAGACGGGCAGCGTCTGTATCCGGCAATGCCATACACGTCGTATGCGCAGGTGACCGATGAAGATGCGGCAGCGCTGTACGCCTATTTCATGCATGGCGTAGCGCCCGTAGATGCCGCACCGTCCCCAACCGCCCTGCCCTTCCCCTTCAATATTCGTTTGTCGATGGCGGCCTGGAACCTGTTATTCCTCGATCGCAAGCCATTCCGCGCCGATCCGGGCAAGAGCGCGGAGTGGAACCGGGGCGCCTACCTGAGCCGCGGGCTGGCGCATTGCAGCGCCTGCCATACCCCACGCAATTTCATGATGGCCGAAAATAGCGCTCGTGAGTTCGATGGAGGCGATGTGGGGACCTGGTATGCACCGAATATCACGTCGGATGCGATCAGCGGCGTCGGGAATTGGAGCGAGCAGGAACTCGCCGGCTACCTCCGTGACGGAAACGCGATGAATAAGGCCCAGGCCGCCGGTCCCATGGCGGAGGCCATTGACCACAGCCTGAGACATCTGAACGATGCGGACCTGCATGCTATTGCGATCTATCTGAAAAGCGTGCCTGCGATTCACGATGCCGGCGATACGCGCGCGGCGTCGTCATGGGGTGCCAAGGCGGATGATCTGCTCAGTATCCGTGGCCTTGCCCTGCCAACCGACCTGAACCGTATGACCGGCCCCCAGCTCTATGACGCCCATTGTGCGACCTGCCACCAAGCTCACGCAGAGGGCAGTTTTGACGGCGGCTTGCCCTCTTTGTTTCACAACGCGGCGCTCGGCAGAACAAAGGCCAACAACTTGATCATGGTGATCCTGGAAGGCGTTCAGCGGCAGGTCGAACCGCCTGAACTGCGGATGCCAGGCTTCGCGCATTCGCTCACCGATCAGCAGATTGCCACTCTCGCGTCGTATCTGACTCAACGCTACGGGAATCCCAAGGCGGTCGTCACGGCCGATCAAGTCAAATCGCTGCGGGAGGGGGGGGCGCCGTCTAATCTTGTTACCCTCGTCCGCGTCGGCATGGCAGCAGGTCTGGTTGTAGTCATTGCGTTGATAGTTTTCCTCGTCCGAGTCAGACGCAGAAAATT
Source organism: Cupriavidus sp. 01T418 (assembly GCF_056398885.1). NCBI lineage: Bacteria > Pseudomonadati > Pseudomonadota > Betaproteobacteria > Burkholderiales > Burkholderiaceae > Cupriavidus > Cupriavidus sp. 01T418. Next base: position 28,073 of record NZ_JBFTQG010000058.1, read on the forward strand.
CCGTTAGGTGCAAAGGTAGGCCTGTCATTACGCGCGGTCGTATGGTTTGGCTCTCGCGACTGGGCGAGCCACCGAGTGAGCTCGGCACGATTTCGAAGGAACCCGGAGAAATGATGAAGCCATCGCATCTGCACAAGCTCGCAGTCGCCTCGCTCTGCTTCCTTGCGGGTGCCTCGACCATGGCACAAAGTAGCGTCACACTATATGGCATCGTGGACGATGCCCTTGTCTATGCCAATAATCAGCAAGGCCACTCCAATTTCTATACCCGAAGCGGCAATGTCTCGGCTTCGCGTTTCGGCCTGCGCGGTAGCGAGTCCCTAGGCGGAACGACTTCAGCCATATTCGATCTGCAGGAAGGCTTTGATATCGACTCCGGCAAGGAATCGAGTTCTGGCCTGATCTTCAACCGGCAGGCCTTTGTCGGCCTGCAGGATACACGTGCGGGGACGCTGACATTAGGTCGCCAGTACTCCGCCTACTACCAAATACTCGGCGGGATCGGGCCGGTTGGGTATCTGACTGGCGCGACAGGCGCGCATCCTGGCGATCTCGACGCGTTGGATACCACGGTCCGCCTCAACAACTCTGTGCAGTACGTCACACCCCTGCTCTCCGGCTTTAGCGCAGCCGTGCAATACGCATTTGGGGAGATACCTGGAAGCTTGCAGCGCGGCAGTTCGTTCAGCTCGGGTATCAAATACGCGAAGGGCCCGTTTGCCATCGGGGCAGCCTATTTGCGCTTGTACAACACCGGAAACGTGCAGGCGCTGGATCCCAATGCAAGTGGCAGCTATGGATCTTCGTCGGTCACTACCGGCTTTGTGTCGGCACATGATGTCCAGCATGTTGGCGCGGCGGCCACGTACAAGCTGGGGCGGGCGCTCCTTGGACTCAATTACACGAACGTGCGGTTCAAGCCCGGCAATAATTCACTCTTTACCGACACCGCTGTATTCAACACTTACGGCGCCATCGCCCAATTCGATATCGCCCCGCAGTTCGACGCCGCCGTCGGCTATAGCTACACGCGTGCCAGTGCCTCGAACGGCATTTCCGATAGCGCGCGCTATCACCAGGTGTCGCTCAGGGAGTCCTATCACTTTTCGAAGCGGACTGCGCTATACGCGCTGCAGGCCTACCAGCACGCTAGCGGGCAGACGCTCGGCGCTGCCGGCAGTGGGCAGCTGGTTAACGCCACCGCGACCGTGGGCGATTCGCAGAATAGTACGCCGGCTTCTGGCAGCAATCAGTTTGTTGGCATGTTTGGCATCGTGCATAACTTTTGAGCAAGCCGGGCGTCGATCGCCTCCGCAGGAGGCGAAGCAATCCTTCTCTGGACGGGTATCGCCATGAAATTTCGCGAACAAATGACGCCGGAAGACGCAGAGCCCGATCGCGCCCGCCGGGCGCTTCTGGCCAGCTTGCTGTCCGCTTACACAGCCTCCCTGATTCCCTGGGCCGTTGCCCAACCCGTCGCCGATGGTGACCAGGGAGCATTTCTTGCGCTTTCCGCCATCATCGCGGGACGTCAAACGCTTGACAGCGTCCTGGCAAAGCGCTTGTTTCAGGCGCTAACCGACGACGACGCCAATTTTCCCGCTGGCGCCCGCCAACTGCTGGCCCTGATCAACACGCGCAGAATCGACCCGCTTCAGTTACAGAAGGTGCTCGACGACGAGCAGTCGCCGCTGGCCGCCATACCGCGCAAGATTGCGACGGCGTGGTTCCTGGGCATGGTCGGCAGCGGAGACAATGTGCGAACCTTCGCGTATGAAAACGCGCTCAACGCCGTCATCGTCTCGGATGTCTTGAAACCCCCGACCTACTGCTATGGCGTGTATGGCAGCTGGGCAGCGAAGCCGAACGCAGGAGCGAAAAATGGCTGACCAGTCATCTGCTGATTTTGTCGTCATTGGCTCCGGGATCATCGGTTCCCTGACCGCGCGCAAACTGGTCAAGAGTGGCGCCTCCGTGCTGATCCTGGAGGCGGGGCCGCGTATCACGCGTGCCGAAATCGTCGCGCGGTTCCGGAACTCCACGCGCCGTAGTGACTGGATGTCACCCTATCCGCCCGCACCCTGGGCACCGCATCCCATTTACCAGCCCAAGGACAATGGGCACCTGATTCAAGCAGGACCCTACCCCTACCCTGCCGAATACATGCGGATGTATGGGGGCAGCACCTGGCATTGGGCTGCACAAGCCTGGCGCAACGTACCGAACGATTTCCGGATTCAGCGCTTGTATGGCGTCGGCGTCGACTGGCCCATCACCTACGACGAACTCGAGCCGTTTTACCAGGAAGCGGAGGAAATCATGGGCGTCTCCGGGGCGCCTAATACTGGCTCGCCGCGCACCAAACCGTTCCCGATGGAACCAGTCGCGGAAGTATGGGCCATGCGTCGGATTCGGGAGCGGCTCGCCCCGGCCTATGAAGTGGTCAGCAATACCACGGCGCGCAACAGCCGAACCTACGATGGCAGACCACCGTGTTGCGGCAACAACAGTTGCCAGCCGATCTGCCCGATCGACGCACAATACAACGGTGGCGTCGCCGCAGCCTCGGCGGAGGCTGCTGGCGTCAGGATCCTGACGAGCGCAAACGTCTACAAGCTGGAGCACGACGACAAAGGGCGGATCACCGCAGCGCTGTACTATGATCCGGACAAGCGATCTCATCGCGTCACTGGCAAGACCTTTATTGTCGCAGCCAACGGGATCGAAAGTCCGAGGCTGTTATTGCTCTCGGCGAGCGACAAATTCCCCAAGGGCCTGGCGAACAGCAGTGACATGGTCGGCAGGAACCTGATGGATCACCCAAGCACCTCGCTCACATTCGACGCCGATGAAGACCTGTGGCTGGGACGGGGGCCGCAGAGCCCCACTTCCATCAACACCCTGCGCGACGGCCCCTTCCGTTCCGAGCACGCCCCGTACCGGCTGGACTTCACGAATATCTCCCGTGTCGATGGCACCACGAACGCATTGATCAGTGCGGGAGTCTATGGCGTCGAATTCGAAAAGCGCTTGCGCTACAGCGCGGCACGGGAGATGAACCTGAAGAACGTCCTGGAAGTGCTGCCGCACCCGGAAAACCGGATCACCCTGAGCGACCAGAAAGATGCCATGGGTATCCCGAAACCCCAGGCTCACTATTCCATCGACGACTACACACGCAGAGGAGCCGAACGTTCGAAAGATGATTTCAAGCAGGTTGCCGAACTGATGGGTGGCACCAATCTGCGCTATAGCAAGGACGGTGATTTCGCCAACAACCAGCACATCTGCGGCACGCTGAGCATGGGTAACGACCCCGCAAAGTTCGTTTGCGACCAGTGGGGACGCACGTACGACCATGAGAATCTGTTCCTTGTGAGCACCGGGGTGTTACCGACAGCCGGGACCTGCAACTCGACGGAGAACGGCCTCGCCGTGGCCTTGCGGACAGCCCAGCACATTCTGTCGGAACAGCCGGGCCGGCCAGCACCCGCTGGAGATCAATCAAAGTCCGCCGGCTGAAGTGACTTTCGTACACGTCAGTGACCCGCAGTACGAAGTCGAACGCAATATGCGCCATGGAGACGCCATATGTTCGGCTTGACGGCGCTCGAACTGGCGCGCACGCAGTTTGCCTTCACCACTCAAGCCGATTCCCCGACCACCATGACGAGTAGCAAGGCTTTGCTTAGCATGCATCCGGACCTCTCGGCAGCGCGGGTCTATCTGATCGGGCTGGCGCTCGGCTGCGCGACCGGCGTCGACTTCTGGGCGTCGGCGATGATGGGGGTCGCGGGCACCCACATTCGCGGGGGGGTGCATGCTTCGCCAGAAGATTTCCTCTGGAGCATCACTTCCTATGCGGCGGCCGCGGTAGTCGCCAATCTGATGCTGCGCCGCCTGGCTCGCGACATTAGTTATCGCGGTTTCACGCTTGCCGGCCTGGCGATAGCCGGCTTCGGCGCGGTGCTGTGCGCACTCTCTCGAAATTCGCTGGAATTGAGCCTTGCGCGTGCCGTCCAGGGCTTCGGGGCGGGGGGGCTGTTTGCGGCTTCGCGCATCATCATTCAGATCGCCGCGGTGCGCGAGGAGCGACGCCCGCTCTTTATCGGCTTCAATATTGGCTCCATGGGTCTGGTCGCCCTGGCTCCATGGATTACGGCGCAACTCGTAGAAAGTGCGGATTGGCAGATGGTCTTCATTCTGCAGGGTGGGATCGCGTTGCTGACGCTGATCTTTGTGCTGACGACGTATCCGAAGCGGCTCACCGCCACGCGCGCGCCATGGGAAGTCGATGTCCAGGACATGGACTGGGTAACGGTCATCCTGCTCGGCGCCGRTGCGCTAACGTTGTTGCACGGACTGGGCGACCTGCGTTTCTATGAACTGGCCAGTTCGCCCTCTGTCGCCCTGACCCCAATCATCGGCCTGGTCTTCATTGCCGCTGCCTTCGCTCACTTGCACAGGCATCCCGACCCCTGGCTTGACCCCGGGCTGCTGCTAGGTCGCCGCTTTCTGGTCGGGCTGGCGTTTTACGCGATTTATTACTTCCTGAACGGGCTGTGGACCTATGTGGTATCCACCATGCTACAGGGCGGACTAGGCTTTACATTCCAGACCACCGGCATCGTGCTGACCACCACCAGTCTGATAGGCTTTGCCGCAGCCATGGGTTTCACCTTGGGCAGCGCGCTTCTGGTGGGCACGAGGCGCTACATTGCGATCGGCTACCTGTTGTTCGCAGGGTCAGCCTGGCTGCTCTCACAGCGCTTGATGCCGGGCGCATCGATTAACGTGCTACTACCCGCGCTTGCCTTGCAAAGTTTGACGACGCCGTTCATCCTGATGCTGGTCGCGGGTCTCACGTGGGCGGACTTTAACGTTGACGATTTCGCGCACGGCTACCAGTTCAAGAATATCGTGCGACAAATCGCTACTGCAGGCGGGACGGGACTGGCAAGCCTTTGGTTGCAATTTGGTGAGGTCCTGGCACGCACGCAACTGATTGCCAAGGTGACGCCGTTTGACTTCCCACAGGGGATCGACCAGACCGAACTTGCACGGCTGTCGCAACTGATCGACCAGCAGGCGACGCTGATTTCCACCAGCAATCTGTTTGCGCTGTTGGCATTCACCTGCGTTGTCATTGCCGCAATAGCAGTCGTCCAGCGGGCACTGCGCTGATCTGCGAAGCGGGATAGCTATTGCGCGATGGCGTGAGGCATCCTACATATCCACAAGCTGGAGGCTGCCATGAATCCGCTCGTCCAAGCCTTGACTATCTGCCGCGGGAAACTGCTGGGGGAACTCGAAGCGATCTACAAGGATATCCATCAGCACCCGGAACTGTCGATGCAAGAGGTTCGCACTGCCAAGCGCGCGGCCGATTACATTGAAACGCTGGGCTACGAGGTCACGCGCGCAGTGGGCGTCACAGGTGTAGTCGGCGTGTTGCGCAATGGCGAAGGCCCCACCGTGATGCTGCGCGCCGACATGGATGCGCTACCCATGGCGGAGAATACTGGCCTGCCCTATGCCAGCACCGTCAAGGCGAAAGATGAGGACGGTGTGGAGGTAGGCGTGGCTCACTCCTGCGGACACGACCTGCACGTGACCTGGCTGATGGGGGCGTCGCGCATTTTTGCAGAGCATCGCGACGCCTGGCAAGGCACTGTCATGCTCGTGTTCCAGCCCGGCGAGGAAGTGGGCCGGGGTGCGGCGAGCATGGTTCAGGATTGGGGCGAGG
>NZ_JBFTQG010000059.1:0-32702 GCF_056398885.1 Cupriavidus sp. 01T418
TGATTGATATCGTGTTCCATGCTGGCCTCCGCGCTGGAAATCGCCGGGTGTGGCATTGTCCACACCGTGCGGCTCTGGCAGTCATGCTAACCCGCGTTTGATTCCTCGCGGCGGGCCGGCCCTCTTGCCCTCAGGGGAGTCATACTGACTAGCGCACCTGGTCGAGACCTGCCCCCACCGGCTCCAGCGGCTTGCGCGCATGCCGGTTTCGGACCATGGTGATGGCCAGCGCCGAGCATACGCCTGGAATCGCGAAGACCATGAAGACACTCTGGATGGGCAGCGACAAGGAGAGAAGCAGGCCGCCCAGCAGCGGGCCCAGCATCCCGCCGATCCGGCCGATGCTAGAGGCGGTGCCCAACGCGGTGGAACGCACGTAGGCCGGGTAGTACTGTGACATGTACACCTGAACAAGGTTTTGCGCGCCCACCACCGGCGCACCGGCAATCGCCACCAGCACGTACATCCAGAACGGGTCCTTGTTGACCCCGAGCAGCAACATCGACACCGCGCCGGACAGATACAGCGGGATCAGCACGCCCTTGGAGCCGTACTTGTCGGCAAGCCGACCCAGCACGAGTGTGCCCACGATGGCGCCGCATTGCAGCACGATCAGGAATGTCAGGCTTGACTTCATGTCGAAGCCGGTTTCCAGCATCAGCTTGGGCAGCCAGTTGATCAGGCCGTAGCCCAGGATCAGGTGGAACAGGATCGCCAGGCTGAACATGACTGTGCTCAGGCCGCGGTTGTCACGGAACAGATCCGTCAGCGGCAGCTTCGCCTCGGACACGTCGGCTTCGAACGGCACGCTGGTGCGGTCGAGCGGCTTGCGCGGGTCGATTTTCGCGAGCAGGTCGAAGAGTTCCTGCCGGCGCCCCTGGCGGATCAGCACGAACGTGGATTCCGGCGTGTAGCGGTACGCCAGCGGCAGCAGCAGAAGCGGCGCGGCGGCGGCCCACAGCACGGACTGCCAGCCGAACGTCGGGATCAGGAGGATGCTGAACAGCGGGGCCAGGATGCCGCCGAGCGAGTAGCCGCACAGCACGATGGTCGCGATGGTGGTCCGCAGCTTCATTGGCGAGTAGTCCGTCAGCAGCGCGATAGCGTTCGGCAGTATTCCGCCGAGCCCCAGACCCGCGATGAAGCGGAATGCCGAGAACGTCGCGGGGCCGGCGGCGAATCCGCTCAGCGCCGTGAACGCGCTGAAGATCAGCACCGTGAGGAAAACCACGCGCTTGCGGCCCCAGCGGTCCGCCAGCATCCCGAAGACAATGGCGCCGAACAGCATGCCGAACAGGCTGTAGCTGCCGATCGCGCCCGCCTCGACTGGGCCGATTTTCCAGTCGTGCATCAGCGCCGGCACGATCGATCCATACACCGCCACGTCGTAGCCGTCGAACATCACCAGAAGAAACCCGATGAGCAGCAGGCGGAGGTGGAAGTGATTGAAGGGGCTTTCCTGGATGAACTCGCTGACATTCAGCCTTTTCGTCATGGACTTTGTCTCCGTTCGGCGCCGCGAACATGGGTGTCGTGTGCTCTATCTTGTGTGCCGTGTACGAAACACGGTCGCGTCGGCGTGCGGGGCTGGTTGCCTCGACACGTTGTTCGGGACTCTAGGCCCCGCCTCCGGCGCCCGTCCAATGCATTTCAGTCAGCAGACATGCCGGCCGTGCATCCCTCCTCGCAGCCGTGCGGTGTTGTCCCCGGCGCCTGGTGCCATTGTCCCTGATCGACAGCCATGCCCGGCAGCACATGCCGGGGCCGGGCCATGCCTGCGATGCATGGGTGCGGCAAAGACGGCATTTTTCGGGCGCCGTCGCGCTGCTTAGGATGACGTCAAGCCGGCCAGTTAGAAGCATCGCGGCGAAATCATTCAGGAGACAAAACATGTCCGAAGCAGTCAGCGAGGATAGATTCAAGGCGGCCATGAGGAATCTTGCCTCTGGCGTAACCCTGATCACAAGCGCGTCGGATGACGAGCGCGGCGGCATGACCGCCACGGCGGTTTGCTCACTCACCGCCGAGCCCCCTCAGGTGCTCGTGTGCGTCAATCGCGGCGCCGCTACCCACAGGATGATCGCGGAAAACGGCAAGTTCTGCGTGAACGTGCTGGGGCGCAATCAGCAGGAGGTGGCGTCCAGGTTCGCCGGCAAGGCGGCGTGGGAGGAGCGCTTCGCTTCGGGCGACTGGACGACGCTGAGCACCGGCGCCCCGGTCCTGGCCGACGCGCTTGCCTCGTTCGATTGCGTCCTGGTCGATGCGATCGACTCCGGTACCCATTCCATCTTCCTCGGCCGTGTCGTCGACGTGCGCGAAGCCGGCGAAGTGTCGCCGCTGCTGTACTACCAGAGCCAGTTCGCCGGCATCGCGGCAAACGCCGCGTGACATCCGCGATTGCAAGATCTCTCTCCAACATCATGGCAAATACTCAACTGAAAGTGGCGCCGCGCGAGCCTGACGCGGCATTCCTGTCCCATGCGATGGTCGACGACAGCTGGATGAGCGATGCCGAGCGCAGCGTCTTCCAATCGGTTCTGGCCCTCGTCCCCGATCTCCAGGCACGCGAGCGGCAGTGTCAGGCCGACCGCAACGTCCCCGCCGAGACGATCCAGGCCTTCCACAACCTCGGCCTCACGCGCATCCTCCAGCCGAAGCCGTACGGCGGCATGCAGGGCTCGACGCTGTTCCTGTCGCGCGTCGTCGAGGAACTGGCGATGGGCTGCCCGTCGAGCGCCTGGGTGCTGTCCGTGTTCGGTGAGCACGCGTGGGTGCTGGCGACGTTCCCCCGGGAAGCGCAGGAAGACATCTGGGGCAGCAATCCGGTCGCGGTTGCCGCATCGAGCCTGGCGCCACGCGCCACGGCGCAGGTTGTCGACGGCGGGTATCGTCTGTCGGGCACGTATCCGTTCGCCAGCGGCTGCCAGCACGCGAGCTGGCTCGTGGTCGGCGCCTGGGTGGAAACGCTCGCCGGCAGGGAGATGCGCTACATGCTTGTGCCGATGAGCGAAGTCGCCATCCTGGACGACTGGCAGACACTCGGCCTGCGTGGCACGGGCAGCAATACCGTCGCGCTGAAGGACGTGTTCGTGCCCACACACCGCACGGTGCTCGACCGCAGCCTGCAAACCGGCGACACGCCCGGCAGCGCGGTGCATCGCGACTACTCCCTGCTGCGCGCGCCGCGCGGCGCCTTCGCGATCTTCACCCAACTCCCCGTCACGCTGGCGCTGGCTCGGCGGGTGCTGGGCCACACGTGCCTGACCATGCGCGGCCGCGTGTCGCGCGGCATGACCACGCTGTCGGACTCGCAGATCATCCAGTGCAAGATCGGCGACGCCGCCGCCGACATCGACTCGGCCATCGCGATTGCCCATCAGCGGCACCGCCAGGTCCACGAAAAGATGTTGTCGGGCAGCGCACTCACGCAGGCAGACGCGATCGCCGCGCGGCGCGACTCCGCCTGGGCCAGCCGCGTGGCACGTCGCGGCATCGAAACGCTGGTGTCGGTGTCCAGTGCCGAGATCGTCCACGACCGCAACGACCTCCAGTCCTGGTATCGCGACTCGCTGACCACCGGCGTCCATTTCGGCGCCAACTGGGAAAGCGCCGTCGTGCCATATGGCCGCGTGCAGCTCGGATTCGCCGACTGACGCCCCTCTCTCATTTTTCTTATCGATTTCCGGGAAAAAGACATGACATCCGTAGTGGAAGACATCGCAGTGCAGGACGTGGTTTACCTCGAGCACGACGACACCAAACTGCTGGCCCGCATCTATACGCCGCAAGGAACCGGCCCGTTCCCGGCCGTGGTGGAATTGCATGGCGGTGCCTGGAGCAAGTTCGACCGCACGCGCGGCGAAGCCGTTCACCTGGCGCTGGCGAACGCCGGCTTCGTGGTGGTGTCGCTCGACTTCCGCCAGGCCAGGCAGGGCGCCTATCCGAAGTCGCCCGCCGACATCAATTACGGCATCCGCTGGCTGAAGGCCAACGCCGTGAAGTTCAACGTGGACGCCTACCGGATCGGCCTGTCGGGCAACTCCAGCGGCGGGCATCTGGGGATGCTGGTCGCCATGCGTCCCGACGATCCGCGCTACGCCTCGATCCTGCTGCCGCCCGGCTCGCCCGACGTCGATGCCAGTGTCAAGTGCATCTCGATGCTGTGGCCGGTCATCAACCCTTACGGCCGCTACCAGCATGCGAAGCGCCTGGTCACCGCCGGCAATCCTCCGGACTGGGCCCCGGAGGTCATCGGCCTGCACGACAACTACTGGCAGACTGAGGACAACATGAGCGAGGGCAGCCCGACCCTGATCCTCGAACGCGGCGAGAAGGCGGCGCTGCCGCCCGCGCTGTGGGTGATGGCGACCCAGGACGAGGTCCACAACTACCACGACCCCGAATCGGAGGTGCCCGGTTCCGAGGCCGACCGCTTCATTCACCGCTACAACGAAGCGGGCGGCGCGATCGAGCTGGCGGTCTACGACGCGCCGATGATGTTCACCACGATGCATCCGACGCTCCCGGCCTCCGTGTCGGCCATGCAGAAGGTCGTGGAGTTCGCCCAGCGCCATCTCGGTAACTGAACGTCACAGACTGATTCAGGAAGATAAACATGACTGCGAATCAAACGCGCTTTGCCGTGGGGGGCGTCGTCTTCCCCCGCCCGTTCTGCATCGTCCGCCTCGGACACCTGGGCCTGTGGCGCGCCGACGTCGACGAGAGCCGGCGCAAGATCGTCGACCTGCTCGGCTTTCGGCACACCGACCATCTGGTGAGCCGCGCGGGCGAGCCGCTCGGCTGCTTCACGACCTGCAACACCGACCATCACGCGCTGGTCGCGATCAGCCCGGCCACCGTCGAGGGCGCGCGCAAGGAGTACTTCGAGCGCGGCGTGACGCTGAACCAGATGTCGTTCCAGGTGAACAGCCTGCGCGAGATCAACGACGCGCACCGCTATTTCGTCGAGCGCGGCGTGCCGATCAGCCGAATCGGCCGCGACCTGCCGGGCAGCAACTGGGCCGTGTATGCGTTCGATCCGGACGGTCACCGCGTCGAACTGTTCTACGGCATGGAGCAGATCGGCTGGAACGGCGTCAGCAAGCCCGAGGCGATGTACGAACACCTGCCGCACACCGAATTTCCGCTGCCGCAACAGGCGGAAGCCGTGGAGGTGAAGACGGCGCGCGGCAACGGCATCGATCTCCTTTCCGGCTTTGGCCGGGAGTCCGAACTGCCGTACACGTTCGATGTGGGCGGTGTGCTGATGCAACGTCCGTTCCGCGTGGCGAACGTCGGCCCGGTGCGCATCTTCGTCGCGGACCTGGAGGCGTCGGAGCGGTTCTACGCCGAGATCATCGGGCTGCAGAAGTCCGAGGAGGTGGTGTACGAGGGCCAGCGCTGCGTCTTCCTGCGCGCGAGGTCGGAGCATCACAGCGTCGCGCTGATTCCGGTCGCGCTGCGCGAGCGGCTGCCGGTCAACCAGAACACCACGCTGCTGAGCTTCGGGCTCCAGGTGCAGACCTATGCGCAGCTAAAGGATGCGCGCGAGTTCCTGGCGGCGCGCGGCCTGCGCGAAATCCGGCTGCCGGCGGCGCTGCATCCCGGCATCGAATATGCCGCGCACTTCATGCTCGACGAAACGCATTGCATCCAGCTCTATTTCGAGATGGCCCAGGTGGTGCCGCCCCGGCGCGTCACGGCGGCTGAGGAGGGCGTCTGGCCCGACCAGCTTGAAGCGACGCCGTCGACCTACGCGGCGCAAGTGCGGCAAGGCCCGCTGGCGTGATCTGAACTCGGAGGAATACCCATGAAACTGGTGAGCTACCAGGTTGGCGGGCAGGCGAGCTTCGGCGCCGTGTCTGGCGACGCTGTCATCGACTTCGGCAAGCTGTTTGACGGCAGGATTCCGGACCTGAAGGCGTTCCTCGCCGCCGGCGCGCTGGCGGACGCGGCGGGGCTGATCGCCAGCCGCCCGGCGGACTTCCACCTGGGCGAGGTGCAACTGCTGCCCGTTATCCCGAACCCCGGGAAGATCTGGTGCTGCGGCCTGAACTACCACGAGCACGCCGACGAATGCGGCGCCACGCCGCCGGGCAAACCGGTCTTTTTCCTGCGCACGGCGGATTCCCAGGCCGCACACGGCGAGCCGATTGCCCGCCCCAGGGAGTCGACGCAACTCGACTTCGAGGCCGAAATGGCGGTCGTAATCGGCAAGGGGGGACGCCGCATCGCCGCAGAGGATGCCCACACGCATGTGGCCGGCTACGGCTGCTACAACGACGCGAGCGTGCGCGACTGGCAACTGCAGACCAGCCAGTGGGACGCCGGCAAGAACTTCTGGCGCACCGGGGCGTTCGGGCCGTGGCTGGTCACCGCCGACGAGATCCCCTTCGGCACCCCGATGGCGTTAGTCGCGAAGCTTAACGGTGTTGAAGTCCAGCGGTCGTCGACCGACATGATGATCCACGGCATCGCCGCTCAGATTGCCTATCTGTCGACGATCGCGCCGCTGGCGCCGGGGGATGTGATCGTGACCGGCACCCCAGGCGGCATCGGCGCGATGCGCAAGCCACCGCTCTGGATGAAGGCGGGCGATATCTTCGAAGTGAGCGTGGACCGGATCGGCACCCTGTCGAACACGGTCGCGGACGACTGACGTGAACGCCGAACGACAGGAGCCGGCCATGAGTGAAGCCGAAGCCAAAGCCGACGTCGCGCTCCACTACCAGGTGCGGGAGCGGACCGCAACGATCACGATGGACGATCCCGCGCACGGCAACGCGCTGTCGATCGGGATGATGTGCAACCTGCGCGACGCGTTCCGGGCGGCGCGGCGGGACCCGGAAGTCGACCTTGTGCTCCTGCGGGCGAATGGCCCCGTGTTCTGCGCCGGCGCCGATGCGGGCTGGATCGGCGCGCTGGTCTCGGGTGATGCGGCGCTCTGGCACGCGGGCATGGGGGCGCTGACGGGGCTGCTCGACGACATGTACACGTTTCCCAAGCCGGTCGTTGCGCGTGTGCAAGGCGCCGTGGTTGGCGGCGGGGTGGCCGTGCTGTGCCTGTGCGACGCCGTGATCGCGGCGCGCGAGGCGCGCTGGCGGTTGCCGGAGGTCAAGCTTGGGATGGTGCCGACGGCGGTGCTGCCACCCCTGCAAGGGGTGGTGCCGACCGGTTTGCTGCGGCGCCTGCTTTACGAGGACGGGGCCTGGGACAGCACGGCCGCGCTCGAATTCGGGCTGGCGACGCAGGTAGTCGATGCCGGCGAGCTGGATAACGCCGTCCAGGTGCGCGTCGAGTCGTGGCTGGTGCTGCCCGCCGCCACCTTCTCGGCGACGAAGAGCCTGCTGCGCTCGATGGACCGCGCCCGCTATCTCCGGCATGTGGCGATGGCGCAGCCTGAAGTCGACGCGGCGATCCACGGCGCCGACGCGAAGGAACGCGTGGGGGCGCTGCTGGCGAGCCAGTCGCGATGATTGAACGTTTTTTGGTGAGGCACAGAATGGGCGCAAATGAAATGTCGGTGCAACTGGCGGAGATTGCCAGGCATCGCGCGCAGGAAGGCGAGCAGATCCTCGCGGAAATGGCGGCCGCCGGGCCGATGACGTTCACGCGGTTCCTGCGGGTCCGGGCACGGCAATGGCTGGCGCATCAGGCGTTGGCGTTTCGGGGCCGGACCATGTCCTATGGGGCACTGATGGACCGGATCGACTCTGCACGCCATGTGCTGCACGAGCGCGGCGTCGGCGCCGGGCAGTCCGTGGCGCTGCTCATGGACAACAGCGATCACTACGTGATCTGGTACCTGGCCGTGCTCGGCCTCGGCGCGGTCGCGGTGCCATTGAACTACCGGCTCACCGCCGGTGAGGCGGCCTTCATTCTGGAACATTCGGGTGCGGTGCTTCTGCTGACACAGCCCGAGTACGAGCCGCTGACCGCGCAAATGCGGCGCGACCACGCCCTGGCCTTGCCGCAAGTCGTCCTCGATCCGGCCGACCCCGACAGCGGGCTTGGTGCGGCACGCCACGAAGCTGAACCCATGATCGAATCCGATACGTCGGCCGCGCTCTACTACACGTCGGGCACGACCGGACAGCCCAAGGGCGTGGTGCACAGCCATGCCTCGCTGATTGCCGATGCGCTGCAGTCGCCGCCGTCCTGGGAGTACGCGTTCAACGGCGTTCGGTCGCTGGCAGTCACGCCGCTCTTCCACATCGCGGCGCACACGATTTTTTTTCCGGTGCTGTTCCTCGGCGGCACGCTGATCGTCGATGCGTACATCACTGAGCAGACGCTTGCGCAAATTGCCGAGCAGGACGTTAACGCTTTCTTCGCGGTGCCATCGATCCTTCTGCTGATGGTCGACAGGGCCAGGGCGGCGGGGCGGACCCTTCCGGGCGTGAAGACGGTGATGTTCGGCGCGGCGCCGATGACGATCTCCAAGCTTGACGAGGTGCGCGCGCTGTTCCCGAATGCCGCGCTCGTGCATGGCATGGGCCAGACCGAATCGGGCGGCACGCTGGTCACGCTGCCCGGTGTCGCGGCTGCCGCGCGCGCCGGCTCGATCGGCCTGCCGATGCCGGGCGTGGAAGTGGCGATTTTCGACGGCGCAGACCGGCCGGTACCCGCCGGGCAGGTCGGTGAACTGGTCGCGCGCGGCCCGAACTTGATGCTCGGCTACTACCGCAATGATGAGGCCACGCGCGCGACGCTCGCCAACGGTTGGCTGCATACCGGCGACCTCGGCTACCGGGACGCCGAGGGCCTGGTGACGCTCGTGGACCGCAAGAAGGACATGATCATCCGCGGCGGCGAGAACATCTACTCGTGCGAGGTCGAGCAGGTGCTGCTCAGGCACCCGGCCATCAAGGCCGTTGCCGTCGTCGGGCAGTCTGACGTGATTTTCGGCGAGCAGGTGGCGGCCTTCGTCGTCGCCGATCCGGGGCTGCCTAGGCCGGGCGTCGAGGAACTCGCTGCGCACTGCCGCTTCAGCCTGGCCGACTACAAGGTGCCGGTGACGTTTCGCTTTGCCGACGCGCTGCCGCTGACCGCGACCGGAAAGATCAGGAAGGCAGAGTTGCGCGACTCGCTGCCGCCCTACGAGCGAGCGCGCACGCCGCGATAAGCGGCCCGCGAAAAGCGCCGGCAGGGGCGCGAACCTGCAAATCAAATCGAACGCAACCATCGATCCGGAATCTGGCGGAGGGAGACACTCATGACAAGCACGGAACATTCGACCCATTTCGACGCAATCGTCATCGGCGCCGGTATCACCGGCATTTATCAAACCTGGCAACTGCGCCAGATGGGCTTGTCGGTGCGCGGCTACGAAGCCGGCACGGACGTCGGCGGCACCTGGTACTGGAACCGTTATCCGGGCTGCCGGCTCGACACGGAGAGCTACGCCTACGGGTATTTCGGCCTGAACGGCATCGTCCCCGAGTGGCAATGGAGCGAGCGGTTCGCCGGCCAGGCCGAACTGCTGCGCTACGTGAATCATGTGGCAGACCGGATGGATATCCGCCGTAACTATCAGTTCCGCACCAAGGTGGAGCGCGCCACCTACGACAAGGGCGCCAACCTTTGGCGCCTTGACCTCGACGACGGCACGTCGGCAAGCTGCCGGTTCCTGCTGACGGCAGTCGGTCCGCTGTCAGCGACGCGCATGCCCGACATTCCGGGCATTGAGTCATTCCGTGGCGAGTCGTTCCATTCGTCGCGCTGGCCTCGCGACGAGAACGGCAACGGCCGGCTCCACGACTTCAGCGGCAAGCGCGTGGGCGTGATCGGCACCGGCGCCACCGGCGTGCAGATCATCCCGATTGTGGCGAAGACTGCGGCCAGGCTCAGCGTGTTCCAGCGCACGCCGAACTGGTGCACGCCGCTCGGCAACCACCCGCTCACGCCCGAGATGGTGGACCGTCTGCGCGGCGACCCGCAGACGTTTCTCGAGTTCATCAAGACCACCGAGACCGCCTTTCCGTACCAGCGGAACGCCAAGAAGGGCACGGAAGCGAGCCCGGAAGAGCGCCGGGAGCTGTTCGAGGCGCTGTACGACATGCCCGGCTACGGCATTTGGCTCTCCGGCTATCGCGACCTGCTGACCAACAAGGTCTCCAACAGCTACCTGGGTGACTTCATCGCGGCCAAGATCCGAGAGCGCGTGAAAGACCCGGCGACCGCCGAGAAGCTGATCCCCACGAACCACGCCTTCGGCACGCGCCGGGTGCCGATGGAAACGAATTACTACGAGGTCTACAACCAGGACAACGTGGAACTCGTCGATGTGGGCGAATCGCCCATTGAATGCATCACCCCGACCGGCATCCAGACCCGCGATCGCCATGTCGACCTCGACGTCATCATCTACGCGACCGGCTTCGACGGCGTGACGGGCGCGCTCGACCGCATCGACATTCGCGGCAAGGACGGTGTCGCGCTCAAGGACGCATGGGCCGACGGTCCGGCGACCTACCTGGGCCTCCAGGTGGCCGGCTTCCCGAACTTCTTCACGCTGGTGGGGGCCCACAACGGCGCGGCGTTTTGCAACATCGGCGTGTGTGGTGCGCTTCAGGTGGAGTGGGTGAGCCGCATGATCGGCCACATGCACGGCCAGGGCTTGCAGTACGCGGAGCCCAGCGTCGAGGCCCAGGAGCAGTGGACCGAGCAGGTCTATCGCGTCTACGCGAAGACGCTGCTCGCCGACAGCGATGCATGGTGGGTCAAGACCACCAAGAATCCGGACGGCACGTTGCGGCGCAGGGCGCTGATCTACGTGGGCGGCGCTCCCGAGTATCGCGACCACTGCGAGAACGTGGCCAAGGGCGGATACGAAGGATTCGTCATGCTTTGAAATCCGCTGCAATTCCATTCCATACAAAGAGAAACGGAGGAGACATGTTCAAACCAAATACCATGACCATTGCAGCCGGCGCGATGCTTGCCGCATTCGTACCGTCGGCGCACGCACAGCAGAGCGGCGTCAATCTGTTTGGCGTCATCGACACCGGCATCCAGTACGTCAGCCATGCCGGGCCCGGGGGCAACGGGAGCGTCACCCAGGTGTCGACTGGCAACACCGCGGCGTCGCGCTGGGGCATGCGCGGCACGGAAAGCCTTGGCAACGGCCTGTCGGCAATCTTCGCGCTCGACGGCGGCTTCAATAGCGATACGGGCACATCGGCTCAAGGTGGCCGGCTGTTCGGACGCCAGGCCTGGGTCGGCCTGCAGGGGGACTGGGGCGCCTTTACGCTGGGCCGGCAGAACAACACGCTCCTCGACCTGTTCGTGCCTCTTGAGCCCACGCGATACTCCACCTATGGCCTGTTGCCCCACGACCCGCAGTTCTTCAACCGTGTGGACAACGGCATCAAGTACACCGGCAATTTCGGCAACCTGACCGTGACGGGCCTCTACAGTGCTGGCTACGATTCGACCATCGCGAATGGCAGCGAAGTGCCGGGCGCCCCTCGCATCGGGCAGGAGTTCTCGGCGGGCTCGAGCTATACGATCGGCAAACTCGGCATGGCCGCCGCCTATGACCAGCGGCGCGGCGCATCCGCGGCGACGCAAGGCAATGTCGAGCGTCGCTATGTAGCGGCGCTGCTATGGACCGATGGCCCGTTCACGGCGCAGGCCGGCTATCGTTTCCTGCAGGGATCGACTGGCGCGCCTGCGGTACGGTCCAATCTTTACTGGCTCGGCGCCAGCTATAACTTCACGCCGGCCTGGGTGGTCCGCGCGGGGCTCTACCGCACCGACATCCGTAACTCCTCGAACGACGCAATGAGCTATGCGGTCACGACGGAGTACAGCCTGTCCAAGCGTTCGACCCTGTTTCTCAATGCGTCATACATGGACAATAAGGCCGCGTCGGCACTTAGCGTAGTGATCGGCGGGACGGGCTATGCGGGCGTCAACCAGACCGGCGTCGTGGCAGGGGTGCGCCACATATTCTGAATAGGCGGCGTGCTCGCCCGCGGGAGGTCGAGCTGGCAAGGGCGCGTGCCATTTGCCCTCGCGGGCATCCATGGCACGCGCTCGCTATTCAGTACAGCTAGTAGTGAAGAACCATATGATGGAGTGACGCCAACATGCTTGCCAAGCTCAAGAGACTCTACGACCTGATCGACGGCTTCGTCCTGATCATGTTGACCGCCATCGGCATCGCCGTGCTGGCCCCGCAATTCGGAAGCAGCGGCGGGCCGCTTCATCTGGGGCTGGTGACCAGCGTGGGTGTGGCGCTGGTGTTTTTCCTGCATGGTGCAGCCCTGTCGCGCGACAAGTTGGTGGCGGGAGCCCGGAACTGGCGCCTGCACGTGTTCGTGCAGGTGTTCACCTATGTGGTGTTCCCGGTGGTCGGCATGCTGCTGATGCTGTCGCTGCTTAACTCGGTGCCCGCCGACCTGCTGCTTGGCGTGTTCTACCTGTGCGCGCTGCCGTCGACGGTGTCGTCATCGGTGGCCATGACGTCGATGGCGCGCGGCAACGTGCCCGGTGCCATCTTCAATGCCACCATTTCCGGCCTGATCGGCATGGCCGTGACGCCGCTGCTGATGGGCCTGGTCATGAGTGCCAGTGGTGCCTCGATGCCGCTCGGCAAGGCGCTGACCGGTGTGGCGCTACAATTGTTGCCGCCGTTCGCGCTGGGGCAGCTGATGCGCCCGCTGATCAGCACGTGGCTGGCGGAGAACAGGCAGATCGCCAACAAGATCGACCGTGGCGTGATAGTGCTGATCGTCTATTCGTCGTTCTGTGACGCCACCGCTGCCGGTCTATGGAACCAGTACCGGTGGCAGACCATTGGCGCGGTCATGGGCTTGGCCGCGACGCTGCTGTTCGTGGTGCTGGGCACGACTACCTTCGTGGCGCGCCGCCTGGGCCTTTCGGTGGAAGATGAAATCACCGCCGTGTTCTGCGGCTCGAAGAAGAGCCTGGCCAACGGCATCCCGATAGCCAAGATCCTGTTCGCCGGCCATCCGGCACTGGGCCTGCTGGTGTTGCCGCTGATGGTCTACCACCAACTGAAGCTGATCGTGTGTTCGGTGATTGCGGCGCGCTACGCGAACCGCGATGCACTGGTGGGGAACCGCACAACAGCACGCACCTGAAGGACGGTGGGAGTGGCCAAAACCGGGCGGAAAATCCGTCAGAAAAGGTGTGTATTGTCTACTGACACTATCGGAGAACCCCCAAGCGCATCTCGATCCAGGCAAGCATTGAAGGAGAGGGAACGCAGCCCCTCAAGGTGATTACGGTCGGAGTTATCGAGCGCGGAGCCGATTCTGCGCCAGCATAAGGACACGAAGTCATTGGTCTATCGTACAGCCATCAGAAAGGCGAAGCTGCGAAGTCCTCGTTTTTACTCGTACTGCAGTGCATGCGGTTGGTCCGCAGGCACCAAGCGCGTGCTTTCGCCGCTGGCACAGGCGTTGCCACAACGCATACACCCACAGTGGGCTTGGCTGCAGTGCCGGTACGCCAGCGTGATGTCATATCGACTGGCACAGATCTTTCTGCGCGATGCATTCCCGGGCCGGCGGGAACTTCCATGCTCGAGCGTCAAGGTGAATGTGGGAAACGTAGGGTAACGCCTGGAGCAAGAGGCAAGGTGCGCGGCGATGGTGGCCGCGGCCGTGACTGCGCCACCCAGACGTCCGCCCTTGAGTGGTCCATCGGTCGCGCTGCAGATCGATGCAGGTTACATCAAGGCGCCAAGGCAAATCGATGGTACGTGATGGATTCTCGTGGTCGCTTCCAAGCTGGCTCCGAGGTCTGCGTGGCACTGATGCTTACTCGAAAAGCGGCTGCGTGAGTGCGTTATCAAAGCGGGCATGGTGAGTCGGCGCGCTGCCTGGAAAGGCCGGAGTCGCTGCGACGCGACACAGGGTGGGTTGGCGCTCGCAATCCGCTGGGGCGGGTGATTCGTTATCTGCGATGTTGCTCCCGCTATCTTGTCAACTATCAGCAGCGACGTGCGCAAGGGCTGCCTATTTCAAGCGCAGGAGCGTAGTCGGTCGTCGACTATGTGGTTGGTCAACGCATGAAGAGGAATGGGCACATGCGCTGGACGATGCCGGGAGCCAATGCGCTACTGAAGGTCAGATGTGCCGTTCTCAACGGTGAGGACATCAGCATTTTCAAGCGTTGGTACCCGCCTGGCAGGCGAATCGAGGGATTTTCGAAAGTAATCCCAGCGTTATAGATGGTGCCCCGGTTTTGGCCACTCCCATCTACAGACCGGCGATACAAGGGTCCTCTACTCAATCTCGACCTCGTCCGCTCCGACCCACTCGGCGTCAAGCCGCTGCATGTTCTCGAGGATCTTGAGCAAATAATGCAGCGCATGAGTCACGTCATTGCTCGAGAAGTCTGCCAAAAGTTGTTGATAGTACGCGCGGATCTTCGGTTGCGCCAAGACCAGCCATACATGGCGACCTGATTCGCTCATCGTTACGATTCGCGACCGACGATCCTGTGCGTCCGGCGCGATGGCCACATGACCATCGCGTTCCATGCGGCTGATGAGCCCGGACAGGTTTTGTCGGCTCACCATCAGGTACCTGGCAAGGTCACCAATACTCATGCCGTCTTGCGCCTTCTTCCGCGACAAGGCCCCAAGGACCGCCCATTGCTGCGTGGTGAGTCCCTCCTCCTCAACGGCGCGGCTACCCGTTTTGTGCAACATATTGGCACATTGGTACAAACGAAAGAACAACCTATTGGCAAGTTCAATCTTGACGGATAGTGCAGTTATATCAGGGTTATCCATGATTATTCCACTAAAAATTTGGCTTGCAAATGGCTACGGTTGTGCCTAGTATAGGTCAACATATTTACTTATTTGCGTTGACGTTCAGACGTACATTGGCTCAATTTGGGAGCCTTGACAAGCGATAGGAGGCATGATGCAACGATTCGAAGGCAAGACGGTGGTGATTACTGGCGGGGGTGGTGGGATCGGCGGCGCGACCTGCCGTCGATTCGGCAGGGAAGGCGCGCGCGTTGCGGTGTTCGACCTAAACCTCGAGGCGGCGGAAAAAGTGGCCGTTGCCATCCGGGCCGACGGTGGGCTTGCCGAGGCGTTCCCTTGCGACATCACGGACCGTGCCAGCGTGGAGGCTGCCGTCTCGGCGACCGAATCCACGCTGGGCCCGATCGACGTGCTGGTCAACAACGCGGGCTGGGATGTGTTCAAGCCCTTCACCAAGACGGAGCCGGCGCAATGGGACAAGCTCATTGCGATCAACCTGACCGGTGCACTGCATATGCATCACGCCGTGCTGCCCGGTATGTCGGCACGCAAGAAGGGGCGCATCATCAACATTGCATCGGACGCGGCACGTGTCGGCTCCTCCGGGGAGGCGGTCTATGCCGCCTGTAAGGGCGGTCTGGTGTCGTTCTCCAAGACCATTGCCCGCGAGCATGCACGTCACGGGATCACCGTCAACGTGGTCTGCCCGGGCCCGACGGATACCGCGCTGTTTGCCGAATACAAGGAAGGCGCGGGCAACCCTGAGAAATTGATGGAAGCGTTCACGCGTTCCATTCCCCTGGGCCGCATCGGCCAGCCGGACGACCTGCCTGGAGCCGTGCTGTTCTTCGCGAGCGACGATGCCGCCTATGTGACAGGCCAAGTACTGAGCGTGTCGGGCGGCCTGACGATGAACGGTTGATGCCGGCAAACACAAGAGGAGCTAGAGACATGAACTTCGAAGACATTCTGTACGAGAACCGCAACGGCGTGGCCTGGATCACCATCAACCGGCCGGACAAGATGAACTCGTTCCGCGGCCAGACCTGCGATGAACTGATCAAGGCTTTGAACAAGGCCGGCTACGACAAGAGCGTAGGGGCCATCGTGCTGGCCGGCGCTGGCGACCGCGCCTTCTGCACTGGCGGCGACCAGTCGGCGCACGACGGCAACTACGACGGCCGGGGCACGATCGGCCTGCCGATGGAAGAACTGCACGACGCCATCCGCAATGTGCCCAAGCCCGTGATTGCGCGCGTGCAAGGCTTCGCGATCGGCGGCGGTAATGTGCTGTGCACGATCTGCGATCTGACCATCTGTTCGGAGAAGGCGATCTTCGGCCAGGTAGGGCCCAAGATGGGATCGGTCGATCCAGGCTATGGAACCGCGTTTCTCGCACGGGTCGTCGGCGAGAAGAAGGCCCGCGAAATCTGGTACATGTGCCGACGCTATTCGGGGCAGGAAGCTGTGGCGATGGGCCTCGCCAATGTGTGCGTGCCGCACGACCAGCTGGACGCGGAAGTGCAGAAGTGGGGCGAAGAACTTTGCGAGCGCAGTCCGACGGCACTGGCCATCGCCAAGCGCAGCTTCAACATGGACACGGCACACCAGAGCGGCATCGCCGGCATGGGCATGTACGCGCTGAAGCTGTACTACGACACCGAAGAATCGCGCGAAGGCGTGGCAGCGCTCAAGGAAAAGCGCAAGCCAGAGTTCCGGAAGTACGCGAAGTAAAGGCGACCGCCACGAATTTTCTCGTGCCACTTGGCGCGCCCGCCGAGCGCGCCAGCCCACTCCTTTTTGCCCTGCTCCTCCAGGAGACAAGCCAATGAACCCCTATCTCAATGAAGACCTCGTAACACTTGGCGACCACGCACGGCGCTTCGCAACCGACCGCATCGCGCCGGGTTACCAGGAGCGCGACGAGACCCGCGTCCTTGATCGTACCCTCATGCGGGAGATGGGCGAGATGGGGTTCATCGCCCCGGAATTGCCGGAGGAGTATGGCGGCCAAGGCCTGGGATGTCTTGCCGCCGGCGTTATCCACGAGGAGGTCGCCCGGGCCGACCTGAGCCTCTCATATATCAACCTGCTGGCCTCGCTCAACGGACAGATCCTTGCGCACCACGGCAAGCCGGAGGTGGTGCGCCCCTGGTTGACGCGGCTCACGCGCGGCGAAGCGTTGCTGGCGATCGCGCTGACCGAACCGCGCGGCGGCTCGGATGCCGCCAACCTGCGGCTGCGGGTCGAGCGCGTCGGCGACGAATACGTGATCAACGGTGAGAAGACCTCGATCTCGGCGGCTGACCAGGCCGATGCGACGGTGGTCTTCGGACGTACCGGCACCACCGAGTCCGCGGCGCACGGCGTCACGGCGCTCCTCGTACCCATGGACCTGCCCGGGATCACGACCAATCGCTTCAACTGCCATGGGCAACGGGCGATCGGGCGGGGCTCGATCTTCTTCGAGAACGTGCGTGTCCCGGTGGACCACCGGCTCGGCGACGAGAACAAGGGCTTTGTGCAGGTGATGCAGGGCTTCGACTTCTCGCGGGCGCTGATCGGGCTTCAGGTACTCGCCGTGGGCCGCGTGGCGCTTGAGGAAACCTGGGCCTATGTCGCGGAACGGCAGGCGTTCGGCAAGCCGCTCTCCGCTTTCCAGGGCGTATCCCATCCGCTGGCCGATTTCGACACGCAGGTCGTGGCGGCACGGCTGCTATGCCTGCAGGCGCTGTGGTTGAAGGACAACGGCGCACCGCACAGCGCGGAGGCCGCTATGTGCAAGTGGTGGGCCCCGAAGCTGGCCTACGACGTCGTGCACCAATGCCTGCTGATGTATGGGCATGGCGGCTATGACCGCGGCTTGATGGAGCAGCGCCTGCGCGATGTGCTGGGCTTCCAGATCGGCGACGGCACCGCCCAGATCATGAAGACCATCATCGCCCGCGACCGTGCCGGCCGTGGCGCGGTGCCGGCCTGAACAAGCCTGTTCCCGCTTGTTCCCCATAACGAAAAAAGGAGACACCCCATGGAATTCGACTCCGTCCTGCTGGCGCCACGCCGCGCCGGGAGCATCGCCAAGGGCTACTGGCACGATCGCACGATCAATGGCGATCTGGACGCTTGCATTGCCGCCTGTCCCGACAAGCTCGCACTGACGGCCGTTCGGGTCGAAACGGGGGAAACGCGGCGCTTCACCTATCGCGAACTGGGCGCGATGGCGGATCGGATCGCCGTGGGGCTGGCCCGCCTGGGCGTTGGGCAGAACGACGTCGTGGCGATGCAGCTGCCGAACTGGTGGCAGTTCAGCCTGCTCTATCTGGCTTGTTCGCGTATCGGTGCAGTGCTCAATCCGCTGATGCATATCTTTCGAGAGCGCGAACTCTCGTTCATGCTCAAGCATTCGGAGGCGAAAGTCCTGGTCGTGCCGAAAGTGTTCCGAGGCTTCGATCACGAGGCAATGGCTCGATCCCTGCAACCGGGCTTGCCATCACTGCGGCGCATCATCGTCGTGGGCGGCGACGGTGCCGATGACTTCGAAACATTGCTCACGATTCCGGCGTGGGAGCGGGAGGCAGACGCCAACGCCATCCTGACAAGCCACCGGCCGGGCCCCGACGACATCACGCAGCTGATCTACACCTCCGGCACCACCGGCGAACCCAAGGGCGTGATGCACTCGGCCAACACCTTGATGGCCAACATCCTGCCGTACGCCGAGCGCCTGAATCTAGGCCAGGACGACGTCGTCCTGATGGCGTCGCCAATGGCGCACCAGACCGGCTTCATGTACGGCCTAATGATGCCCATCATGCTGCAAGCCCGTGTGGTCCTGCAAGACACATGGGAGCCGAACAAGGCCATCGAACTCATCCGCACCGAAGGCGTCAGCTTCACGATGGCCTCGACGCCATTCCTGACGGACCTCACCAAGACCGTCCAGGACACCGGCGGCGCAGTGCCAAGCCTGCGCACCTTCCTGTGCGCCGGGGCCCCCATCCCAGGCCCGCTGGTCGAGCAGGCGCGCCGGGTACTGGGCACGAAGATCGTCTCGGCGTGGGGCATGACGGAGAATGGCGCGGTCACATTGATCAGGCTCGATGACGAGGACCAGCTCGCTTTCACCACCGACGGCTGCCCGCTCCCCGGCGTGGATTTGCAGGTCATCGATTCCGGCGGCAAGCCGTTGCCACCCGGCGAGGTGGGCAGGCTTGTCGTGCGCTCCTGTTCGAACTTTGGTGGCTACTTGAAGCGGCCGCAATGGAACGGCACGGACGCCGATGGCTGGTTCGACACCGGCGACCTGGCCAGCATGGACACCA
Source organism: Cupriavidus sp. 01T418 (assembly GCF_056398885.1). Taxonomy (NCBI): domain Bacteria; kingdom Pseudomonadati; phylum Pseudomonadota; class Betaproteobacteria; order Burkholderiales; family Burkholderiaceae; genus Cupriavidus; species Cupriavidus sp. 01T418. The sequence continues at coordinate 19,075 of NZ_JBFTQG010000059.1, forward strand.
AGGGTTACATCCGCATCAGCGGACGCAGCAAGGACGTGATCATCCGTGGTGGCGAGAATATTCCCGTGTTCGAGATCGAGGCGCTGCTCTACAAGCACCCCGCGGTCGCGCAAGTCGCCATCGTCGCCTATACAGACCAACGCCTTGGCGAGCGAGCCTGCGCCGTGGTCGTGCCCAAGCCGGGTCAGCATCTTGAGCTGGCCGGTATGGTGGAGTTCCTCAAGGCGCAGAAGGTCGCGATTCAGTACATCCCGGAGCGGCTGGTCGTGCGCGACGCGATGCCCGCCACCCCCTCTGGGAAGGTCCAGAAGTTCAAGCTGCGCGACATGTTGAGCGACGGCACACTCTGACGAGTCATCCGTCCCTGACCAGGAACCCGGGGCGGTTCCCGGCCGGACGGTCACCGTCGACTTAGTCCCTCCAGGAGAGATAAGAAATGGAAGAGCACGTGGTTCTCGTCGAACGCAACGGGCGTGTCGGCATCGTCACGCTGAATCGGCCGCAGCAACTCAACGCCCTTAACGACGCCGTGATGGACCGGCTGGGCGAAGCACTGCTGGCGCTCGACGCGGACGAAGGCATCGGCGCGATCGTCCTTACCGGCGGCGCGAAGGTCTTCGCCGCCGGCGCCGACATCGCGGCCATGGCCGACTGGTCCTACATGGACGTTTATCGCAGCGAATTCATTACGCGAAACTGGGAGACGATCCGGCGCGTACGCAAGCCGGTGATCGCCGCGGTCGCGGGCTTCGCGATGGGTGGTGGCTGCGAGCTTGCGCTTTCATGCGACCTCATCGTCGCCGCGCAAAGCGCGAAGTTCGCGCTTCCGGAGATCAAACTCGCGATGCTGCCTGGCGCCGGCGGAACGCAGCGTTTGCCTCGCGCGATTGGCAAGGCCAAGGCAATGGACATGTGCCTGTCGGCGCGCCAACTCGATGCAAGCGAGGCCGACCGTTACGGGCTGGTGTCGCGCGTTGTCGCCGATGAGCGGCTGATGGAGGAAACGCTCGTGTTGGCCACCGCCATCGCCGGCTACTCCTTGCCGGCACTGATGGCGATCAAGGAGTCGGTCAACCGGGCCTACGAAGCCTCGCTGAGCGAAGGCATTCTGTTCGAGCGCCGGCACTTGCACGCGCGCTTCGCGAGCGATGACGCGCATGAAGGCATGAATGCCTTCCTCGAAAAACGAAAACCGGTGTTCGGTCACCGCTAAGTTCACCCCATAGGACCAGGACGTAATCACCATGGCCATTGACAACGAATCCTTCGAGCTCTTGCTCGCCGCCGTGCAGCGCTTCGTGCGCGAGCGGCTTGTTCCCGCCGAAGACGCGGTGGAAGAGCAAGACGAGGTGCCGGCCGACATCGTCGACGACATGAAGGCGATGGGCCTGTTCGGCCTGTCGATCCCCGAGGAGTATGGCGGCATCGGCCTGTCGATGAGCCAGGAATGCCGCGTCGCCTATGAGATCGGGCACACCGCGCTGGCCTTCAGGTCGGTCTTCGGCACCAACGTCGGCATCGGCTCGCAGGGCATCCTGATGGATGGCACCGAGGAACAGAAGCGCGCTATCCTGCCGCGCGTCGCGACGGGGGAACTGATCATGTCCTTCGCCCTGACGGAGCCCGACGCGGGTTCCGACTCGGCCGCGGTCAAGACCCGCGGCGAACGTGACGGCGAAGACTACATCCTGAACGGCAGCAAGCGCTTCATCACGAACGCGCCGCGCGCCGGCGCGTTTACGCTGATGGCGCGCACCGACGGTCCTGGCGCCGGCGGTATCTCTTCGTTCATTGTTCCTGCCGGCCTGCCCGGCCTGAGCCTGGGCAAACCGGACAAGAAGATGGGCCAGCGCGGAACCAAGACCTGCGACGTCATCCTCGACAACGTGCGGGTGCCGGCTGCCAGCATTATCGGGGGCAAGCCGGGCCAGGGCTTCAGGACGGCCATGAAGGTGCTGGACCGCGGCCGCCTGCATATCTCGGCAGTCGCCTGCGGCATGGCGCAGCGCATCCTGGACGAGGCGGTGGGCTACGCCCGCGAACGCAAGCAGTTCGGCAAGCGCATCGGCGATTTCCAGCTCGTCCAGGCCATGCTCGCCGACAGCCAGGCGGAACTCTATGCCGGTTGGACCATGGTCCAGGACTGCGCACTCCGGTATGACGCCAAGCCCGCGGGGCAGAGCGATCCGGAGGTGAGCATGCGGGCGTCGTGCTGCAAGCTCTTCTGCACCGAGATGGTCGGCCGCGTGGCCGACCGCGGCGTGCAGGTACACGGTGGCTCGGGCTACATCAACGAGTACCCGGTCGAGCGCTTCTACCGTGACGTACGCTTGCTGCGCCTGTACGAGGGCACCACCCAGATCCAGCAACTGATCATTGGCCGCGAGCTGATGGGTCGCGACTGAAACGGTGCCTGATCATGGACTCCCAACAGATCCTGCAGCAGTTCGGCCCGCGCGAAGCGATGGCGTATGACTTGGTCGTGGTCGGCGCGGGGCCGGCCGGCCTGGCCACGGCGATCCGGCTTAAGCAGCTGGACCCGAACCTCTCGGTGGTGGTGCTCGACAAGGGCTCGGAGCCCGGCGCGCACATCCTGTCGGGCGCGGTCATGGATCCGCGCGCGATGGATGAGCTCCTCCCCAACTGGCGGGAACTCGGCGCCCCATTGCGCCAGCCGGTGACCGGCGACGACCTGCTGGTGCTCAGTGAGGATGACGACGGGAGCGACCGCCTGCAGATCAATGCGCAGAACTGCGTGCACTGCAAGACTTGCGACATCAAGGACCCGACGCAGAACATCGTCTGGGTCACCCCAGAGGGTGGCGGCGGGCCGAACTATGCCGGGATGTGATCGCCCGGTCCACACCTGATCCAACAGGAGACTCACATGCATTCCAACTCCACGCGCCAAGACTTTCGCTGGGATGACCCATTGTTCCTGGACGGGCAAATCTCGACCGACGAACGCGCCGTTCGCGACGCTGCCCAGGCTTACTGCCAGGGGCAACTACTGCCACAGGTGCTGGACGCATTCCGGTACGAGAAAACCAATGCCGGCGTGTTTCGGGAGATGGGAGCCCTGGGTCTGCTGGGTCCGACGATTCCCGAGGCCTACGGCGGTGCGGGCCTGAACTATGTCAGCTATGGCCTGATCGCGCGCGAAGTCGAGCGCGTGGACTCCGGCTACCGTTCGATGATGAGTGTGCAGTCCTCACTCGTCATGGTGCCGATCAACGCATTCGGCAACGAAGGCACGAAGCAGAAGTATCTGCCCAAGCTGGCCTCGGGTGAGTGGATCGGCTGCTTCGGCCTGACCGAGCCTAACCATGGTTCGGACCCGGGCAGCATGGTCACCCGCGCGCGCAAGGTCCCCGGCGGCTACAGCCTCACCGGCGCCAAGATGTGGATCACCAACAGTCCCATTGCCGACGTGTTCGTGGTCTGGGCCAAGGACGACGAGGGCGCGATCCGTGGCTTCGTGCTGGACAAGGGCGCCAAGGGCCTGTCCGCTCCCGCGATCCACGGCAAGGTCGGCCTGCGCGCCAGCATCACCGGCGAGATCGTGATGGACGAGGTGTTCTGCCCCGAGGAGAACGCCTTCCCGGCAGTACGTGGCCTTAAGGGGCCATTTACCTGCCTCAACAGCGCCCGCTATGGGATCGCTTGGGGAGCACTCGGGGCCGCGGAGGATTGCTACCAGCGCGTGCGGCAATACGTGCTCGACCGCAAGCAGTTCGGCCGCCCGCTCGCGGCCAATCAACTGATCCAGAAGAAGCTGGCCGACATGCTGACCGAGATTTCCTTGGGGCTGCAGGGCTGCCTGCGGCTGGGCCGCATGAAGGATGAAGGCACGGCGGCAGTCGAGATCACCAGCATCATGAAGCGAAACAGTTGCGGCAAGGCGCTGGAGATCGCGCGCACCGCGCGCGACATGATGGGTGGCAACGGCATCAGCGACGAATTTGGGGTGGCGCGCCACCTGGTCAACCTCGAAGTCGTCAATACCTACGAGGGGACACACGACATTCACGCGCTGATCCTGGGGCGGGCCATCACTGGCATCGCGGCGTTCAACTGATCTGTACTTGAGGGCAAGGCCCGCCGCCCGTTTCACCTGATAGGAGAGGAGCAATGAAGGTACTGGTCGCAGTCAAACGCGTGATCGACTACAACGTCAAGGCACGTGTCAAATCAGATGGATCAGGTATTGACCTGGCCAACGTCAAGATGAGCATGAACCCGTTTGACGAAATCGCCGTGGAAGAAGCGGTGCGTTTGAAGGAAGCCGGCGTGGCCAGCGAGGTGATCGCCGTCTCGTGCGGCGTGGCCCAGTGCCAGGAAACCCTGCGTACCGCGATGGCCATCGGCGCCGACCGCGGCATCCTGGTCGAATCGAACGAAGACCTGCAGCCGCTGGCCGTGGCCAAGCTGCTCAAGGCCCTGGTAGACAAGGAGTAGCCGCAACTGGTTATCCTGGGCAAGCAGGCCATCGACGACGACTCCAACCAGACCGGCCAGATGCTGGCCGCGCTGGCCGGCCTGCCGCAAGCTACCTTCGCCTCGAAGGTGGTGGTGGCTGATGGCAAGGCGTCGGTGACCCGTGAAGTGGACGGCGGTCTGGAGACCCTGTCGATCAAGCTGCCGGCGGTGGTGACCACCGACCTGCGCCTGAACGAGCCGCGCTACGTGACGCTGCCCAACATCATGAAGGCCAAGAAGAAGCCGCTCGAGACCGTCAAGCCGGAAGACCTCGGCGTGGACGTCAAGCCGCGCCTGGCGACCGTCAAGGTGGTTGAGCCTGCCAAGCGCAGCGCGGGGGTGATGGTGCCGGACGTTGCGACGCTGGTGCAAAAGCTGAAGAACGAAGCCAAGGTCATCTGAGCGCGCCAGGAGATAAAACATGACTGCACTCGTTATTGCTGAACACGACAACCAATCCATCAAGGCCGCCACGCTGAACACCGTGACCGCAGCCGCCCAGTGCGGCGGCGACGTCCACGTGCTGGTGGCTGGCGCCAACGCCGCTGCTGCCGCAGCTGCCGCCGCGAAGATCGCCGGCGTGTCCAAGGTGCTGCTGGCCGACGCCCCGTATTTCGGCGATGGTCTGGCCGAGAACGTGGCCGACCAGGTGCTGGCCCTCGCCAGCGACTACAGCCACATCCTGGCGCCCGCCACCGCCTACGGCAAGAACATCCTGCCGCGCGTGGCCGCCAGGCTGGACGTAGCCCAGCTGTCGGACATCATCAAGGTCGACAGCCCGGATACCTTCGAGCGCCCGATCTACGCCGGCAACGCGATCTCGATCGTGCAATCGTCGGACAAGGTCAAGGTCATCACCGTGCGCGGCACCGGCTTCGACGCCGCCGCCGACGGTGGCTCGGCCGCTGTGGAAATCATCCCGGCAGTGGCCGACGCTGGCATCTCGCAATTCGTTTCGTGCGAAGTGACCAAGAGCGACCGCCCCGAGCTGACCGCTGCCAAGACCATCGTGTCCGGCGGCCGTGGGGTGGGCTCGGGCGAGAACTACACGAAGGTGCTGACGCCGCTGGCTGACAAGCTGGGCGCCGCGCTGGGCGCTTCGCGCGCCGCCGTGGACGCCGGCTTCGTGCCGAACGACTACCAGGTCGGCCAGACCGGCAAGATTGTCGCGCCGCAGCTGTACATCGCCGTCGGTATCTCCGGCGCGATCCAGCATCTGGCCGGCATGAAGGATTCCAAGGTGATCGTGGCGATCAACAAGGACGCCGAAGCGCCGGTCTTCTCGGTGGCCGACTACGGCCTGGTGGGCGATCTCAATACCGTCGTGCCCGAACTGGTGGCGGCGCTGGGCTGAGCGCAGCATGCAAGACCGGACCGTTAATCCGGGCCGGTGCCGGCACGCTACGAGCGGGGTGCAGCGCCCGCCGCCGCTTACCTCCCCCATACCCTGAAACCGGCACCTTCTCATCGCTATTCGCACCTTGCGAGAGGGGAGGCTGGTGGCAGCCGTGCCGCAGGAGGTCATGGACACGAAAATTCCGCCCCAGATTCCGGTCGGCCGGCCCGGCAAGCCGGAAGAGGTGGCAGCCCTGGTCGTCTATTTGTGCTCGGACGACGCAGCTTACGTGACAGGGTCAAATGTCGCCACCTCGTGTGCGAATGCGTCTTTCGTCTTGATCTGTCCAAGGCGGTGCTCAGTCAAAGCGGACTCGCACGCGAGGTTGTGTCGGTCCTGAAACCACTCGCAGCGTGGATGGGCGTCTGCCGCAACCTGCAATCGCCCGCTAAGATGGCTGTTTGAGACGTGCTTTCTCCGCCTTGGCCAGATAGGAGTGCAGCTTCTTAAGGTGCTCGGACATCATCAGGGAGGCTTGCTCGACCTCGCGCGCCCGAAGGTGTTGCAGGATGCGGAAGTGCGTCTTAACGGTCGTCGGCAAGGGCACCGTATTGTCCCGCTGCAGCAGCGAGGAAACCAGGTCGGTAAGGGCGCCGACCAGCAGCACCATCACCTCGTTGTGTGTGGCCCGTGCGAGGACGCGATAGTAGTCCAGCAGTTGGGCTCGGCGCTCTATCAGCTTGCCTTCCTTGGTGAGCTCCTCGGTCAACTCGATGCTGCGCTGTAGCGCGTCGAAGTCCGCCTCGGTGCCGCGCATGCAGGCGAGGCGAATGACTGCGTCCTGAACGATGGCCCGGCTCTCCGTCAGATCCTGGATCGAGATGCTGCCAAAACTCAGCAGGTCGTTCAGCGAGCTGGAGACTACGGACGAGCCAACCTGCGAGATGTAGGTTCCGCCCTTTGGACCTTTGCGCAGTTCGATTACGCCTGAACGCTCGAGGCTTCTCAGTGCCTCCCGGACTGCCGACCTGGAGGTCTGAAATCCCTCGGCGAGATCCCGTTCCGAAGGCAGCCTGTCGCCTGGCTTGAGGGCGCCGCTTGCCAGCTGATCTTTGATTTTTTTGCAGATGTCCTCGAAGACCCGTGGCGGCCTGTCAGTCGTCGCGCTTGAATCTGGAGTTGGCACCATACCTGGAAATCGCACTGGATAGATAAGCAAAATGTGGGGCGGAAGATGAACAGCGCTTTCTTGTCGCGCTGGCACTACTCAGCAACTACGCCGGCAGCCTTGATCATAGCGGAGGTCTGCTGGCTTTCGGCTCGGATTGTATCAGCCAGCATCTTGCCATCGCCGGCTACAACGGTGAGACCCTTCGCATGCACTTGCTGCTCGACGAACACTGGATCCCTCAGCACTTCCGCTACGGCCGCCCGGATCTCCTTGATTACGGCGTCGGGCGTACCGGCCGGCGCAAACAGCGCATACCAGATCGAGCTCTTGGCATAGGGAAAACCTTGTTCCACCGTGGTTGGTACGGACGGGTACTGGCTCAGTCTGGTATTGGCTGCCACTGCCAGCGGCTTGAGCCTGCCGGACTTGATATGGGTTTCCATCACGGCGACGCTGCCGCTGGCAAGCTGCACGTCACCCGCGAGCAATGCAGTCAGATTCTGCGAGATGCCGTTGTAGGGGACATGCAGGAGTTGAATCTTCTCGTGGTCGTTGATCGCGGAGAAGAGCAGGTGCGGCTGGCTGCCGTTCCCGTAGGAGCCGAAGTTCAGGCTGTCTGGCTTCTTCCTGGCCAGATCCACCAGTTCCCTGAGGGAATTTGCGGGCAGCTTGGCATTGGCCACGATCAACTGGTCGGCCTTGACCATCATGATGACCGGCGCAAAACTCGTCTCGGGATCGTACGGCAGCCTTTTGTACAGGAAGCGGTTCGAGACGACAGTCTGGTTCACCGTTGCCAGCAGTGTGTAGCCGTCTGCAGGCGCGCGCGCCACGAATGCCGCGCCAATCACGGAGCCCGCGCCGGCCTTGTTATCCACGACGATCGGCTGCTTCCAGCGGGCAGTCAACCGACTTGTCATGGCGCGGACGAGGACGTCGATGCCGCCCCCGGCGGCGAACGGGACAATGACGTTGACGGGTTTTTCCGGATAGGCGGCCAGCACCGGCGCGGCAGCGAGCAGCAGGGCGCTGGATGCGAACAGCGTTATCTTCTTGAACATGTTGTCTCCTGATCTTCTTGTCCGGGTCCCGCCGGCAGTCCTTGCCTGCACCGGTTTATTGGACATCGCGGCACGGTCGTCGCGACGCTGGTCACAAGGCCCGGTCCGTTCTAATACGCACGTGGTGCAACGGCTTCGCGTTCCTTGACCTCCAGACTCATTTCACCCACGCCCTGGATGGCGATCTTCAACGTATCGCCTGCCGCGAACGGTCCAACGCCTTCCGGCGTGCCGGTGGCGATGACATCGCCAGGCGACAGCGGCAGCACCGACGAGATCAACTCGATCAGCTCCGCCACGCCGACGATCATGTGCTGTGTTGACGCTTGCTGGCGCAGTTCGCCATTGACCCATAGCTGGTTGCTCAACCCGTGCGGATCGCCGACCTCGTCGGCCGTGACGATCCATGGCCCCAGCGGGGTGAAACCCTCGAAGGATTTGCGCATCGAGCGCTCTTCTTCCGCGACGCCGGGTTCGATACGCATGGTGGCGTCGATCAGGCAGGCATAGCCGAACACGTATTCCATGGCGTGTTCGCGCGGAACATCACGACCCGCTTTCCCAATGATGACCGCCAGCTCGGATTCGTGATCGAAGCGCCGGGTGGAACCCTTGGGCAGGAAAATCGTACCGCCGGCCCCAACCAGGGAGCCGGGTGCCTTCAAGAAGAAGCCTTGTTCCCTGGCGCTACGGCCGCCCTTGGTGACGACGCGGTCCCCCAGCTCGCCGATGTGCTTGCGGTAGTTTGCCGGCGCGGCAAATACATGCGGCGGGCAGGGCGTGGCGGGAAGCAGGCGCACCATATCCAGGCGTCGAGGGAGGCTTGCCGCGCGGCATCGCTTGAGTTCCTCCTGAACACTGTCCCAGTTGGAGATGAGCCAGTTCAATCGCTGCTGCGGAAAAGCGTCGATACCGGAAGGCACCACCGCGGTGACATCGTACAGTTGGTCTCCTTCCACCAGACCAATCCGGTAATCGTCGAACGACCCGATCTTCATGCCAGTTCCTCTCTAAAGTAACCCAGTGATTTCAGTACCGGCAGATCGTCGACCTGCCACAGCAGGGCGTCTTGCCCGCCGGTGTTCTCATGTGCGTGCCAATCCCATGGCGCAACCGTGAAGAGGTCGCCGGCGCACCACGCGAAGCGCTGGTCCCCGACGCTAGTCACCCCTTCGCCGCGCATGACGTAGTAGAGCTTGCTGCCGGTGTGGCGCCGCTTCCGCCCCACAAAGCCGGACCGCAGCAGCTGCATCCGCATGGCGAGCGTTGGCATGGCAGGGCCGCCGCCCAGCGGATTGCGATACTCGAGCGCAACATCGTCATACGCATCACCCGGCATGCCCGCGGAGGCAGCGATAGCCTTCTCGGCCATTTCGAAAGGGTAGGCCAGCAGTGGGTTAGCGCCRCCGGCCCGAGGCTGCGCGCCGGGAGGCATCATCAAGCCGCTGCCGAACTGGCGCCAGGTCCGATCCGGCACCGTGTCCACCGGCTGCAGGCCATCCGTGTAGGGTTCGAAGAACGTGGCCTCCAGCGCTTGCATCAGCGAGATGTCAAGGACGTCAAGCCAGATCATCGGCTGGTCGCCCCGATGCACGTGATCGTGCCAGGCCCACGATGGCGTCAGCACGAGATCGCCCGTGCGCATCGGATAGCACTCGCCATCCACCGTCGTCCATGCTCCCTCGCCTTGCATGATGAATCGCAGGGCGTTGGCAGTGTGGCGGTGCGCGGTGGCGACTTCGCCGGGCAGGATGACCTGGATCGACGCCCAGAACGTATTGGTGGTGCCGCGCGGCAGGCCGGGATTGTGCAGGCGCAGTGTCCGGCGCGGCCCACCTGCGGTCAGATCGACCTCCTGTCCGATACGTTCCAGCAAGGGGGACAGATCCTCCCAGCGCCAATGCACGGACTGGGTCGCAGGCCGCGGGCGGCGCGTGAACAATGGGGGATCGTCTGGCTGGTGCACTCGGCAGTGGTACTTTGCCAGGTCCTGCTTCAGGGCACGTCTGCGATCCGCGTCCTGGCCGATGAGCTCGTCTGACATATCAGACCTCCGCCAGTTGGTAAGCGCGGCGCGGAACAGGACTGCCGGCGGCACCCATGCCTCGCACGACATCGACGATGCGGCGGGCATCTGCGGGGACAGTGTCGCCACGCCATGCCACCGAGCCGTCCGGTCGTACCAGCACGAGGCGGCGTCCATAGATGGCCTGGGCTTCAGCATGCGCTATATCGGCCACCTCCAGCGGCAGACCGACCTGCGCAGCCGCCTGTGTGATGGCATCCACCTCGGGAGGATGATCGCCAAAGCGCAGCAGTACGTAATGCTTGCCAAAAAGGTCCAATGTGGACTTTCCTTCAGAGAGCCACACGTGGGGCGCGCGCGATCCCGGCCTCGCGCTCTGCGTGTACCGTGCCACCTCGTTGGGTGGGGCGGGCGTGCCATCGGGAACGACGATCGGTGAATCCTCGTAGACATAACCGAGATGGATGCCGATGGAGAACCATTCGCGCTTCATCATCTCCGTATAACGCGCACCGTACTCACGGCGTGCTGCATCGATATGCACGTTGTCGCTGTCGAAGATGGCCGCTTCGGGTTTGACCACCCGCGGCGACAGCATCCGCCGGAGATTCTCTCCGGCTTCCGTGACGTTGCGCACGGCGACGGGCCGCTGCTCATCCTCGTAGGAATCGAGCAGAAGGGGGCCGCCCCAGCCCTGCAGCGTGCCAGCCAGCTTCCAGCTCAGGTTGACCACATCGAGGATGCCCGTGTTCATACCGAAGCCGCCTGTCGGGGAGGTCAGGTGCGCAGCGTCGCCGGCGATGAAAACCCGTCCCTTGCGGTAGAGGTCGGCCACCAGTTGTCGCCTGACCCAGGGCAGCACCGACAGGATCTCGAAGTCGAACTCCCGTCCCACGGCTCGAACGATGGCGCGGCGGATCTCATCCTCGCCGAGCGTGCGCTTTTCGGCGTTGCCTACCAGTGAGAATCGCCATTGGTCACGGCCGTTGATGGCCACCAGCGTCGCCCAGGTGCCCTCTGGTCCGATGAAGATATAGCGGTAGCCGGGCTGCTTGGTGTGGAGCCGCTCGAGCCCGTCGCAGCGGAAGATGACGTTGGTCGTGTAAGTCAGCACGGCATCGCCCGACATGCTGATGTCGAGTGCCTGGCGCACTGCGCTGGCACCGCCGTCGCAGCCCACCAGGTACTGCGCTTCGATCTGGTGGCGTGCTCCGGTTTTCCCATCCTTGACCGTCACGATGACGTGGTCGCCACGGTCTTCCAGTGTTTCCAGCTCCGTCTCGTACACCAACGCCGCGGCCCCCGTGCTGGCGGCAAAGCGCTGCAGCACCGGATCGAAGAAGTTCTGCGGGCAGCGCTCACGCTTTTGCGGGCTTTGCGGCGGACACGTTTCGTTTCTTGGCGCGGGGAACGTCTCCCTGCCGAACTCATATCCATTCAAGTCGGTCACCCAGGCACAGTCCTGCGGGTAGTCCCGGTTGTAGCCGGCCTGCTCCACCGCCTCGGCGATGCGCCAACGCCGGCAGAACTCCATGGTTCTGATGCCGACCATGTCCATGCGAGGCTGAGGAACGATTCCGTTGCTCCTTTCGATCAGGGTGCACTTGACACCACGCCATCCGAGATCGCCCGCCAATGCCAGGCCGACTGGTCCACCTCCCACGATCAGCACCGGGGTCTTCTGGATCATCTGTCCCTCCATTCTTCATTTAAGCCGACGCTGCCGCCCGCTAGCCAGAACCGTCGACATGACTCGACAAAGCGGTCCGTACCTTGGCGCATGCGCCGGACAATATAAATTGGTCAGACCATGTTGGTAGGACCATGATGGTCTGACCAAATTGTAGCGAAGTAAATGATGTGCGCGAGTTGGTAGAAACCCTAAGGCCGGAGACGGTTGGGTTGTCACAGTCAAGCGGCGTTGCTAATCCCGAGGGGAGTGGAAAGAAGCTGGGGGAGGGCGCCACATTGCGAGTAAGGTGATGATGTTTCCTGGGCGAGTATCGGGGGGCTGCCATGTCACTACGCTGGACTCTTTGCCTACAATCCCACGCCGATGATGGGAGCGTCGAGACTATCCACCTCGGGACAGTAGAGCGACCAACGTGTTACGTGGAGCCTGCGGACTTCGGTCTTTCGCTGGGGGAATTGCGGCAGCTGGCTCTCGCACTCCAACAGGCTGTGGCACAGCAGCAGATCTACGCCTACGACAGAGCCAAGACCGTTGCTCCATGACGAGCACAAAGGTAGGCCAGCTCTGGGGTAGTGCGCGGGGGAAGAAGTCGTTCGATCGGGCACAGCGTTTCCCTGTAGTCTTCTACATCGCCGTTCTCATCAAGCGGCTCAGGGAGGCACATGCAAGCCACCACCCGCGGAACGCGAACTTGAATTGTGCCCAGCGCAGTATCGAACGTGCGCGGGCGCCAATCTTTGATGCGGCGATAAGTTCCGCAACGCGGGCACCTTCGGCGGCTGTCGTTTCTGCGATAACGTCGGTCTCTTGCCTTTCTCACATGCGAGTCCGACGCGAGGCGATCAAGATCGGTGAGTACATTGAAGACCGACAGTTTGCGGTGGGATGGGGTTCGAGCCCTCTGTGCGAGGAACCCGTGAAATCACTGTCGATTGCCATTGACAGCACTGTGCTTACGGCCTATCCGTACGCGGAGAACTCGAAGATTGAGGTGATCGCAGGCCGCATCGAACGAGAGGGTAGGATGGCAAGGCGATTCGCATGCGCAATTCCTCGCAGAACCTTAGCGCGTGTATTAGTGAGCGCAGCCTTGAAGCAGTGCGGTTGGTCTCCGTCGACGTTCGTGGACGTCGTTAATGACGGTGCAAGCGGGATGCGAAGCCTGGTGACCCAAGTCGCGCCTCGAGTAGCGTCACCAATGCTTGACTGGTTCCACCTTGCGATGAAGCTTCACGCGATACGATCATCGCTATTCTCATGCCACTACTTTCTACCGCGCCCAGAAGTCTTTTCACGTTGCGAAAAGGTTTGGCGCAAGATACGAGAGGCTCTGTGGAGAGGCCGAGCGGCAATGGGTATAGAGTTGACCAGGATGTTGGCCGCTTCCATGAAGGAGGAAGCGTTGAAGCGTGAAAGCTTCTATGGCCCTACCGCAGCGACTACCTTCGGTGCTGCCAATCGACTCCTCGTGTTTCTCCAGCATAACGCGACCATCCTTGTTGACTATGCGCGCGCAAGGCGGGCGGGAAGGCGGATCTCCACCGCTCCGGCTGAATCGGTGATGAATCATCTGATCAACCGTCGCCTGTCCAAACGACAGCAAATGCGGTGGTCTATTAACGGTGCACACTACCTTCTCCAGACGCGAGTCGAGCTGCTATTGAGACTTGTATAAATCATGACAACCGATTCGAGTCTGACGCGTTATCTGATCAAAGCGTTGATCGGGAGTCGATTGCATGGCTGGGAAGATGGACGAMGCGACCAGGAATCGGGTTCGCGCTGGACGGATGCTGTTAGCAAACAAGCCGGTCGCGGAGGTTGCGGCTGCGGTGGGCGTGGCACGGCAGACGGTGTACACG
>NZ_JBFTQG010000060.1:0-32280 GCF_056398885.1 Cupriavidus sp. 01T418
CGGCAGGCGCGCTGCCGCCGGCCGCGGGCGCCGGCGCGGCGCCGGCCGCCGGCGTGCCGCCCTGCGACTGCGCCATCAGCTTGTCCAATGGCAGGTAGAGGAGATTGTTGCCCTGGCGCGAATCCACCAGCACCTTGGTCGAATTGGTATAGATCTGCTGCATGGTCTCGATGTAGATGCGGTCACGCGTCACCTGCGGGGCCTTGGCGTACTCGGCCTGGACCTGGCGGAAGCGCGAGGCATCGCCTTCGGCCTGGGCGGTCACCCGCGCCTTGTAGGCTTCGGCTTCTTCATTCAGGCGCGCCGAGGTACCCTTGGCGCGCGGAATCACATCATTGGCGTAGGCCTGGCCTTCGCTGATGGCACGCTCCCTGTCCTGGCTGGCCTTGTTGACATCGTCGAAGGCGGCCTGCACCTGCTCGGGCGGCTGCACGCTCTGCACGTTGACGGAAATCACGCGGATGCCGGTCTTGTAGGCGCTCAGGATCGACTGGATGGACTTGGCCAGGTTCTGCGCGATCTGCTCGCGGTTCTCGTAGAGCACCGCATCCATCTTGTTGCGGCCGACGATCTCGCGCACCGAGGTCTCGGCGGCCTGGGTCACCAGTTCTTCATCGCCACCGCGGTCGGTCTTGTTGTAGAACAGGAATTCGCTTGCGTCCTGGATGTCGTACTGCACCGTGAAGCGGACGTCGATGATGTTCTCGTCCTGCGTCAGCATGGACGCGTCCTTCAGGTTGCTGTCCTTGATTGAAGTGGAACGGCCCACTTCCACCGAACGCACGCCCGACAGGTTGACGATCTCGGCGGACTGGATCGGGTACGGCAGGCGCCAGTTGATACCCGGACCGGCGCTGTACTTGAACTTGCCGAACTGGAGAATGACGGCGGTCTGGCCTTCCTGCACCATGAAGAAGCCGCTGGCCAGCCAGATGCCGATCGCGGCGATCACCACCACGCCGGCGCCGATGCCCGAGCCCTTGCCCGGCGTGCGCGCACCACCGCCAAAGCCCTGGTTGCCGCCACTGCCGTTTTCCTTGCGGCCGAGCAGGCCGTTCAGGCGGCGGTTGAAATCGCGCCAAAGCTCGTCGAGGTCGGGCGGACCCTCCTGCGGGGGACGCTGGTGCTGGCGATTGTTGTCGCGGCTATCCTTGTCCTTGTCCTTGTCTTCGTCATCCGGGCCGCCCCGACCCCAACGTGGATCGTTCAACGACAGGATCGCGCGCAAACGCTGCCAGGCCGTGCGTGACGGCGCATGGCCGCCGTTGCGACCGCCTGCGCGGCTGCCAAAGGCATGGCTCGATTCAGAATTCCGGGGAAACTGGGGCATGAAGTGCACGGGTCCGGGATAGTTGGAACAGGGGGATTCTAACAGTCATCGACGCCACATTTGCCTGTTTGGGGCAATCCGGCGGCGATTTCCGTCGAACCGGCTCACTGCGTGTCGGGTTCTTCCGGATCCGTCCCGGTGTCTTCGCCATCGCGATCGTCGTAGTGCTCGTCGTAGTGCTCGTCCTGCTGCTCGTCGTCATGATAAGCCACCGCATCGGCAAGGCGCGGGTCCAGCGGCGGGCGCTCGGGCGGGCGCTCGGCCAGCCAGGTAGCCACCTCCACCAGGGCCTCGCGCAAGCCGTCCAGGCCGATACCGTCGCGCGCGCTGACGAACACGCGCGTGGGCACGCCCTCCTCGTTGCGCTCGATCCGGGGCCCCTGCTCCAGCAGTTCGGGTGCCGCGTCGATCTTGTTCATCACCACGATCTGGGGGATGTCGTCGGCATTGATTTCGGCCAGCACGCGGTTGACCTGCTCGATCTGCTCGTGGCGCACGGGGCTGGAGGCGTCGACCACATGCAGCAGCAGGTCCGCATGCACGGTCTCCTCCAGCGTGGCCCGGAAGGCAGCCACCAGCTGGGTAGGCAGATCGCGGATAAAACCGACGGTATCCGACAACACCACATTGCCCACGCCGTCCAGGTACAACCGGCGCGAGGTGGTGTCCAGCGTGGCGAACAACTGGTCGGCGGCGTAGGCGCGCGCCTTGGTCAGGGCATTGAACAGCGTCGACTTGCCGGCGTTGGTATAGCCCACCAGCGAGATGCTCAGGGTGTCGTTGCGCGCGCGCGCCCGGCGCTGCGTGCTGTGCTGGCGCTGCAGCCGCGCCAGGTCCGCCTTCAGCCGCTTGGCGCGTTCGTCCAGCAAGCGGCGATCGAGCTCGAGCTGGCGCTCGCCGGGGCCGCCGCGCATGCCGATACCGCCCTTCTGCCGCTCCAGGTGGCTCCAGGCGCGGACCAGCCGCGAAGCCTGGTACTGGACCTGGGCAAGCTCGACCTGCACCTTGCCGACGTGGCTCTGTGCCCGCTGGCCGAAGATATCCAGGATCAGGCCAGTACGGTCGATCACGTGCCGCTGCAGGAAACGCTCGAGATTGCGCTGCTGGGCAGGGCTGAGCGTGTGGTTGAACACCACCACGTCGGCGTCGAGCGCATCGGCGGCTTCCTTCAGCTCCTCCGCCTTGCCGGAACCGATGAACAGCGCCGGGTCCGGACGCGACCGGCGTCCGGTCAGCGTATGCACCGGCGTGGAGCCCGCGGTCGACGTCAGCAACGCCAACTCGCTCAGGCTTTCCTGGAAATCATGCTTACCGAAATCGACGCCGACGAGGATGGCACGGGAGGATTCGGAATTGGAGGTAGCTCTGGATTGCAAACGGGAGGATCGCGAAACGCGAGAAAGGAAACGGGTTGGAACCGGCTGTGAGGCAGTAGCGGGTGCCGCGAGGCAAGCGCCGTGGACCGGAGAGACGTTCGAAGCGGGACGCTATCCGCGGTGGCACGCACCAGGGTGAAGCATGTCCCTGCGCCTGGCCTTTGTGCGGCCAGGATGGCCGGCGTCGTCTGGTGTCGCGCCAGCGCATCTGGCCCCGGTGCGACACCTGCTACTGGCGGCCGTGTCGTGGTACGACCGGCCCGCCGGAAAACTGCGGAACACTCCGCGAAAGATCAGCCCTCTGCCGTTTCGTCCACGCGGAAATTCACGGCGCGGGCCGGTACGACGGTGGAAATCGCATGCTTGTAGACCATCTGCGTCACGGTATTGCGCAACAGGACGACGTACTGGTCGAACGACTCGATATTGCCTTGCAGCTTGATGCCATTGACGAGGTAGATGGATACCGGTACGTGCTCTTTGCGCAGCGCGTTCAGGAACGGGTCTTGTAGCAATTGCCCTTTGTTGCTCATGGCACACTCCAAATTTATAGATTTAGTGATGGATGATGGGGACGATAATCCCCGATTCAAGTCAAACGGCGCAAAACCGCGCCAAAAAAGTTCAAAACGGTACCAAGCCAGCATCGCCTCGCAGGGAACCCCCTGCTACCGTGAATTTAGCCTCAGTTCCAAACGAACGCAAACGAAAACTTGCCCGCACTGGCTCCGCTGCCCGACTCAATCCTTCGAGTCCGCATACGGGTTTTTGTTCGTACGAAATTCGATGCGAAGCGGCGTGCCCTTCAATTTGAAAGCCGAGCGGAAGCGGTTCTCGAGGTAACGCCGATAGGTATCTGCAATGCCGGAAAGCGAGTTGCCGTGCACGATGATGATGGGCGGGTTGGAACCGCCCTGGTGCGCGTAGCGCAGCTTGGGCCGGGTCGCGCCGACACGCCGCGGCTGCTGGAACTCGACCGCTTCCTGCAGGATCCGCGTGAGCTGCGGCGTGGGCAGCTTGACCATGGCCGCGGCGTAAGCGTCATCCACCGAGCGCAACAATGCGCTGATGCCGCTGCGCTCCTTCGCCGATACGAAATGGAAGTTGGCGAAGTCGAGGAACTGCAGCTTGCGTTCCAGATCGTGCTTGATGCGGTCGCGGCTGTGCCCGTCGAGGCCATCCCACTTGTTGACGCCCACCACCAGCGCGCGGCCGGATTCGACGATAAAGCCCGCGATGTGGGCATCCTGCTCCGACACGTCCTGCTGCGCGTCAAGCAACAGCACCACCACGTTCGCATCGGCGATCGACTGCAGCGTCTTGACCACCGAGAACTTCTCGATCGCCTCGAACACCTTGCCACGCTTGCGCAGGCCGGCCGTATCGATCAGCGTGTAGGGCTTGCCGCCGCGCTCGAACTCCACATAGATGGCGTCCCGCGTGGTGCYGGGCATGTCGAACGCGATCACGCGCTCTTCGCCGATCAGCGTATTGACCATCGTGGACTTGCCCACGTTGGGCCGGCCCACGATGGCGATCTTGACGCCGCGCTGGACACCATCGTCTTCCTCGGCGAGCTCGGGCCGCTCCTTCACGGCCAGCTCGAGCGCCTCGTCGACGAGTTCGCCCACGCCATCGCCGTGGGTAGACGAGATGGCATAGGGATCGCCCATGCCCAGCTCGTAGAACTCGGACACCACGGTGGTGTACTTCATGCCCTCGGCCTTGTTCACGGCCAGCATGACGCGGCGCCCGGTCTTGCGCAGGTAATCGGCGATCACCCGGTCCTGGGGCGCCAGCCCGAGGCGGCCGTCGACGAGGAAGATCACCACGTCGGCCTCGACCACGGCCTGGCGGGTCTGCTTGGCCATCTCGGCGACAATGCCGTCCTTGGCCACAGGCTCGAAGCCGCCGGTGTCGATGCAGATGAACGGACGTTCACCGATGCGGCCTTCGCCATAGTGGCGATCGCGCGTGAGCCCGGGCAGATCGGCGACAAGCGCGTCGCGCGAGCGGGTCATGCGGTTGAATAGCGTCGACTTGCCCACATTGGGGCGGCCGACCAGAGCGATAACTGGTTTCATGCAATAAACGGAAATGGGGGCCGGCAGATGCCGCCCCCCAGGAACTCCGGAGTGATATGGGTCCGACGGCCGGGCGTCGCGCGCCTGGCCACTTTTCCTGTCGGGCAGCCGGGTTCGCTTTGCAACCCGACCTCTTTCACCTGCACGGCCAGGAGGGCCATGCTACCGGATTGGCGCTGCCCATGCCGACAGGTGCACGGACAGTCGCCATGATGTTGACGCCTCAGTCCGGCACGAAGCCGTAGAGGTTGCCGTCGCGCGTCTGCACCACCAGGGATGCGCCCGCCACCACCGGCGCAGCGGTAATCTCGCTGCCATCGGTCTTCAGGCGTGCCACGAACCGGCCGTCCTCGCGCGAGATGAAGTGTACATAGCCTTCGTAGTCGCCCGCCACCACCGAACGACCCACCGCAAGCGGCGTGCCGAGACGGCGGTACAGCAACTGATCGTTCTTCCAGCGTTCGGTGCCGTTCTGGCGGTCGAAGGCATGGACCACCGAGCGTTCGTCGCTGGCGTACAGCGAGCCGTCATCCTGCGCGGGACCGGTCGGCGACGAGAAATCCTTGCCCCATTGCGGCTGGCCATTGCTCAGTTCGAGGCAGGCGATCCGGCCCTGGAACGTGGTGGCGCAAACCTGGCGGCCGTTGACCATGGGCTGGCCCGTCACGTCGTTGAGCCGCTCGATCTCGGACACGCCCTTCGGATAGGAGACCGTGCTCTCCCAGCGCAGCACGCCATTGCCGGGAGCAAGGACGCCCAGCTTGCCGCCGGGGAAGCCCATCACGATGCCGTCGCCGGCAAACACCATGCCCATCGACGCGCGCAGGTTGAGCGCGGTCTGCGAGCGCTGGTAGATCCAGCGGCGCTCGCCGGTCTGCGCATCCAGGCCCAGCACGCGGGTGTCGGTCGTGCGCACCACCACCAGGCCGTTGCCGACCAGCGGCGCGGAGAGGACCTCGCCATTGACCTGCTTCTTCCAGATCTGCTTGCCGCTGGCGTCAAAGGCGAACACCGCACCCTTCTCGCCCGCCACTGCAGTGACGTCGCCGTCGCTGCCCGGGCCGGTGGTCAGGTCGATGTCGGTCCTGGCCTCCCACAGGGTCCTCCCGGTGACGCCGTCGAGCGCCACCACCTTGCCACCGTTGGAGGACGCATAGACGGTGCTACCGGAGACGGTGGGTTGCAGCGAGTAGGGGCCGCCCTTGCCGACGCTGGCCTTCCAGGCCTGGCGGACCGACAGCGTCTGGGTGATCGGCTTGAGTTCGACCGGCGTACGCTTGTCACTCTTGCTGAACAGCGAGCAGCCGCCAAGGCTGGCGACGCTGGCCGCACAAGCGGCGGCCACCACCAGGGCGCGGACGAAATTGCCGTGTTGCTGGTTCTGGGCCGTGCCGGAAAACAATGACTTCATGAGGTTCCGATCCTGATTGGGGTTGAAGCGCAAGAGTGCGGGCATGCGCGACTGCGCATCCCCGCGGGCCTGTCGTCGAGCCGGATTGACCGCCTTCAGGCGGTGCCCAGCGCGTCGAGCTTGAACTGGATGATCTGGCGCATGGCGGCGTCATTGGCGCTCAGCTTGTCGAGTGCCTTCTGGTAGGCCGAGCGTGCTTCCGCGCGCTTGTCCTGGGCCGCCAGCAGATCGCCGCGGCTGTCCGCATACAGCGCCACGAACGGTGCCGGCGGCTCGTCCTTGAGCAGCGCCAGGCCCTGGTCGTACGCCTTTTCGTCGAGCAGCACGCCGGCCAGGCGCACGCGCGCGAGGTGGGCATAATCGCCGTCGCCATGGTCGATCGCCCACTGCAGCTGGGTCTTCGTGCCGGCCAGGTCGCCTGCATCGTACAGCACCTTGGCCGACACCAGCGCGGTCATCGGGCCATAGGCGGTCTTGCCGAACTTCTGCTCCAGGTCGCCGGCGGCTCGCTTGATCCGCTCGACGTCGCGGCTCTCGGCAGCCTTGACGACCTGCTCGTACAGCAGCGCGGCTTCGCCGGCCTGCTTGCGCTGCCAGTAGTTCCAGCCGCTCCAGGCAGCGAAGGCCAGCAAGCCGGCGATCAGGGCCCAGGTCACGGTGTTGCCGTACTGCCGCCACCAGGCCTTGAGGCTTTCAAGCTGTTCCTGTTCTTCTAGATCGTAAGCCATGTCGAGGGATCCACCCGCGTGTGTTTGTTGTAAGGGAGCGCGCCGCGCGCGCCCCCGGTTCTGCAGCCTGGTTGGCTTATTCGCTGGCGCCGACCATGGCGTCGATGATGTGGGCAACCAGTTCTTCGGCCGCTACAGTGACCTGCGCGCCACCGCCTTCGGCCTGGGCGCCCTGGCGCAGATCCTTGACCTGAGCCGTGCCCGCCGCCACTTCGTCGTCGCCAATGATAACGGCATAGGCCGCGCCGCTACCGTCGGCGCGCTTCATCTGCGATTTGAAGCTGCCGCTCTTGCCGTCCGGCGTGGCATGCAGCAGCGCGTCGAGGCCGGCATCGCGCAGCCGCTCGGCGACGAGCATGGCCTGCTGGCCCGCCGCTTCGCCCTGGTGAACGAGGTACACATCGCACCCCTGCGCCTGCGGCGCGAGTTTTTCCTCGCGCAGCAGCTCGATGATGCGCTCGATGCCCATCGCCCAGCCGCATGCTGGCGCCGGCTTGCCGCCCATCTGCGCGATCAGCGGATCGTAGCGGCCGCCGCCTGCGATGGTCCCCTGCGCGCCGAGCTTGTCGGTGATCCACTCGAACACGGTCAGGTTGTAGTAGTCCAGCCCGCGCACCAGGCGCGGATTGATCTTGAACGGGATGTTGTTGGCCTTGAGCAGACGCTGCACGCCGTCGAAGTGAGCCAGCGATTCCTCGCCCAGGAAGTCGATCAGCTTGGGCGCGTTGCCAGCCATTTCCTGCAGCGCCGGATTCTTGGTGTCCAGCACGCGCAGCGGGTTGGTGTACAGGCGGCGCTTGCCGTCTTCGTCAAGCATGTCCTGGAAGCCTTCCAGGTACTTGACCAGTTCATCGCGATGCGCGGCCCGCTCATGCGCCTGGCCCAGCGAATTGAGCTCCAGCCGCACCCCGACCAGGCCGAGGTCGTCCCACAGGCGCTGGCACATCATGATGATCTCGGCATCCACGTCGGGACCGGCAAAGCCGAGCGCCTCCGCGCCAAGCTGGTGGAACTGGCGATAGCGCCCGCGCTGGGGACGCTCGTGGCGGAACATCGGGCCGGTGTACCACAGGCGCTTGGGACCGTCGTACAGCAGGTTGTGCTCGATCGTGGCGCGCACCGCGGCCGCCGTGCCCTCGGGGCGCAGCGTCAGTTGCTCGCCGTTGAGGGCGTCGGTGAAGGAATACATCTCCTTCTCGACGATGTCGGTGACTTCGCCGATGCCGCGCACGAACAGCTGGGTGTGCTCGACGATGGGCGTGCGGATCTGCTGGTAGCCGTAGGCGCGCAGCATGGCGCGCGCGGCGTTCTCGAAATGCTCCCACAGCGGCGCGTCGGCGGGCAGCATGTCGTTCATGCCCTTGACGCCCTGCAGTGCCTTGGGCAACTTGATCTTGCTGTCGGCCTTGGCGCCGTCGCTGGCGGCCGCGGTATTCACGGGTTGATTCATCTTCTCTTGTCTTTTCCCTGCAGCGCCTGGCCTGGAAAGCTCAGGCTGCCGCCTCATTGCCTGCGCCCCCGGCGTTCTTGCCGTAACGGGTGCGCACATAGTCATCGACGATCGCCTGGAATTCCTCGGCAATCCGATCGCCGCGCAGCGTCTTGACCTTGACGCCGTCGACGAACACCGGCGCGGCCGGCGATTCGCCGGAGCCCGGCAGCGAGATGCCGATATTGGCATGCTTGCTTTCGCCCGGCCCGTTCACGATACATCCCATCACCGCGACATCCATCTCTTCCACGCCCGGGTAGGCGGTCTTCCAGGTCGGCATCTGCTCGCGCAGGTAGCTCTGGATGCTGGACGCCAGTTCCTGGAAGGTGGTGCTGGTGGTGCGGCCGCAGCCCGGGCATGCAATCACCATCGGGGTGAAATTGCGCAGGCCCATGGTCTGCAGGATCTCCTGCCCCACATAGACTTCCTTCTCGCGCGCGGCACCGGGTTCCGGCGTCAGCGAGATGCGGATGGTGTCTCCGATGCCCTCCTGCAGCAGCACGGACAGCGCCGCCGTGGAGGCCACGATGCCCTTGCTGCCCATGCCCGCCTCGGTCAGCCCGAGGTGCAAGGCGTAGTCGCAGCGCTTGGTCAGCTCGCGGTACACCGCGATCAGTTCCTGCACCTGCGAGACCTTGCATGACAGGATGATCTGGTTGCCGGGCAGGCCGATTTCCTCGGCCTTCATGGCCGACTCGATGGCGGACGTGATCAGCGCCTCGACCATCACGTTCTGGGCCGGCCACGGCTCGGCGCGCTGGGCGTTCTCGTCCATGACGCGCGCCAGCAGCGACTGGTCCAGGCTGCCCCAGTTCACGCCGATGCGCACCGGCTTGTCATAGCGGCAGGCCAGCTCGATCATCTGCGCGAACTGCGTGTCGCGCTTCGCGCCCTGCCCCACGTTGCCGGGGTTGATGCGGTACTTCGACAGCGCCTGGGCGCAGTCGGGGAAATCATGCAGCAGCTTATGCCCGTTGTAGTGGAAATCACCCACCAGCGGCACGTTCACGCCCATGCGGTCCAGCTGCTCGCGCAGCGCGGGCACCGCCGCCGCGGCTTCCGGCGTATTGACCGTGATGCGCACGATCTCGGAACCGGCGCGCGCCAGTTCCTTGACCTGGATCGCGGTGCCGATGGCGTCCACCGTGTCGGTATTCGTCATCGACTGCACACGCACGGGGGCATCGCCACCGATCGTGACCACATTGTCGCCCCACACCACGCGCGCCTGGCGCGTCTTGCGACGGGGCAGCGGGCCGGGCAGTACCGGCATACAAGCCTGTTGATTCATGGCATTACCACCTTGCAATGCGAGAGACACGCATGATTGGAGAAACAGCGTTCAGGGCAGCGTCAGGCGCGCCACATTGTTGCGATCCGCCGCCTTCAGGTCGACCGGCGCACCGTTGCGGGTCAGCGACTCGACGCCTTTGACGTTGCCGATCACGATTTTATAGGGCGGTGTGCCGCCGCCGCTCAGATCCTGGCCGGCACGTGCCGTGCCACCGAGTACAACCTTGCCGCTACGGTCACGGATCTCGTACCAGGTCTCGGAAGCAAAACGGATGCGCAGATCGCCGGAAACAGGGGTCGCAGCGGGCGTCGCGGGCGCGGCTGGCGCTGCCGCAGCTGGCGCCACTTGGGCCACTTGGGGCACTGGCGCCACTGCCGAAGCAGCAACCGCGGCAGGGGCCGGGGCTGCCGGCACCACCGCGGCCGGGCTGATGGCCGGCAGCGCCTCGGACGGCGCGGGGGCGTCGGACGCCGCCATCACCGGCGGCAGCGCGGCCGTCACGGTACCAGGCCCTGAGCCTTGCACCGCGGCTTCCGCGGCCGGGGGCGCCGTGAGGTTTTCCTTGCGCGTCTCAAGCCACTGCTTGAAATGGTCCAGGCCGAACAACACCCCGCCGCCGATCAAGGCCACCACCAGGGCCAGCCAGATCCAGCGTCCACCGGAGCCGCTCGAGCCAAAGCGCTTGCGGTCGTCGAAGCTTTCGTTCAAGCCGCCTTCCCGGCGCATGCCGATGTCCACCACCGGCACGGCCTGCGCGTGAAAGCGAGCCAGCAAGGTATCGATATCGACCTGGAGCATGCGCGCGTAGGCGCGCATCACACCCTTGGCAAAGGTCAGGTCCGGCAATGCCGCGACGTCGCCCTGCTCGATCGCGGCCAACTTGTGCGAGGCGACCTTCAGTCGCGCACTGATATCTTCCAGCGAGAAACGCTGGTCCCGGCGCGCTTGCGCCAGGCGTTCGCCTATCTCGCGCGCCACCGCCTCGCGTCCGGCGTCGGCGGCGGTGCCGCCCACATGACCCGTCGCTGCGATCTGGCCTTCAGCGCGCTCGTGCTCACTCATCCCATGCTCCTTGTTCGTATGCGGTCAACTCACGCGAGTCGGGGAAACGGCTGCGCAGCTTTGCCACCAGGGCATTCTGCGCCGCCACGTCGCCCTGACGGCGGGCAATGCGCGCACCCAGCCAGAGGGATTGCGCGCTGACGAAATTGCCGTTGTTGACGCGCCCGACATACTGCTGGGCCTGCTGGTAGTCGCCGCGCCGGTAGTACAGCAGCGCCAGGTTGTTATTCGCCACCGCATTGTTGCGATCGAATCGCAGCGCGCCAAACAGGCTTTTCTCGGCCTCCTCGTCCTTGCCATTGCGCAGCTGGCAGGCACCGAGGCTGGTCAGGGCCTTGCCCGGCCCGTTCGCCGACGGCGCGGACACCGCGCGCTCCAGGTACGGCACGGCCTCGGCATAGCGCCCGTTGATGCACAGGAACCAGCCATAGTTGTTCAGAACGTCGCCATCGTCGGCGCGCATCGCCAGCGCGGTGCGAAAGCTGTCCTCGGCCAGCGCGCGTTCATTCATATTCATATAGACCAGCGCGCGTATATGGTACGCATCGACCAGGGTCGGGTCGATCGCGATGGCCTGTTTCGCCTCGTCCAGCGCGACGGTGTACTGTCCGGCCTCCAGATAACTGGTTGCCAGCTGGAGGCGGATGGTGGCGCGCCGGTTAATGTCGGTCTGGTCGGATGCCGTCTGCAAACCCGGCCCGGCCGGCGGCGGCAACTGGCAGGCAGACAGCAGCACCAGCCCCATCAGGACCGCGACTATCAGACGCGTCATGCAGGGCGCGCCTCTTGCGGCTGGCTCGGAGCGGCCACGATCGGCGTGATCTTGCCGAACTTGCCACGCTGCGCCAGGCGGGTGCGGTCCTTGACCTCGCCGGCCAGCTGGCCGCAGGCGGCATCGATATCGTCGCCGCGCGTCTTGCGGATGGTGGTGACGATGCCGGCGTCCATCAAGACCTGGGCGAAGCGGCGGATCTGCTCGTTGTTCGAGCGCTTGAGGCCCGACTCCGGGAAGGGATTGAACGGGATCAGGTTGAACTTGCATGGCACATCGGCCACCAGCTTCAGCAGTTCCCGGGCATGCTCGACGCCGTCGTTGACGCCATCCAGCATGCAGTATTCGAAAGTGATGAAATCGCGCGGGGCGAATTCGAGATAACGGCGGCAGGCCGCCATCAGTTCGGCCAGCGGGTACTTCTTGTTGAGCGGCACCAGCATGTCGCGCAACGGATCGTTGGACGCGTGCAGCGAAACCGCGAGCGCCACGGGCAGATCCTTCGACAAACGGTCCATCATCGGCACCACGCCGGAGGTGGACAGCGTCACGCGCCGGCGCGACAGCCCGTAGGCATGGTCGTCCAGCATCAGGCGCATGGCGGGTACTACCTGGTCGTAGTTGAGCAGCGGCTCGCCCATGCCCATCATCACCACATTGGAGATGACGCGGTCGTCCTTGGGGCCACGGCCCAGCTGGGCACGCATGGCGAACTCGGCCATCCATAACTGGCCGATGATCTCGCCAGTGGACAAGTTGCGCGAGAAGCCCTGCTTGCCGGTGGAGCAGAACCGGCAGTTGACGGCGCACCCCGCCTGGGAAGACACGCACAGCGTGCCGCGCGTCTCCTCGGGGATGTACACCGTCTCCACCGCATCGCCGGCGCCTACGTCGAGCAGCCACTTGCGCGTGCCGTCGGCCGACAGGTTGTCGGTGATGACGGCAGGCGAGCGGATCTCGGCGCGCGTGGCGAGCTTTTCGCGCAGCGACTTGGCGAGATCCGACATGGCATCGAAACGGCTGGCGCCGAACTGGTGGATCCAGCGCTGCAACTGCCGCGCACGAAACGGCTTCTCGCCGAGCTCGCCGCAATAGGCGGTAAGCGCGTCCGCATCCAGGTCGAGCAGGTTGACGAGAGTCTTCATGACGGCAGTATCGACTTCAATATCAGTCTAGTCCGGGCAATTAAGCAGACAATCAGCGGCTGTAAACGTTCATGCCGGGGAAGAAGAAAGCAATTTCGACGGCAGCGGTTTCCGCTGCGTCCGAGCCGTGCACGGCGTTGGCGTCGATGCTGTCGGCGAAATCGGCGCGGATGGTGCCGGGTTCAGCCTTCTTCGGGTCGGTGGCGCCCATCAGGTCGCGGTGCTTGGCGATGGCGTTCTCGCCTTCCAGGGCCTGGATGATGACCGGGCCGGAAATCATGAAGTCCACCAGGTCCTTGAAGAACGGGCGGGCTGCGTGCACGGCATAGAACTGCTCGGCTTCGCCGCGCGACAGGTGAACCATCTTGGCAGCCACGATCTTCAGGCCGGCGGCCTCGAAACGAGCGTAAATCTGGCCAATGACATTCTTTGCCACGGCATCCGGCTTGATAATCGACAGGGTGCGTTCGATCGCCATAAATACTCCGAAAAATGAAGGGGTTACAACTGGATTAAACGTGCAATTCTAGCACGAGACAGTTATGGTTTCGAGAATGCGCATGGCCTCGCGTCGCTGAACGCAGGGACTGATGGAGCTTGCGTCATAAAGTGGCACAAAGATCATATTAAACTGACCGTCACGTGCAGGGAACGCACAAGCCCTTGGGCGATCAAACCACCACTGGCAGCGCGGATTTCCCGGAAAAGTGGCGAATGAGTTCCCCGCCTCTTGCAATTCCCTCCMGGCGGTGCCACATTTGCGTTGTGCCCGCCGGGTTACCCCGGCGCCTCACCGTTTTGAGACAGGAGTCACCATGGATAACAAGCTGAACACATACAGTTTCGGCAGCGGCACCGCGACGAGCGACGTTGTGGTGCGCAATCGGGTCATGCGCAACACTTACTGGTTGCTCGCCATTTCGATGATCCCCACCGTGCTCGGTGCCTGGATCGGCGTCACCACCGGATTCAGCCTGATGAAGGGCAGCCCGGGCCTGTCGCTGATCCTGTTCCTGGGCATCGCATTCGGCTTCTTCTATGCCATCGAGAAGACCAAGAACAGCAGCATGGGCGTCGTCCTGCTGCTGGCCTTCACTTTCTTCATGGGCCTGATGCTGTCGCGCCTGATCGGTTCTGTCCTGCAGTTCTCGAACGGTCCGGCACTGATCATGTATGCCTTTGGCGGCACAGCGGCGGTATTCGGCGCCATGGCCACCATCGCCACCGTCAGCAAGCGCGACTTCTCCGGGCTGAGCAAATTCCTGTTCGTCGGCGTGATCCTGCTGATCCTGGCTAGCGTCGCCAATATCTGGCTGCAGTTGCCGTCGCTGATGATCACGGTGTCGGTGATCGCCATCGGCATTTTCTCGGCCTATATCCTCTTCGACGTGCAGCGCGTGCTGAATGGCGGCGAGACCAACTACATCACGGCAACGCTGGCGATCTACCTGGACGTGTACAACGTCTTCGCCAACCTGCTGGCATTGCTGGGCATTTTCGGCGGCAGCCGCGACTGAGGCAGGCGGCCTCGCCGCCCTGCTCCGGAACTGAAAAGGCCAGCGCTCGCGCTGGCCTTTTTCTTTGGCGCCAGGCGTCAGCCGCGGTCGAACACGGCGATCGACTCGACGTGCGAGGTGTGCGGGAACATATTGACCACCCCCGCGCCGGACAGGCGGTAGCCGGCCTCGTGCACCAGCAGGCCGGCGTCCCGCGCCAGCGTGGCCGGGTTGCAGGACACGTAGACGATGCGCTGGGGCAGCACAGCGCTGCCCGCCCGGGCCAGTTCGCCCAGCGCCTTGCTCACCGCCAGCGCACCTTCGCGGGGCGGATCGATCAGCCAGCGGTCGAAAGGTCCCAGCGCGGCGATATCCTCGGCGCCCACCTCGAACAGGTTGCGGCAAGCGAATTCGGTCTTGTGGTCCAGGCCGTTGACCGCCGCATTGGCCAGCGCCCGCCGGGTCAGGACCTCGCTGCCTTCGATCCCCGTCACCGAGCGCCCGCGCGTGGCCAGCGGCAGCGTGAAGTTGCCGATACCGCAGAACAGGTCGAGCAGCCGGTCGTCCGGCTGGGCATCCAGCAAGCGCAGGGCCCGGACGATCAGCGCACGGTTGATCTGGTGGTTGACCTGTGTAAAGTCGGTCGGCTTGAACGGCATGCGGATATTGAACTCCGGCAGCGTATAGGCCAGCTCGCGGTCAAGCGGGTAGAACGGCACCACCGTGTCCGGCCCCTTGGGCTGCAGCCAGAACTGCACGTTGTGCCGGTCCGCGAAGGCGCGCAGCAGCGCCTCGTCGGCCTCGGTCAGCGACGCCAGGATACGCAGCACCAGTACGGTCACATCCTGCCCCACCGCCAGTTCGACCTGCGGCATGCGGTCACGGATCGAGAGACCCGTAATCAGCTCGCGCAGGGGCATCAGCAGGGCCGAAACATGCGGCGGCAGCACTTCGCAATGCGTCATATCGGCCACATAGCTGCTCTTCCGCTCATGGAAGCCGACCAGCGCCGTGCCCCTTTTGGCCACGTACCGCACGCTCAGGCGCGCCCGGTAGCGATATCCCCAGTCAGGGCCCGCGATGGGACGGAACACCACGTCCGGACGCAGCTTCGACAGGTGCCACAGATCGTCCTCCAGCACGCGTTGCTTGATGGCCACCTGGGCGCGCACATCCAGGTGCTGCATCGAGCAACCGCCACAGACGCCGAAGTACTGGCAACCCGGCGTCACGCGCATCGACGAAGACTTCTTGATCTCGACCAGATTCGCCTGCTCGTAACTTGCCTTGCGCTTGAAGCTGCGGTAGCTGACCGTCTCGCCCGGCAGCGCGCCTTCGACGAAAATCACCTTGCCGGGGGTGCCGTCCTCGTTGACCAACCGGCCAACGCCCCGCGCCTCCATATCGAGGCTGTGGATCTGCACAACGGGCTGCGCCGTGGGCGCAGACGGAGCGGAGACGGGCGTTGCATGAGTATCGTATGCGCCATATATTGGCGCAGATTGGGCTTGCGGACGAGTCACGGCTTGGGACACCTGGGAGACCTGACGTATTGTTTTGTAAAAGCGCGATTGTAGTCCAGACGCTGCGGTGAGCGGCCGCGCGGCGGCCTCGATGTCACGACAACGGGACAAGCGCGCGAGATAGGCGCAACATGGGCGCAGCAGGCGCGTGGCGCTGCGCGCAACGGATTCGAGCAGGGAGACGACATGGAACTGATTTCCTGGAATATCCAGTGGGGTCGTGGCGCCGACGGGCGCGTGGACCTGGCTCGCACGGTCCGGACCCTGTATGCAATCGCGGAGGCCGATGTGCTTTGCCTGCAGGAAGTGACAAGGGGCTACGGCGACCTCGCCGGCGGACCTGGCCCCGACCAGGTGGCCGAACTGGCGGCACTGCTCCCCGGCTACCGGATTCTCTATGCGCCAGCGGTGGACCGTTTCACCGCGGACGGCTCGCCGCGCCAGTTCGGCAACCTGATCGCCACCCGCCTGCCGCTGTGCGAAGTGTTCCGCCACGCCCTGCCCTGGCCCGCCGATTCGACCGTGCCCTCGATGCCGCGCGTCGCGCTGGAGGCGACCGTGCTGGATGGCGATCAGCGCTTGCGCGTGATCTGTACCCATCTCGAGTACTACTCGACGCATCAGCGCGCGGCCCAGACCGACGCCCTGCGCGCATGGCACCGCGAAGCCTGCGAGCACGCCAGCCAGCCCGGCCCGCGTGAGGCCAGCCCCGGCCCGTTCACGCCGGAAGCACGTCCCGCTTCTGCCGTATTGTGCGGCGACTTCAACAGCGTGCCGGACGATATTGCCTATCTGCGCATGCTGGCGCCGTACGACAATTCCCACGAAACCGGCATCATCGGCTGGCACGACGCCTGGATGCACGCCCATCCCGGCACGCCCCATGCGCCCACCTGCGCCTTGCACGACAAGGATCAGTGGCCGGAAGCACCATTTGCATGCGACTTCGTCTTCCTCACGGAGGACCTGCTGTCGCGCGTGCTGTGCTGCAAGGTAGACGCCGAAACACAGGCTTCGGACCACCAGCCGATCTACCTGTCGCTGGCGGACGAATAAGGGGGACGTGGGGCGCTGTCGCCGTCAGATCTCCGGTTCTTCGTCGCCATCGGCGCCGGCGTGCACCGGCTTGATGCGGAAGGACCGGAGGTATTCCATCCACTGGGCACCCGGCAGCTCGGCCAGCGATTCCTGCACGAATTCGATCTCGGTATCGAACTGCCTGGGCGTCAGGCCGCCGCGCATCAGCTGGAAGCGGCAGTACATCAGGTAGGTGTTGACGACGTCGGTCTCGCAGTAATCGCGGATCGCGTCCAGCTGGCCGTCCTGGTAGGCCTGCCAGACCTTGCTGCCGTCCATCCCCATCTTGCCGGGAAAGCCGCACAGCTTGGCCAGGTCATCGAGCGGCGCGCTGGCGCGCGGCTGGTACATCGCCAGCAGGTCCATCAGGTCCAGGTGCCGCATGTGGTAGCGGCTGATGTAGTTGTTCCACTTGAAATCGCGGCTGTCGGACTCGCTGCCCTCGCCCATTTCCCAGTAGCGCGGCGCCACGATGCCGTGGACCAGGCCGCGGTAGTGCAGCACGGGCAGATCGAAGCCGCCGCCGTTCCACGACACCATCTGGGGCGAATAGCGCGCCACCAGGTCATAGAACTTCTGGATCAGCACCGCCTCGCCGTCTTCCAGCGTGCCCAGCGAGCCAACGTGGAAAACCGGACTGCCGTCGCGCTGGTTACGGCGCAGCACGCAGGAAATGGCAGCGATGCGCTGCAGGTAGTGCGGCAGGAAATCGCTGCCGTTTTTCTCGCGGCGGGCCGCGAAGGCATGTTCGGCGACTTCGGCGTCGCTCATGGAATCGGGATGGTCGTGCAGACGACGCAAACCATCGACATCGGGAATCGTCTCGATGTCGAAGACCAGCACAGGTGTCATAGAACTGCGTCCTTGCGTACGCCTTGCGAAGCAAAATGGCGTTTGAGCTTGACCAGCGCCTCTTGCTGGATCTGGCGCACGCGCTCGCGCGTCAGCCCCATTTCCTCTGCAAGCTCTTCCAGCGTGGCCGGTTCGATATGGTTGAGGCCGAAGCGGCGCTCCACCACGTAGCGGTGTTTTTCCGACAGGCGCGCCAGCCACTGTTTCATCAGGTTTTCCAGCTCCCGGTGCGCGACTTCCTGGTCGGGCGCGGCGTTGTGCTCGTCCGAGAGGAAATCGAGCAGGCTGGAGCCCGGATCGAGATCGAAAGGCGTGTCTAGCGAGGTGGTGTGCTCGTTGAGCGCGAGCACGTCCTGCACTTCGTCGGGGGTCTTGCCAAGCAGATGGGCAATGTCTTCCAGGCTGGCATCGCGGCCGTCGGTGCCGCCCTTTTCCAGATGGCGCTTGGCGCGCAGCACCTGGTTGAGTTCGCGGATGACATGGACCGGCAGGCGCACGGTACGCGCCTGGTTCATGATGGCGCGCTCGATGCTCTGGCGGATCCACCAGGTGGCGTAGGTCGAGAAACGGAAGCCACGCGAGGGATCGAATTTCTCGATCGCGTGCATCAGGCCGAGATTGCCTTCCTCGATCAGATCGAGCAGCGGCACGCCGCGATTGAGGTAGCCCTTGGCAATGCTGACCACCAGCCGCAGGTTGCGCTCGATCATGACCTGGCGCGCGGAGAAATCCCCGCCCTTGGCCAGCGTGGAGAAATGCAGCTCCTCGGGCGCCGACAGCAGCGGCTTGATGCTGATGCGATTCAGGTAATGCTGGACGGTATCGGCTGCCAGTTCCGTATGCAGCACGGTGCGGAAATCGTCATGGTCGGGCGCTGCTGCCTCGGTACCGTTTTCGGCTTCCTCTTCGTCCTCGGACTCATCCTCGTCCTCGTCGCGGGCCTGTCGTTCGACTTCCTCGACCATCAGGTCGGCCTCGCGCAATCCTACCGCCGTACCGGTGGTGATGGGCTCATCGGTCAGCGGCACCATGTCGGCTGCCGGGTCCTGTTCATAGGCCTCGGCATCGGCGTCGGCTCGCGCCACACCAGCGGACTGCTGCAACTCCGGCTGCTTGGAACGCCGGGTCCGGCTGGTGCTTCCGGCAGAGACAGTTTTCTGGCGTGGCATGAACCCTCACTGTGGCGGCAAATACCGCATCGGATCGACTGGTTTCCCGTTCTTGCGTACCTCGAAATGCAGTTTCACACGATCGGTGTCACTGTTGCCCATCTCTGCAATCTTTTGTCCCTTGCGGACCGTTGCCTGCTCCGTCACCAGCACCTTGTCATTGTGGCCGTATGCAGTGAGATATGTATCGTTGTGTTTGATGATGACAAGATTCCCGTAGCCGCGCAAGGGGCCAACGTGAATCACGCGACCATCGTCGGCCGCCTGCACCGGATCGCCCTTCTTGCCGGCAATATCGATGCCCTTGTTGCCTTTTTCGTCGAAATGACCGATCAACTGGCCGATGACCGGCCAGGCCAGCTTGATCGCGCTATCGGCGGCGGACGCGGMCGCCGCCGGCGCCGAAGCCCCGCCTGCGGCGGCCGTCGACGGAATCGGGGCTGGCACCGGGCGAGCCTGGTCGATCGGCTGCGCCTGCACGCCGCCAGGCGCCACCGGCATGGTGGTCACGCCGGTGCCCGCGCTGACGTCGGCGCCCGGCGGCACCACGCGCAACAATTGGCCCACTTCGATCTGATTCGCATTCACGAGCGAATTCCAGGCCGCGACATCGCGGTAGGACTGGCCGTTCTCGAGGGCGATTCGATAAAGCGTATCGCCTCGCTTGACGCGATAGTATCCAGGCGGCGCAGGTTCCAGCGGGACGACGCCGGCAACGCCGGCGCCGGAAGTGCGGTCCACCACCGGCGCGGGCATGGGCGAGGAGGCGCAAGCCGCCAGCAGGACCAGAAGCAAAGAGGCGGTAGCAAGCTGCCCGGCGCGGGCAAGACGTTCCGTATTCACGATATTGTGCATAGTTCGACTCAGATAGTGCCCGATTTTAATGGCACAAAGAAAACAGCTTCAAGCGCGGTTCGGTGAAATCGATGCCGGTTACGCCGCTCGATCAACAATAATTGCTGTGTGACGGTCTGCCCCGGGCCGGCGGCGGGGGCCACCGCCACAGGCGCGATCAGCCGCCCGCCAACGGCAAGCTGCTCCAGCAACGCCTGCGGCACCTCCATGCCGGCCGCCGCCAGGATAATTGACGAAAACGGCGCCGCCTGCGGCAAGCCCAGCATGCCGTCGCCATAATGCAGGCGCAGGTTTGGCACCCGCAGCGGCCGCAAGTTCGCCTTGGCTTGTTCGTGCAGCGGACGAATCCGCTCGATGGAGAACACTTCGCGTGCTACCAGGCTAAGCACCGCCGCCTGGTAGCCGCAGCCGGTGCCGATCTCCAGCACGCGTTCCAGCGGCTCGTCGGCGACAAGGCCATCGCGCAACAATTCGATCATGCGTGCCACCACCGACGGCTTGGAGATGGTCTGCTGGTGACCGATCGGCAGCGCCGCGTCTTCATACGCTTGCGATGCCAGCCCGGGTTCGACGAACAGGTGGCGAGGGATGGTGGCAATCGCGTCGAGTACACGCTCGTCGCGGATACCGGCAGCGCGCAGCCGCGCCGCCAGCGCGCCGCGCGCTCGCTCGGACGCCATCCCGCCCCCGCCGGCCGTGGAGGCACTGGCGCGGGCCTGCACGGCACTGGCGGCCGGCGTCGGCACGGCAGGCGCCTTGGCCTCGCGTGACTTGGCGGCCATTGCAGCGCCGCGCGCGCCGCCGACGGCGGGCATGCCGGCAATGCGCGCCGGCGCGGGCTTGCGCTCGACCACGGCGTCCAGCGACAGGGGAAATTTTGGGCGACGCGGGACGGTACTCATGACGGCCAGATACTGCGCGCCCAGGGGCTTAGGCGAGCCACTGGTTGATCTGCTCGAGCTGCCCGCGGTGAGTCAGGTCCAGCTGCAAAGGAGTCAACGACACGAAGCCTTCGCCCGCGGCGTGGAAATCCGTGCCTTCGCTCGCATCGCGTGCGTCGCCGGCAGGACCGATCCAGTAGTTGGTATCGCCGCGCGGGTTGACCTGCGTGATGACCGGCTGCGAGGGATGGCGCTTGCCGAGCCGGGTCGCGCGATAACCTTTGATATGTTCGAACGGCAGGCTGGGAATATTGACGTTGAGCAGGATGGGTTCGGCGGCGGGCCTTGCGATATAGCGCTCGACAATGTCGCGCGCCACGCGGGCAGCCGCGTCGAGGTGGGTCCAACCCTTGTCCACCTGGGAAAAGGCGATCGAGGGAATGCCCAGCAGGAAGCCCTCGATGGCGGCAGCGACGGTGCCGGAATACAGCACGTCCTCGCCCATGTTCTGGCCCTGGTTGATGCCGGACACCACCAGGTCGGGTTTCTCGTCGAGCAGGCCGGTCAGCGCGATATGCACGCAATCGGTCGGCGTGCCGTTGACGAAACGGAAACCTTTTTGCACGCCCTCGCGCGCCTCGAAGATCGACAATGGCCGTTGCAAGGTCAGCGAATTCGAAGCACCGCTGTGGTTTTGCTCGGGCGCGATCACCGTGATGCGAGCCAGCGGCGCCAGCGCGGCATGCAGCGCGGCAAGCCCCGGCGCCAGGTAACCGTCATCGTTTGCGAGGAGGATATGCATGGGCGCGATTGTACCTGACAAGGCTGCCGCGGGCGCCCTGTCCGCACGGCAAATCGTGCCGCAAAGCGGCCCCCGGCGGATGCCCCCGGCGAGTAACAGAACGACCGTGCTATTTTGCGTTACACTAGCCCGGGCCGGCCTGGCGCAACTGGCATGAAGCGCGCGTGCACCGCGCATGCACGGATTTGCGCCATACTCTGCCGGGCATCGAACATATCACCGGAGACATGATGAAAGCCGTACTTTGCAAAGCCTGGGGCCCGCCCGATTCGCTGGTTCTCGAAACCCTGCCAGACCTGGTGCCCGGCGCGGGCGAAGTGGTCATCGACGTAAAAGCGGCCGGCGTGAATTTCCCCGACGTCCTCATCATCCAGAACAAATATCAGGCCAAGCCGCAACTGCCGTTCTCGCCCGGCTCGGAACTGGCCGGCGTGGTCAACGCGGTGGGCGAAGGCGTGACGCACGTCAAACCCGGTGACAAGGTCATCGCCTACCTGGGCAATGGCGCCTTTGCCTCGCAAGCCAAGGCCCCCGCCAGCGCGGTGGTGCCGATGCCGCCGGGCATCGATTTCGAGACCGCCGCCGCGTTCACCCTCACCTACGGTACCTCCCACCATGCGGTGATCGACCGCGGCGAACTCAAGGCCGGCCAGACCATGCTGGTACTCGGCGCCGCCGGCGGCGTGGGCCTGGCAGCGATCGAAATCGGCAAGGCCATTGGCGCGCGCGTGATCGCCGCGGCTTCCACCGACGAAAAACTCGCGGTCTGCAAGGACCACGGTGCCGATGCGCTGATCAACTACAGCACGGAAGACCTGCGCGAGCGCGTCAAGGCGCTGACCGACGGACGCGGACCCGACGTGATCTACGATCCGGTGGGCGGCATCTACGCCGAGCCGGCGTTCCGCTCGATCGGCTGGCGCGGCCGCTACCTGGTGGTCGGTTTCGCCAATGGCGAGATCCCCAAGCTGCCGCTGAACCTGGCGCTGCTCAAGGGCGCCTCGCTGGTGGGCGTGTTCTGGGGCGATTTCGCAAGGCGCGAACCCAAGGCGAACCAGGCCAATATGGCGCAGATGCTGGGCTGGATGAAAGAAGGCAAGATCCGCCCGCATATCTCCGCGCGCTATCCGCTGGAGCAGGCGCCGCAAGCCTTGAAAGACATGGAAGCCCGCAAGGTCACCGGCAAGATCGTCATCGTGCCCTGACCGCGCGCGCCTTCGGCGCAGTGCAAAAGGAAAAAAGCGCCTGGTGCCGCGGCACCGGGCGCTTTTTTTTCGCTCGGTCGATCCTCACGACGCCATGGCGGCGCGCCCTCGCCTTGCCGTCTTACAGCCGCTCGGTCTCCCCGCTGCGCGGCTGCCACTTCATCAAGCGTTTCTCCACGACCCCGACCAGCGTGTCCAGCACCAGCGCCGCCGCGGTCAGGACCACGATGCCGGCGAACACGGTGTTGATGTCGAAGGTGCCTTCGGCCTGCAGGATCAGGTAGCCCACGCCGCGCGCCGAGCCCAGGTACTCGCCCACCACCGCGCCCACGAAGGCCAGGCCAACCGAGGTATGCAGCGAGGAGAACACCCAACTGGTCGCGCTCGGCAGGTAGACATGGCGCAGCAGCTGCTTCTGGTTCGCGCCCAGCATGCGCACATTGGCCAGCACCACCGGGCTGACTTCCTTGACGCCCTGGTAGACGTTGAAGAACACGATAAAGAACACCAGCGTCACCGCCAGCGCCACCTTGGACCAGATGCCCAGCCCGAACCACACGGCAAAGATCGGTGCCAGGATCACGCGTGGCATCGAGTTCATGGCCTTGATATAGGGATCGAGAATGGCGGACGTCAGCGGGCTGAGCGCCAGCCACAGGCCAACGCCAAGGCCGGCGGCCGTGCCGATGCCGAAGGCCAGCAGCGTCTCGATCAGGGTTACGCCGAGGTGGATATAGATGTCGCGCTCGACCACGAACCAGTTCCAGATGCGCTGGGCCACCATCAGCGGCTCGCCGAAGAAGAAGGCAGCCTGTTGCGAGCGCGTGGCGATATGCCAGACGCCGAGAATCACCACGAGGACGAGCAACTGCCAGAATCGCAGCATGCCATTGGAGTCGGGACGGAAAGCCATGGGAATCGGAATTCGAATTAAGTCAGGCCGGATTGAATGGGAAGCAGACGGGCCGGGCCATCGTGGCGTCCGGCGCGCTCGCGGTGTTAGTGTTAGTGTTAGTGTTAGTGTTAGTGATAGTGATAGCGGTCAACTCACGCCACCTTGCGCTGCTGGGCATAGCCCTTGAGGACCTCTTCGCGCAGCACGTCCCAGATGGCCGCGTGCAGCTCGATAAAGCGCGGGTGATCGCGGATCTCGGCCACATCGCGCGGACGCGGCAGATCGATGGCGAATTCGCCGATCGGGTGCGTGCCCGGCCCGGCCGACAGCACCACTACCCGGTCGCTCATGGCGATCGCCTCGTCGAGGTCGTGGGTAATGAACAGCACCGCCTTGCGCTTGGCCGCCCACAGGTCCAGCACTTCGTTTTCCATCAGTTGGCGGGTCTGGATGTCGAGCGCGGAAAACGGCTCGTCCATCAGGATGATGTCCGGATCAAGCACCAGGGTCTGGGCCAGGCTCACGCGCTTGCGCATGCCGCCCGAGAGCTGGTGCGGATAGCGGTCGCCGAAGCCGCCCAGGCCAACCCGGCGCAGCCAGGCCTCGCCCTCCTGCTCCGCTTCGGCACGAGCCTTGCCGCGGAACTCAAGCCCGGCGATCACGTTGTCGAGCGCGCTGCGCCACGGCATCAGGGCCTCGGCCTGGAACATATAGCCGGCGCGGGTGTTGATGCCGCGCAGCGGCTCGCCGAACACGCGCACCTCGCCGATCGAGGGCTGCAGCAAGCCCGCCCCCACATTGAGCAAGGTGGACTTGCCGCAGCCGGTCGGTCCCACCACGGAGACGAATTCGCCAGGCTGGATATCCAGGGTGACATCCTTGACGGCGGTATAGCGTTGGCTGCGGTCCTCACGGGAGACGAAGGTGCAGGTGACGTTATCGAGGGAGAGTGCGGCAGTGCTCATGGCAGGCTCTTGGCGGATACGGTGCTGAATCGTGCTGCGCTGCTGCGGCGCAAACAGCGCGTGCCGCGCAATTGGAAGATTGGAAGATTGCAACAGCGAGGAAAGGCGGCTGCGAAACGGCACTCCAATGCAAAGGCCCGCTGCACGCAGCGGGCCGCCGGCACCAGAGGCGCGGGCGATGTCTTATTTGTACTTCGCGTTGGCCTTCTGCACGAAGCTGTTGGTGAAGGTGTTTTCCAGCTTGATGGTCTTGCCCTTCAGGTCCGGGTCGAACTGTTGCAGCGTGCGGAGCGCGGTCTTGGGGCCGTCGGCCGGCATGCTGCCATCCGGCGAGATCGCTTCCTTGACCTTATCCCAGGCAGCCAGGTACAGCGCGCGGTCACCCAGCAGGTAGCTCTCCGGAACGGTCTTGACGATATCCGACGGACCTGCCTTCTGCAGCCATTTGAGTGCGCGCACCATGGCGTTGGCGAGCGCCTGCGTGGTGTTCGGGTTCTGCTGGATAAAGGCGACCGAAGCGTAGAGGCAACCCGACGGCATATTGCCGCCGAACACGGCCTGCGTGTCCTTCAGCGTGCGGGTATCCGAGGCAATGCGCACCTCGTTCTTCTGCGTCAGCATCGACACCACCGGATCGAGGTTGGCCATCGCATCGATCTGGCCCGAGCGCATGGCCGCCACCGCGCCGGCGCTGGCGCCGACACCGATGAAGGAGACGTCCGACGCCTTCAGCCCGGCCTTTGCCAGCACGAAATTGGCCATCATGTTGGTGGACGAGCCCGGCGCGGTGACGCCGATCTTCTTGCCCTTCAGGTCGGCCACCGACTTGAAGTCCGGCATGGTCTTGTTGGAGACCATCAGCACGATCTGCGGGGCACGGCCCTGCAGCACGAATTCCTGGTACTGCTGGCCCTTGGCCTGCAGGTTGATGGTGTGCTCGTAGGCGCCCGAGACCACGTCGGCGCTGCCGCCCACCACGGCCTGCAGTGCCTTCGCACCGCCGGCGAAGTCGACGATCTCGACGTCGAGGCCTTCATCCTTGAAATAGCCGAGGCGCTCGGCGATGGTCAGCGGCAGGTAGTAGAACAGGTTCTTGCCGCCCACTGCGATGGTGATCCTGGTCTTCTCGGGCTTGCCCTGGGCCTGCGCGTAGCCGCCGAAGGTGAACCAACCCGCCAGGAACAGCGCCAGCGCGATCAGCGCCTGCTTCCAGAATTTCTTGTTATACATTGTTTGTTCTCTCTCCTGCCTGTTGTACCCGGCCGCCAACCGCTGATCTCGCGCTAACGCCGTGCCACGTTCACCGTGGTGCCGCGAAGCGGCAAGTTGCGATGCTAGCCGATGCCTCGCGCGGCCGCATCGGGACCAACACCTATCCCGCGCCAGCCCGCCCCGGCATGAAAGATACAGGCCACGCCTTTCGACCGCCTTTCTGGCCGAGCCGAACCGCGCGCCTCATTCGGCGTGGATATCGGCCGACTTGATGACCTTGCCCCAGCGCGCCAGCTCGTTGCGCTGATACGTGGCGAGTTGCTGCGGCCCCATGAACCTGGCCTCGGCGCCGAGTTCCTCGGCCTTCTTGCGGAAGGCATCGGTCTGCATGATGCGCTCGATCTCGCCGGCGAGCTTGTCGATGATCGGCTTGGGCGTGCCGGCGGGCGCGTACATGGCGAACCAGGAAGACACATCGAGGTCGGGGTAGCCGGCTTCCGGCGCGGACGGCACGTCCTTCAGGCTCGGCAGGCGCTGCTTGCTGGTCACCACCAGCGGGCGCAGCTTGCCACCCTGGATATGGCCCATCAACGGCGGCGGCGTGGTGATGGTGAGATCGACCGAGCCGCCCAGCAGGTCGGTCATGGCAGGGCCGGTGCCCTTGTAGGGAACATGGGTGATCTGGATGCCGGCCATCTGGTTCAGCAACTCGGTGGAGACGTGCTGCAGCGAACCGTTGCCCGACGATGCGTAGTTGAGCTTGTTGGGATTGGCCTTGGCATAGGCCACCAGTTCCTTGAGCGTCTTGACCGGCAGGCTCGGGCGCACCACCAGCACCTGCGGCGCCGACAGCAGGTTGGCGACGGGCGTGAAGTCCTTCACCGGGTCCCACGCGGTCTTGGTCAGCAGCGGCGTGATGACCTGGTAGCCGGAGTACTGCACCATCAGCGTGTAGCCGTCCGGCTTGGCGCGCGCCACGGTCTGCGCGGCAATGCCGCCGGAACCACCGGGCCGGTTGTCCACTACCACCGGCTGGCCGAGAGCCTTGGACAGCGGCTCGGCGATCATGCGCGCGGCCAGGTCGGTGGTGCCGCCGGCGGCGGCGGAAACCACCAGCGTGACCGGCCGGGTGGGATAGGCGCCGTCCTGCGCCCAGGCCGGCGCACCGCTCAGGCCGGCGGCGGCCAGAGCAGCGGCGACGGCGAACATCTTGCGGCGCGAAGCCGCTGCGGACAGGGAGGAATGCGGACGTGCGCTGGCAATTGCCGGGATGTGA
The DNA here is from genome assembly GCF_056398885.1 of Cupriavidus sp. 01T418. NCBI lineage: Bacteria > Pseudomonadati > Pseudomonadota > Betaproteobacteria > Burkholderiales > Burkholderiaceae > Cupriavidus > Cupriavidus sp. 01T418. The sequence continues at coordinate 26,903 of NZ_JBFTQG010000060.1, forward strand.
GGCATGGCGTGTCTCCTGCTTGGTGCTTGTTGATCTTGGTCTTGGTCTTGTACGGCGCCCGCGCCGGCCCTCGCCGCGCGGTGCGCACGCGCTCTTCGGGATTCGGTAAGGCCGTGCGGCGTCAGTCCTGCCCGGCGAAATGCCCGGCCAGCCAGGCCGGTGGCTGATGCGTGCGCAGGCGCGGGCCCGCGCGCAGCAGCTGGCTGGCGGTATCGCGCTGGATCAGCGCCGGCAGCCCGGCCACCACGTCGAGCAGTCGCCCCAGGTCCACGCCGGTATCCACGCCCATCGCCTCGAACATATGCACCAGCTCCTCGGTGCTGACATTGCCGCTTGCGCCGGGCGCGTACGGGCAGCCGCCCAGGCCGCCGGCGGCGGCGTCGAAGCGTGTCACGCCCGTTTGCCATGCGGCCAGCGCGTTCGCCAGGCCCATGCCGCGGGTGTTGTGCAGGTGGATGGTCAGGCCGGCTTGCGGCAGGCTTTGCTGGAAGCGCTCGCACAGCGCGGCGACCTGGTTCGGATAGGCCATGCCGGTGGTATCGCATAGCGTGATGCCGGCCGCGCCGGCGTTGGCGAACGATTCGGCCAGCGCCATCACGGCATCGGGATCGACCTCGCCCTCGAAGGGGCAGCCGAACACCGTCGATAGCGACACATTGACCGGCACGCCGGCCGCGCCCGCCGCCTCTATCATCGCCAGCAACTGGACCTGCGACTGGGCGCGCGTCATGCGCAGGTTGGCCCGGTTATGCGTCTCGCTGGCGGACATCACCAGGTTGAGTTCGTCCGGGCGGCACGACAGCGCGCGCTCCAGGCCGCGCAGGTTGGGCACCAGAACGGTAAAGCGCACGCCCGCGGGGCGCTGCATGCGGTGCATCACGGCCTCGGCATCAGCCAGCGCGGGGATGGCCTTGGCCGAGGTGAAGGAAGTGGCCTCGATGCGGGCGAAGCCACAAGCGGACAAGGCGTCCAGGAAGGCGACCTTGGCGTCCGTGGGCACCACCACGGGTTCGATCTGCAGGCCGTCGCGCGGCGCCACTTCGTTGATCTCGATGCGGGCGGGCCCACGCGAATGGGCGGAAGCTGCGGCGCTCATGCGACCACCCCGCGTGCGCGCAGTTCGGCGATGGTGGCGGCGTCGAAGCCGGCTGCCTCCAATACGCTGTCGGTATGCTCGCCCAGCGTGGGGGCGCGATCGTGAATGGCGCCAGGGCTTGCCGAGAGCTTCGGCATGATGCCGGGCACCTCGACCGTCAGGCCGCTGGCGGCTGTCACGCTCTCGATCACGCCGCGCGCGCGGTAGTGAGGATCCTCGGCGATGTCCTTGACGGTATAGATGCGGCCGGATGGCACTTCGGCCTGCTTGAGCACCGCCAGCGCGTCTTCCACGCTTTGCGTACGCGTCCACGCCGTGATCGCCGCGTCGATCTCCTCGACGCGCTTGACGCGGCCGTCGTTGCGCGCGAGCGCCGGATCATCAGCGAGGTCGGCGCGACCGATGGCATGCATCAGCCGCTTGAAGATGGCATCGCCGTTGGCGGCCACCAGCACGTATTCACCGCTGGCGCACGGATAGGCGTTGGACGGCGCGATGCCGGGCAAGGCGCCGCCGGCCGGCTGGCGCACCGCGCCGAAGGCCGAGTACTCCGGCAGCAGGCTCTCGCTCAGGTTGAACAGTGACTCGTACAGCGCGACATCGATCACCTGCCCTTCGCCGCCGCGCGCATCGCGCTCGTAGAGCGCCAGCAGCACACCCAGCGCGCCATGCAGGCCGGCAATGGTATCGCCCAGCGACAGGCCCGCGCGCACCGGGGCACGTCCCGGCTCGCCGGTAAGATAGCGCAGGCCGCCCATGGCCTCGGCGACCGCCGCGAAGCCCGGCTCGTCCTTCCTGGGACCGGTCTGGCCGTAGCCGGACACGCGCACCATGATCAGGCCGGGGTTCCCGGCACGCAGCGTTTCATAGTCCAGGCCCCACTTCTCCATGGTGCCGGGACGGAAGTTCTCGATCAGCACGTCGGCCTCGGCGGCGAGCTTGCGCACCACGGCCTGGCCTTCGGGATTGCGCAGGTCGATGCAGATCGACTGCTTGTTGCGCGATTGCGCCTCCCACCAGACCGAGGTGTCCTCGTAGAGCATGCGCCATTTGCGCAAGGGATCGCCCTGTCCGGGCGGCTCCACCTTCACGACGTGGGCGCCGAAATCGGCGAGGGTCTTGGCGGCGAAGGGGCCGGCAATCAGTTGCCCGAGTTCCAGGACCCGAATGCCTTCGAGGATCTGTCGCGCCATATTGGGGGTGTCTCCGTGCGATGTCGATTACGGCAGGCGTGCGGCCGTTCTGGTGCGCTACGCCATGTTTTGACGCAGTGTGCCCCAGCCGCTTGCCTGGCGGAATCGGCATTCGGAGAAGCGGGCCTTCTCGGAACGCGAAAGCCCCGAAGGGTTCAGGTTCAGAACGGCGCGCGGTCGCCGCAGAGGTGCGTGATGAGCAAGCGCGCCGACACCGTCAGGCCCGCCGGGTCGCGCATGCCGATGAGCAGCGAGCGGCGCGCCCAGGCATCCTGCAGCCCCACCAGCGACAAGCCCATCGACAGCACATGCGGCTCGGCAGCGATGCGCGGCAGCACGCCCACGCCCAGCCCCGCCATCACCATGCGGCACATGGCGTCGAAGCTGCGCACCTGGATACGCAGCCGGAACGGCCGGTCCAGCCGGCTGCTCTCCTCCAGCAGGCGGGCCGCCAGCGAGGTGACCTGCGGCAGGCTGACGAAGTCGTATTCGAGGGTGTCCGCATAGCGCACCGGCCCGCGCTCCGAGAGCGGATGGCCCGGCGGCGTGACCAGCACCAGTTCGTCCTGCCGGTACTCGACCGTGACCAGGCCGGCGCTGGGCGTGCGGTCGGCAAAAATGCCCACGTCGGCGCGGTTCTCCACCAGCGCGGCGACGATCTCGCTGCTGTTCTGCTCCTCCAGCTCGATGCGGATGGTGGGATGCAGCGCCATGAAGGTCGCCAGGTCGTCGGGCAGGAACTGCGTGATGGCCGAGGTATTGGCGCACACGCGCACCTGCCCGCGCACGCCGCTGGCGTAGTCCGACATCACGCCGGCCATGCGTTCGACGTCCTGCAGGATAGTGAGCGCATGGTGGAAGCAGGCCTGCCCGGCCTCGGTCAGCTGCACCCCGGCTGCGTGGCGGAAGAACAGCGGCGCGCCCACCGCCGCCTCCAGATCCGAGATGCGCTTGCTGGCCGCGGCCACCGCCAGGTGGGACTGGCGCGCGCCGGCGGAGATACTGCCCTGGCGCGCCACGGCGACGAACAGGCCGAGCGTGACGAGGTCGAAACGGGCGAGGTTCATGCGGTTGCTATCAGGCGCACGGACGGATGCCGGGTGCGGTCCGCCACGGCTAGAGCGCGCGCCGGTCCATCACCGCGCGGGCAATGGTGCCGGCATCGACGTATTCGAGCTCGCCGCCCACCGGTACGCCGCGCGCCAGGCGCGACACCTTGATCCCGCGCGCTTTCAGCATCTCGCCGACATAGTGCGCGGTGGCCTCGCCTTCGCTGGTGAAATTGGTGGCAACGATCACCTCGGAGACCGGACCGCCCATGGCGGGATCGGTGGCGCGCGCCAGCAGCCGGTCAAGGTGGATCTCCCGCGGGCCGATGCCGTCGAGCGGCGAGAGCCGGCCCATCAGCACGAAATACTTGCCGCGATAGGTCAGCGTCTGCTCGATCATGATCTGGTCGGACGGGGTTTCCACCACGCACAGCAGCGCGGCATCGCGCCGGTCGTCCAGGCAGGTCGAGCAGATTTCCTGCTCGGTGAAGGTATTGCAGCGCGAGCAATGCTTGATGCCGTCGGCGGCGCCGCGCAAGGCGTCGCCCAGCTTGCGGGCGCCCTCGCGGTCGTGCTGCAGCAGGTGGTAAGCCATGCGCTGGGCCGATTTCGGGCCCACGCCGGGCAGCACCCGCAGCGCCTCGATCAGCGCCTGCAGCGAGTTCGGGGGAGCGCCCTTCATGCTGCGCCTCCCAGCGCCGGGGCGGCCATGCTCACCACCGGCATGTGATGCAGCACGGTGGGGAGGCGGCTTCCTGGCCCGGGCGCACCGGCAGCACTGCGGATTCGAGGATCATGCGCGAGTTCCGTGGCAGGCTCAGAACGGCAGCTTGAAGCCCGGGGGCAGCGGCAGGCCGGAAGTCATCGAACCCATCTTCTCCTGCGACGTGGCCTCGGCCTTGCGCACGGCGTCGTTGAAGGCAGCCGCGACCAGGTCTTCCAGCAATTCCTTGTCCTCGCCCTCGGCCAGCAGGCTGGGGTCGATGGACACGCGCTTGACGTCGTTCTTGCAGGTCATGGTCACCTTGACCAGGCCGGCGCCGGACTGGCCCTCGACCTCGATCAGCGCGAGCTGATCCTGCATCTTCTTCATGTTTTCCTGCATCTGCTGGGCTTGCTTCATCAGCCCGGCCAGTTGGCCCTTCATCATGGAGTGCTCCTGATTAGCGATTGGATGGAAGTGACGGGCCGCCGTGCGTCATGGGTGCCGGCAGCCCCGCAAAAATAAGAGTCGATCAGGCGGCGCGCGGCTGGATCGACCCCTCCAGGATCGTGCCGCCAAACTCGCGCAACAAGCCCTGCACGAAGGGATCTCCCTGGATCGTGGCCTCGGCTTCGCGCTGGCGCCCGGCGCGGGCCAGGGCATCCGCGGCAGCGGCGGTATCGGCCACCGCGCCGATCTCGCACTGTACCCGCACGTCGGTGCCGAGATGTTCGGCCAGCGTCTGCTGCAGGCGTTCGACGACGCCGGCTTCGGTAATGGGCGCTACCGGGGCGCGCAGGTGGAAGGTACGGCCCACGACCTGCACGAGCTCACTCTGGTAAGCCAGCTGCTGGGCCAGGCCCTTGAGCGGCAGGCTGGCAGCCAGTGCCGGCCAGGCACCGGTAAATACCGGCGGCGTGCCATCCTCGCCTGCCACCGGCGGCTTGGCCGGCGTGATCCGCACGGGTTCGGCGGGCTCGGCCGGCGCAGCCTGGGCCGGTGCGCCGGCGGCAGGCGCGGGCTGGCGCGAGGGCATCGGCTCGGGATCGCTGTCATACGGTCCGATCATGGGCAGGTCCGGCGGGAGATCCTCCCACGGCGGAACGTCACTGCTGCCCGCGTTTTGCCACGGCGGCACATCGTCGCCCGGGCTGGCATCGCCGGATGCCATGGCATCGTGCCGTGGCGACGGGGCCGGCGCGGCGGCCGGCGCGGGCGCTGGCCGCGACACCATCGCGGGCGGACCCGGCGGACGCAGAGGCTGGGTCGAGGGCGGGCGCGCAGCCGGCGGCGCCGCAGGCGCGGCGGCAGGCGGCGGCATGCGCGCGCCACCGCCT
>NZ_JBFTQG010000061.1:0-31294 GCF_056398885.1 Cupriavidus sp. 01T418
CCGGCAAGGAACACTTGCGAGATGTGCGTGTCTCGATGAGGCTGACTTTGGCCACGGGATGTAGGTAGGCCGTGGGGCGCATCAACGCTTGCGTGAGTACAGCCGGTTCCATGCCGGGCTCTCCCAGGTGCCTGTCTCCCCGATCGGGCAGGTCATATGCCCATGCTATGCGCGTGGCCGAAAGTTAGATTGACGCGGATCAAGTTGACCGGCAGCCACCCACCTATATTGAAGCTTGAAGCAGAACGATGGTTCGGCGCGCGACGCCACAGGCACTTCATGCCGGCGGCCCATGCGCCGGTGACAGGGGGAGGCGATGAGGATGATAGTTTCCGAAGAAGGTCCGGGGAGCGGCTCCGCGCGTTCGCGTAGCCTCGCGGCTTGCCTTGCCGCCCTGCTTTGCGCTGGCTGCACGTCGGGACCGGATTGGTTTCGGCCGCCCAAGCCCAGGGCAGATGCCACCGTACCTGCGGGGCCCGGCGTTGCTCGTAATGCGGCTGGGGGTGACAAGATCCGGATCGCGGCATTTGACCTGGCGCAAGCCGCTTGCCCGATGTCATCGCATCATTGAAATGATCCACCTTTCCGCGCGTGGGAGTCCACGATGTCCAATTTGACTAAAGAGCAGCTCTTCAGCCTGATCACCTTGCTGGACAGCAGCGAGCAAAGGATCCGCGGCCAGATGGACGCCGCTGCCGTTTCCCGCACGGTGTCCGCCGAGCGCGAACCGAGCGACGACGCGGATCTCGCCGAGCATGGCACCGAGGAGCGCATGGACAATGCCGTGGCAGAACACTACCGCATGGAACTGGCCGACATAGCGGCGGCGCGTAAGCGAATCGTCGAGCTGCGCTACGGCGTGTGCCTGGACTGCGGGGAGCCCATTCCCTATCCGCGCCTGCAGGCGCATGCCACGGCCAAGCGCTGCACGCCATGCCAGCGGCTACACGAGCACATGCTCGGGGCGCCGAGCGGTATGCGATGAGCATAGCCGGGCATTTATGCGTTCCAGCCAAGTCGGGCCTGCCCGGGGGGACCGTGCTCGGCGTTGACGACGACCTGTGCGCTCCGATCGGCAACGAAATGGGCTCCGTCGCGGGAGAGGTGTCCCGCCTCTTCCTCTCGGAGTCTCTCGCGGCGCTTTAAGCATGTCGGGTGCGCATGATCCAGACTGAAAGAAAGTAAAAGACAGTGCGTTGGCATAGCACCCGCTCTCGCGCTTGTCTCCTGTTTGTTGCCTTGGGAACTGGCATGGATCAGACGGTAGTCGTCTTTTGCATCGCTTTGGCTATCGGCTTAGCCAGACATCGGCGCAGTCGCCCTCGATGGGATTGGCGCCCACTTCGCCTTTCGTGATCAACAAGCGGGTCATGTCGGCGCGCATGCGATAGCACTCACCGTCGCACGTCGCCTGGGTTGGGCTCCGTCAGCAGGAGTCGGAGTTCAACGCCGTCGCTTGCCGGTCGGCCAGTGCGCAGAACCCGGATACCGCCGCTTTCGGCGAGCCTGAGCATTGCCGTGTTGGTGGCCAGCGTGGTGCCGACCAGTTCCCGCGTGCCATGTGCGCGGCAGTAGGCCACCAACTTGTCCAGCAGCAGGGTGCCGATGCCCTGGTGCTTGCAGTCGGAGCGCACCGCCACGGCGAACTCGGCGCGCAGGTTGTCGGGGTCGGCCACGGCCCGGACTTCGCCCAGGATCGCCGGCGGCTCGCCGGTCGCTGGACCAATGGCGACGAATGCCATTTCGCGGGCGTAGTCGATCTGGGTCATGCGTGCGAGCTGGCTGTGCGGCGGCTGCCGGATCATGCAGAAAAAGCGCATGTGGATATCCTCCGGCGTCATGGCGGCGAAGAAGGCCTGGTAGGCGGGCTCGTCTTCGGGATGCACAGGGCGCAGTAGCAATGGTGCGCCGTGCCACGTCACCGTTTCTTCCAGTTCCCTGGGATAGGGGCGAATGGCAAGACGGGCGGCGCCAGGCTGCGTGGCCGGGGCCACGCCGATACGCGCGTCCAGCGCCAGCACGCCTGCGCTGTCGGCCAGCAGCGGATTGATATCCAGTTCGGCGATCTCCGGCTGGTCGCACAGCAGTTGCGACAGCTGCATCAGGACCCGGTACAGGGCCTCATGATGGATCGGCGGCTGGTCGCGGTAGCCGGCGAGCAGCTTTGCAATCCGCGTGCGGCCGACCAGATCCTTCGCCAGGTTGATGTTCAGCGGCGGCAGGGCGATGGCGCGGTCGGCGATGCGCTCGGCGGCAGTGCCGCCGTGGCCAAACAGCACCACCGGACCGAACACCGGATCGGTGGTGGCGCCCAGAATCAATTCAAAGGCCCCCGGCCGGCTGATCATGCGCTGTATTGTGAAGCCATCCAGGCGGGCCCCAGGCCGTTCGCCGCGGATGCGGGCTTCCATACGTGCCAGGGCCTGCCGTACCTGGCCGGCAGACTGCAGGTCCAGTGCCACGCCGCCGACATCGGACTTGTGCGTAATGTCCCGCGACAGGATCTTCACGGCAACCGGAAAGCCGATGCCCTCGGCGGCGGCGACAGCGGTATCGATATCGGTGGCGGTCCGGGTCTCCACCACGGGGATGCCATAGGCTGTCAGGACCGTGCGGGCCTCGGGCTCTGTCAGCATCGTGCGGCCGGCGGCGAGCGCTTCGTGGATGCACTGTCGCGCCCGTTCGCTGTCTGGCTCGGGACCGGCCGGAACCGATGGCGGCGTCTCCATCAGCAGTTCTTGGTTATGGCGATAGGCCACGGCCTGCAGGAAGCCGCGCACGGCCTGTTCCGGCGTGTCGTAGGTGGGAAGGCCCGCGTGCCGGCAGATCTGGCGGGCGCGGGCCACCGCGTCGCCGCCAAGCCAGCTCGTGAATACGGGGCGCGATGCCGTCAATGGCGTGACCGGCACGATGGCGCTGGTCAGGGCGAGGGCGATATCGCTGCTGGGCACGATCGCGGTGGGTGCGTGGATCATCAGGATGGCATCGCCGCCGGGGTCCGCCGCGAGTCGTTTCAAGGTGTCGACGTAACGTTCGACGGGAGCGTCCCCGACGATATCGACGGGATTCCCGTGCGACCAGGTTGGTGGCAGCACCGCGTCCAGCAGCTTCAGCGTGTCGTCTCCCAGCGTGGCCAGACGGCCGCCGCCGAGAATCAGTGCATCGGTGGCCATGACACCCGCGCCGCCGCCGTTGGTCATGATCACCAGACGATCGCCGGCAAGCGGCCGCGCCCGCGCGAGCGTTTCCACCGCGTCGAACATATCCTCGGTGGTGTCCACGCGCAGCATTCCGGCCCGGCGTATCGCCGCGTCATAGATATCGTCGGCGCCCGCCAGCGCACCGGTATGCGATGTGGCCGCCTTCGCGCCTTCGGGAACCCGGCCGGCCTTGATGATCAACACCGGCTTGTTGCGGGCAGCCGCGCGCGCGGCAGACATGAACTTGCGGCCGGACCTGACCGCTTCCACATAGAGCAGGATCGCCTGCGTGCCCGGGTCGCTGCCGAGATAGTCGAGCACGTCCGCCAGGTCGACATCGGCGCTGTCCCCCAGCGAGACGAAGTGCGAGAAGCCGATCTGGCGCGATCTCGCCCAGTCGAGCACCGCCGTGGTCAGGGCGCCGGACTGCGAGACGAAGGCCAGCTTGCCGGGCAGGGCCGGCGCATGCGCGAAGCTGGCGTTCAATCCCAGCCCCGGCACCATCAGCCCTACGCAGTTGGGGCCGAGGATGCGCAACAGATACGGCCTTGCGGCGCCGAGCATCGCATCCTGCCGCGTTTGCCCGTTGGCACCGGGCCGGCGCGCCATGCCCGCGGTCAGGACCACCGCGGCCAGGGTGCCGCATTCGCCCAGTTCGGCGATCAGGCCCGGCACCGTATCGGGCGGCGTGCAGATCACCGCCAGTTCGGGCGCATCGGGCAGGGCAGCGACGGAGCGGTAGCAGGGCCGGCCATCCAGTGCACGGTACTTTGGGTTCACTGCGTACACCGGGCCGGCAAAGCCGCCGGAACAGAGGTTGGCGAACACGGTGGCCCCTACGCTGTGTGGGCGTGCGGATGCGCCGATCACCGCGACCGAGCGCGGATGGAACAGATGTTCTAGGTTACGGATACTCATCGTGGTGTAGAGGTCGTTGGGGTGGGAGGGGTTCGTCAGCGCGTTCGCATTTAGATGCGATGCGTGCCTTGCTCTTGCCAATCGCCATCAGGCCGCCGGTGGTCGAGCCGACGCGCTTGACGAAGTAGCTCCAGATGGCAAAGAAGACCAGGCGTGGCAATACCCAGAAGAGCAGCGGGGCCCCCCATTAATTGCTCGCCAACGTAGCGGATCTTTGCCGCCTCCAAGTCATGGATCAGATCGGGATCGCTGACCCTGACCATAGCGAACGGGCGATCACTATCACCTGTGCGGCTTAGCGCCACGGCTTGCTTGGCTGGCAGCAAGGTCTCGATATCCTTGGTATTGACCATGTCCGTGATGTTCTGCTCGCCGACTTGGAGATCACGATGCTTGCCCACTTTGAGAAGATCCTTGAAATCGCTGTAAGCGAGGCTTTGCACGTTGCTCGTGCGCATGAGGATCTGCATGGCCAGGATTAGCATCAAGGCAAAAAGCAGGTATCCGAGCGAAAGTTGTTTATGTCGCATGCTCCATGCCGTCCTCGTTAAATTGCACCGGGCAGGGCTTCTCTGGGCACGCCGGGCTGACGTTAATCGGAGTATCGGCCAGCCGACGCGCCGGGGCTTGATCCAGCGCAAGCCGTTGGCCGGGAGGCGCAGTTCGCGTCGCCCGAGGCCTCGCGGTATAAGCGCTCGACGTCGGCCCGGCTGCAAAGTCCCGTGCCAGCGCTCAGCAGCGATGCTGAAGCGGCAGCCTGGCCATAGCCGCAAGCCTCCTCGATGCCGGCGCCTCGGTTCAGTGCCCAGACCAGCGCGGCGAGAAAACTATCGCCCGCGCCTATCGCGCTACAAACGTGCATCGGCAGGGCCGGAACCTGCAAAGTCTGTTCGGCACTAACCACCAGCGCACCGCGTTCGCCTAGCGTAAGCGCCACTATTCGCGCCCGTCCGTCGCGGACGATATCCTGCGCCGCGCTGTGCCATTCCGTTTCGCTGGCCAACGGCCGGCCGGTCAGTTCTCGCAACTCATTCAGGCTCGGCTTGACAAGGAAAACCCCTGTTTCTTGCAGCGCTGCTGCGAGCGCGGGGCCCGAGGTGTCCAGCACCACGCGTGTGCCGCGCGCGCTGGCTGAGCGTGCGAGCCGGGCGTACAGATCGGCAGGTGCTCCAGGTGGCAAGCTGCCGCTCATCACAAGGTATCGCGGTGGCGTTGCAAGCGAGTTCACTTGGCCGAGGCAGCGTTCCCATTCATCCCGGGTTACGGGCGGACCCGGTAGCACGAAGCGGAACTCGCGTCCCGTCGCCGTCTCGGAAACGGAAAAATTCTCGCGCGTCTCGCCAGAGATTCCGATGCACTGGCCCGCCACCTGCTCGGCATCAAGCAGTTGCGTCAGCATGCGGCCCATTGCGCCGCCGGCGAGATACAGGGCGAGACAGTCGCCACCCAGGCGCTGCACCACACGAGCCACATTGATTCCGCCGCCTCCCGGATCCCGCCGCCCGGCGCTGCATCTCAACTTGCGTGTATCGAGCACCAGCTCGACGGATGTCGCCACATCCACGGCGGGATTCAGCGTCACAGTGACGATGTCTGGCATGACCCGACGTCGCCTCTGGACATTGGCGCGCTAGACCGCGAAGCGGAAATGACCGCTGTGCAGCACAATGTTGTGGGCGGCGGTCATTTCGAACAACTGCCGGGCTACACCTTCGATATCTTTGCGGTGACCTTCGAAGGCCTGGATCAGGTCTTCAGCCCGGTGCGAGCGCGCGCCAAAGTGGTCTTCCAGTGCTTCGGCCGTGATCGCGTAGCTGGCCGGTGCGCCGTTCACGCTGACAGGGCATTCGAGAGACAGATCGGCGGGGCAATAGGAGGGGCTGGCTTTGGGAAAAATGATCTGTTTGATGGTCATGGCATCGACCCCCGGGCGAGAAAAGGCAGAGCAGGGAAAAGCACGAAAACGTCGAAGCCGCGATCGCGTTGTCGACTTTCTGCAGTCTAGGCAGTACGGTTGCAGCTGCAAGCCGAACCACACGGTTTCCTGACCAACGTCAAGCCGGCGCAAGAGATTGTGCGTTGCGTCTACCGTGCCGCCATCCCGGCTACCGCGGATACCGCTTCAGCCAGCGGCGCAATCAGTGCAATCCCGTTCGATGAATGGGAGACCGTGTCACAAGTGACGATGTCCGCGGCAATCGCGTGCAGTTCCGCATAAGCACAGCCCGCGAGTACCGCGTGCACGGCCACGCAGACCGGCGGTGGCAGGCCGGCCCCGCGCAGCAGGCGCGCCGCCGCAACCATAGTCGAGCCGGTGGCCACGATATCGTCCAGCAGGACTGGTGTGCGTTCCACCGCTGCGTTCAGGTCCGGTGCCTGGATTTCAACGCTGCGGTCCGCCTGCCGCGTCTTATGCAGCACCGTGGCTGGTGCATGGCACCGGCGTGCGACGTCGTCAACCCATTGACGACTTTCTTCGTCCGGCCCAATCAGGAACGGCCGGATCACCGTGGCCCGCAGCCATGATGCGATGGCTGGCGCGGCCTGCACGCATTGCGTCGGTATGGTGTAGATGTCGGCAAGGCTGGCAATGCGGTGCAGGTGCGGGTCCACCGTGACCAGCCAATCGAAGTGACGGGACAGGAGCGCGGCAAAATGCCGAGCGGCCACGATCTCGCCTGAATGAAAGACGGCGTCCTGCCGCATGTATGCGAGGTAGGGCGCCACCAAGCCGACACGGCTTGCACCGCCTTCGCGCGCGGCGATGGCAGCCCACAGCAGGGGAACGATTTTCGCGTCGGGACGGTCGAGGGTGCAAAAGAGAATGGCCTCCCGGCCCTGCAGCGGTGACAGCAGGCGCACGCTGGATTCGCCCATCGGCGAAATACCGTATCACGGCGCTGCCCCAGTCGGCTCCCAGTGCTGCCGCCAGTGCCCGCGCGGCACGCTCGTTGCCCGGCAAGGCGAACAAGGTTGGTTTCATCTTTGCTCCCTCATGCCGATATCGATCGCGGGATGCGTTGTCAGGAAGTCCTGGCTGTATGCCAGTTCACCCTGTGCCAGCGCGTGAATGGTAAAGAGGGGCTGGCCTGCGCGCACGGCGTCGTTGAGGCGGACGTGCATGTCAATACCCGCCTCCTTCCGATTTGGCGCGCCCGCCAGCTTTGCTGCGCGCGACAGCCGCCGGTTGTCGATGCTGGTCACGATGCCATCGGCCGGCGCCAGGATTTCGCGCTGCAGTGGGGCGCTGGCCGGCTGGTTCAAGCCGCCCTGCGCCTCACAGATTGCCTGGAACTTGGCCCAGGCGGCGCCGCTGGCGAGCAGGCGCGTTGCCAGCGCCAGGCCTTGACCGGTGAGCGCCGCGCCGCGGAATTCCATCAGTCTTGCAGATAGCAGCAGGGCGCGGCCCCGTAGGTCGGCCGGAGCCGACACGATGCCCTGCAACACGGCCAGCACATCGCGTGCTTCCAGTGCGGGACCGATTCCGCGCCCCACGGACTGGCTGCCGTCGGTATGGACCACCAGCACATGCATGCCGAATGCGTGCGCTACCTCCTCAAGCAGCAGGCGCAGGCGCGCCAGGTCGGCATCCGTCCTGACCTTGGCGGTGGGTCCGAGCGGTACATCGATCAGCACATGGGTGGAGCCTGCCGCAAGTTTCTTCGACAGCACGGATGCTACCAACTGGGCATCGCTATCGATCTCCAGGGCGCGCTCCACGTGGATCAACACATCGTCCGCCGGGCTGAGCGTCAGGGAGCCGTCCCATACCAGCGCAGCGCCGACCCGCTCGACCACGCGGCGCATCTCCGCCGCGCTCAGTGTGACCCGGGTCAGTACTTCCATGGTGTCGGCGGTGCCGGCGGGGGAGGTGATGGCGCGCGAGGAGGTCTTGGGCAGCAGCAAGCCCGCCGCCGCGCAGATTGCTACCACGATCGGGCTGGTGCGATTGCCAGGAAGCCCGCCGACACAATGCTTGTCGGCGACCACGCGGCGGTCCCAGTCGAGCCGGTCGCCGGTGTCGAGCATGGCGCAGGTCAGGTCGATGGTTTCCTGCGTCGTCATCCGGCTGCCCGCGCAGGCGCCAGCTGGCCAGGTCGGAGGGCGTCCTTGTCAGTATTGCTTCGGATGCGCACAGCCTGGCTGATATGGGCAACTTGCCACTGGGCGTAAGCCAGGCGCGGCGCGGCTGGCTGGAAGCTCGGGACGTACTCAATACCCGTTCGCTGACTGCGTTGCGGGTGCTGCTCAAGCGCACCATGTAAGAAAAGAAGGCGGTCGTGGCGAACGGGGCACGCAGGGCCCTAGATCTGGTCCAGCGCGTCAAAATCCAGCAGGGTCACGCGCTTTCCCTTCACATCGATCAGGCCGTCGCGCTGGAAGCGCGACAAGGTACGGCTGACGGTTTCGAGCTTCATGCCCAGGTAGCTACCGATCTCTTCGCGCGTCATGCGCAGCGTGAGTTCGCGCCGAGAGTAGCCGCGTGCGTGCTGGCGGGCCGAGATATTGAGCAGGAATGCCGCTACGCGCTGGTCTGCGCAAAGGCTGGCGAGCAGGAGCATGACGCCCGATTCGCGCACGATTTCACTGCTTAGCATCCTGTGCACATGCTGTTGCAGCGAGCGCATTTCCCGGCAGAGCGCTTCGAGCAGATGGAAGGGAATCACGCACACCGCGCTGTCTTCCAGGGCAATGGCGTCGCAGGCGTGCCGCTCGGTGCAGATGCCATCAAGCCCGAGGGTCTCGCCGGTGAGGAAGAAGCCGCTCACTTGCTCGCATCCGTTCTGGTGGGACACCACCGTCTTGAACGATCCGGAACGCAGCGCATAGATGCTCTGGAACGCGTCGCCGGCGCGGTAAAGCGCTTCGCCGCGCCGGACCATCCGCCAGCTATGGATCACGGTATCCAGCCTGGTGCGATCCGCATCGTTCAGGTTGCCACCCATGCAGATGGCGCGCATTGCGCAGCTTGAGCAGTTTGCCTTGTGCGTCACGCTGGCAGGCGGCGCGGTGTCCCTGTACATGAACAGGGGCTCAAGGACTTCGGCACCGAGGGGGCCGACAGGCATTGCCGCCGGTGTTTCCCGCTGCAGATACTCTGACATGGTTGCTTCCCTTGTCTCCTGGGCCCACCCGGTTCGGCTGGCCGCTGTTGTGAATCGCTCTCGCCGCCGGCACCTAGCGCGGCACTAAACCCCGCGCTCGCTACGCTGTGGTGATCTCCTTCACCGTACCCGTCGCCGCGCTCTTGTCTACTGCGAGGCGGAGCAGGGCGTCGCGCAGCGCATCGAACTCCGTGGTCTTGTCGAAAAAGAGCGAAGCACCAGCCTGCAGGTAAGCGCAGCGCATCGGTGGCACCGAGCAGTTGCTCAGCACGATCACCGTTGCGTGGCGACGCATCCGCTTCAGGTCCCGCAGCACCTGCAGCCAGGATTTTTCGTGCAGGTTCAGGCTGAGAATGATGACATCGGGCAGGAGGATCTGTGCTGCCAACAGTGCTGCACGCGGATCCCGGGCCAAGGCGAGCAATTCCAGCTCTTTGATCGATCTCAGCATCCTGGTCTGCCGCACGCCGATCAGGGTAGAGTCCTCGAGCAGCAGTACGGTCAGGGCTTGGTGGCGGGCCGGGTGGTTCATGCTTCCAAGTATGGTGAATGGCCGTGCAGCGCGAAAGAAGGGGAGGCTGAGAGTGTCGTCCGGAAAGAGAACGCCCTTGTCAGGAAAGCCTGACAAGGGCCATCGCCTGTGCGGCTGATGGCGCTAGCCGCGCCTGCCCTGCTAAATTACGGGCACATCACAACTAGCGTGTGCAATTTGCGCAAATCGGCTACCTTTACGGGGGAGCCTCCGGTGGCCCTCGCAGGATTTTTGGATATTCGGACGCACTTCTTGACCAGCCATGGCGACCAAAGAACCTCCTTCACCGAATTTGCCTTCTGCGCCAAAAACATCGCTTCATGCCACGCTTGGCGAACTGGCGGCGGGCGGGGCTGTGCTGTTGCTGCTCATGCTGCTGGCACTGTGGTTCATCACTGCAATCGCCCCACGGCCGGGCGGCCTGGCCGCGCCGATGCTCGGCGCCTGGGGCCTGGCGGTGGCCGTGATGCTGTCCCTGCTGCTGGTGCGCTTGCGGCGATTGCGGCGCGCCGCAGACGACAACCTGGCGCGTACCCAGGGCAGCGAAGTCCGGCTGGCAGGAATCATCCGCTCGTCGATGGAAGCCATCATCACGGTGGACGAAGAGCAGCGCATTGTGTTGTTCAACCCCACGGCGGAACGTCTATTTGGCTATGCCGCCGCGGATGTGATCGGCCGCCCCTTGGCGGGTCTCATTCCGGCGCGTTTTCGTGTGGCCCATGAGGCCCACGTGCGCCGGTTCGGCGTGACGGGGGTCACGGAGCGGCAGATGGGCCAGCAGCGGGTACTGCATGCGCTGCGCCAGGACGGCACGGAGTTCCCCATCGAGGCCTCCATCTCCCAGACGCAGGACAGCGCCGGCAAGCTGTTTACCGTCATCCTGCGCGACACGACGGAGCGGGTGAGGGCGGAGGCGGCCTTGCGGCAGTCGAGGGAAGAGCTTCAGCAACTGTCCGATCGGGTCCAGGCTTCGCGGGAGGAGGAACGTCGCCGCATCGCCCGCGAATTGCACGACGACCTGGGCCAGCGCCTGAGCGCGTTGAAAATGGACCTGGCTATCCTCGCCAGCGACCTCAAGGACGCTGGAACGGCGCCTGGCTTGCTGGACCAGGCTGCCGCCATGCACCTGGTCATCGATGAAACCGTGGCTTCGGTGCGGCGCATCGCCGCCGACCTGCGCCCGGCATTGCTGGATGAGCTTGGCTTGATTCCGGCGATCGAATGGCTGGCAAAGGAGTTCTCCGTCCGCTACGGCATCAATGTCATCACCCATGCCGCCGAAGAGGAAGACGTCGGCGAGCACGCGGCCACCGCGGTGTTCCGTATCGTGCAGGAGGCGCTCAGCAATGTCGTTCAGCATGCCCAGGCCGACCGTGTCGATATCGAGCTGGTTCGCCAGGACGACCATTACGAGCTGACCGTGCGGGACAACGGCCGCGGCGATGCCGCCGCGCAACCTGCCGGTGGCGAGCGGGTATCGCTGGGGCTGGTCGGGATCCGGGAGCGCGCACGGTTGCTGCGCGGCACTGTGGCGACCAGGCAAGCGCCTGGCGAAGGCTTCTGCCTGACCGTGTGTTTCCCACCGGCCACGACTGCGACTGCGGAGGCAAGTCCATGATTCCCGTGATGATTGCCGACGATCACGCCGTGGTGCGCGACGGACTGCGCCACATTCTGAGCCGCGCCGGCGGCTTCGAGGTGGTGGGCGAGGCGGTGGACGGCTCCGCCGTGCTCCAGATGGCGCGCGAGTGCAAGCCCCGCGTGATCCTGCTTGACCTCTCCATGCCCGGTCGAAGCGGGCTGGAGCTGATCAAGCAGTTGCGCGTGGAGCAGCCCGCGCTGCGTATCCTGGTACTGACCATGCATGCCGAGGAGCAGTACGTGGTGCGTGCGTTCCGGGCCGGGGCGGCAGGCTACCTGACCAAGGAAAGCGCGGCCACGGAACTGGTCAGCGCTATCGGCAAGGTGGCGGCGGGCGGCACCTACGTGAGCCCGGCGATGGCCGAGAAGCTGGCCAACAGCCTGCAGGACGAGCACCTCGAGGATCCCCATCTGCGCCTCTCGGACCGCGAGATGGAAGTCTACCGCCGCCTGGTGCTGGGCGAGCCGCTGACCGAGATCGCCTCTGGCTTGTGCGTGAGCGCCAAGACTGTGAGCACCTACAAGATGCGGCTGATGGAAAAGCTGCAGGTGCCCAGCGAGGCGGCGCTGGTGCGCTATGCGATCCGCCATCGCCTGTTCGACGAAGGCGATATCTAGGCCAGCCCTGGCTCCGTCGCTCTCTCGTTGCCGGAAGACGCCGTGCTTGATCTGGGACAAGGTGCTAGAAGGGCGCTGTGCCACCATGAAGTGGAGGTCCGCTCCCCATGCGGGCCCTTCACCGCAAGGAGGCGACAATGAGCAATCTCAGGGTTCACGACCCGTTGTCTATCGAACCTGTCAGCGACGTGCTGCAAGGCATGTTGCGTGCTTTTCGTGGCAACTATGAAGGAGGATTTGCATTCAAGGTCGATGTGATCGAGTCTGAAAAGGCTTATAACCTGGTCGCGGAGATTCCCGGCGCCAGGAAGGAAGACATCGAAGTGTCCGTCGATCGCGGCACGGTGATGATCTCAGCCAAGGTGGAAAGGTCTTCCGAGCAGAAGGAAGGCGAGCGCGTGATCCGACGCGAACGCTACAGCGGCTCGATGCAGCGCGCCTTCACGCTTGACAGCGCCGTGGACGAAAGCAAGGTGGACGCCAGCTACGAGAACGGGGTCCTGCGGGTGGTACTGCCCAAGAAGGAAGCCTCGCCACAGCAGCGCGTGACGATCCGCTGACACGGCGTTTTCCGGGTCCGCCCGCGGGCGCGCTTGCCAATACAGCCAATACACGAAGCACATCATGGACTACCGAACCGTGCTGGTTGCGCTCGGAGCGGATCCCGCCTGCGCATCGCGCGTCAGGATGGCCGCCGACTTGGCGGCCTCTTTTGGCGCGCATGTCACCGGCGTCAGCGCCACCGGCCTGCGCTTGGACCCGATCCGGGGTGCCGGCGATGACGCTGCGCGGCATATGGCGGCGTCCCGCCGCAGGCTGCTGTCGCAGACGGCACTGCAGGGCGAAATACTGAGCGAAGTCATGGCGGCGCATGCGCCGGGCGTACCGTTCTCGCACTGCGTGGTGGAAGAGGAGATCGGCTGGGTGCTGGCGCAGGAAGCCCATGTGGCCGACCTAATAGTGATGGCGCGGCCAGCGGCAACGCAGGAAGTGGCATCCCTGGGCGCAGGGGAAGCCGAGTACGTGCTGCTCAACGCCGGGCGCCCCGTGTTGCTGGTGCCGCCGGAGTATCGGCGGCTGCATGGGGGGCACGTGGCGGTCGCATGGGACGGGCAGCGCGAAGCGGCGCGGGCGGTGGCCGATGCCATGCCCCTGCTGCTGCGCGCCAGCCACGTCACCATCGTGGGCGTGTGGGACGATCGCGGCGAACCCCGGGCAGACTCGGAGCCGGTGGCTGGCTTGCGGCATTACCTGCAGCGCCACGGCATCGTGGCCGGCGTGCGCAATGTGCAGAAGGCAGGGCCGGTCGGCGCCAACCTCCTCGACGCGGTGAGCGCGCTGGGCGCCGACATGGTGGTGGCGGGCGGCTACGGGCACTCGCGCGTGCGCGAGCTAGTCATGGGCGGGACCACGCGCACGCTGATGCATCAAGCGCCAGTGCCACTGCTGTTGTCGCATTGACGGAGCGGCGCCATGCAACTGCAATTCCTCGGTGCGACAGACACGGTCACGGGATCCAAATATGTGCTCGATACCGGCCGCAGCTGCGTCATGGTGGACTGCGGTCTCTTCCAGGGCTACAAGGCGCTGCGCCTGCGCAACTGGGACCGCTTGCCGGTCGATCCGTCCAAGCTGGACGCGGTGGTGCTGACGCACGCGCATATCGACCACAGTGGCTATCTGCCGTTGCTGGTGCGCAACGGCTTTCGGGGGCGGGTGTTTTGCACCATGGGCACCGCGCAGCTGTGCCAGATTCTGCTGCCCGACAGCGCGCACCTGGCGGAGGAAGATGCGCATTACGCCAACCGCAAGGGCTTCTCGCGGCATGAGCCGGCGTTGCCGCTCTACGGCGGCGCGGATGCGGTGCGCGCCTTGCGCCGCCTCGACCCGTTTCACTACGATACGCGGGTGAGGGTGACGCCCGACGTGGAGGTGGAGTTTCATCGCGCCGGCCACATTATCGGCTCGGCCATCGTGACGCTGCATGTGGACGGCAAGCGGATTGTGTTCTCCGGCGACCTGGGGCGGCAGCAGGACATCGTGATGCGCGCCCCGGAGATCGTTCGCGAAGCGGATCACCTGCTGGTGGAGTCTACCTATGGCGACCGCGCCCACCGTGCGGACGATCCGCTCGACACGCTGGGTGAGATCGTCAGCCGCACCATCGGCCGCGGCGGCAGCGTGGTGATTCCCGCGTTTGCCGTCGGACGCACCCAGGCGCTGCTGTACTGCCTCTATAAGCTGTGCCAGCAAAACCGCATTCCGCACGTGCCGGTCTACCTCAACAGCCCGATGGCCATCGACGCCACCACGGTCTTTGCCTTGCACCCGGACGAACTTCGGATCGACCGCGCTGCCTGCGCGGCAGCGTGCAACATGGCCATTCTGGTGCAGAGCCTGGAGCAGTCCGTCTGGCTGAACCGCGACCGCGCGCCCAAGATCATCCTGGCCGGCAGCGGCATGGCAACCGGCGGCCGGGTGGTGCATCACCTGGAGACATATGGGCAGGATGCACGCAACACGATTTTGCTATCCGGCTTCCAGGCCGCCGGGACCCGCGGGGCGGCGCTGACCTCGGGCATGCGCGAGCTGCGCATCCACGGCAAACAGGTTGCCATCCAGGCTTCGGTGGAGCAGATCACCTCGCTTTCGGCCCATGCGGACGCTAACGAACTGATGACATGGCTTGGCGGCTTTGGCAGCCCGCCGCGGCAGACCTTCGTGGTGCATGGCGAGCCGGCTGCGAGCGACGCCCTGCGGCAGCGGATTGAGCGGGAACTGCGCTGGTCGGTCACTATGCCGGAGTATCTTCGTTCATATTCGCTGGACTAGGCGGCGAAGGCAGGGAAAGATGAAAAATGTCTTGCAAGACTGTCTCACGCCTCAACACCTGCAATTGTTCGGAGCGATAGTCCAGTGGTTCGCGCGCTACGAACTGCTGATGCAGGAGCTCATGGCAAAGCTTGCGGGATCGGAGACTTCATCCGTGATGCTGCTGACACGGCGGCTCGATTTCGGCGGGAAGCGGCAGGCCTTGCTGGATCTGCTTCGCCATCGCGCCCATCCTCTGGACCAGTATGACAAGATCTGCGCGTATCTTCTGGTTCCCCTGACCTACTCGCCGTTGCTGTACGACATAACGCATTCGGTGTGGCAGCCTGGTGTCCATGCGCATTTGATCCAGCCGGAGTGGCTTTTCCGGTTCCCGCCGGGCATTACGCCATTGTGCGATGACACCAGCCTGCCGGGCGAAACATTCATGGACCGGGGCAAGAATGAGTCCATCTATTCGATGGATGATCTCCATGATATCGCGGTGATTCTTGAGGAGAACTATCATGGTCTGTGTACCTATCTGGATCGCCTCGGCATGATGCGTCCCGAGGCATAGGCGACGTACGGCGCGCCATGCAAGACGCAGCCGCCACACCGTAGCTTGGGTCAGGCAGCTGAAACCAGGACCCAGGACATGATGACCGATACTGAGCGCCGGCGGCCGTCCGGCAGGCGTCTTCCTTGCCATGTCCGCGTCTATCTGGTGGGGGCCTTCATCCTCATCAGCGGCCTGGCGGGCAGCGCCCTGATATACGTGACGGCGGTGACGGCACCTGCCGAAAAAGCCACGGACCTGGCACCCGTCGCGGTGCACACCAAGCAATACGAGCTGCAACTGGAGAGCATCGGCGGGCGGGCGGCATTCCTTGCTGTGGAGCTCACCAGGTGGCTGGAAGGACTTTGGCACGGGCGGCTGTTAGCCTATATGGTGGCCATCCTGTGTACGACCATAGCCATAGTCTGCTTCCTGGTGGCCCACGGCCTGTCGGCGGACTTGCCGCGGGATCCCGCAGCGCGCCGGGATTAGCGAAGGATCACCAAGGCGAATGGCACGTAGGGGAAACCCAGTTTGAACAGGAGAACCCGATGATCAACATGAAGGCAGCCGTATTTATCGAGCCCGGACGAATTGTCCTCCAAGACAAGCCAGTGCCGGATATCGGCGCGACCGACGCGCTGGTCCGCATCACCACCACCACCATCTGCGGTACGGACATTCATATCCTGAAAGGTGAGTATCCGGTCAAGCCCGGCCTGACCATCGGGCATGAGCCCGTGGGCGTGATCGAAAAACTCGGCAGGGAAGTCCGGGGATACCGGGAAGGACAGCGCGTAATCGCCGGGGCGATCTGTCCGAGCTTCCATTCCTACGCTTGCCAGGACGGGCAGCCATCCCAGGACGGGCAGATGCACGGACATGGTTACAAGCCGGCGGGTGGCTGGCGCTTCGGCAATACCATCGACGGTACTCAGGCGGAGTACGTGCTTGTGCCTGATGCGCAGGCAAACCTTGCCCCAGTCCCCGACGGCCTGAGCGACGAGCAGGTGCTGATGTGTCCGGACATCATGTCCACCGGCTTCGCCGGCGCCGAGAACGCGGGCATCAAGATCGGCGACATGGTTGCGGTGTTCGCGCAGGGACCAATCGGCCTGTGCGCGACGGCGGGTGCTCGGTTGCGCGGCGCGGCCCTGATCATCGCGGTGGATGGCATCGATGCGCGCCTGCGCATGGCCAAGGACATGGGCGCGGATGTCACGATCAATTTCCATCAGGTCGATGTGGTCGACGAGATCCTGAAGCTGACCGGTGGCCGGGGCGTCGACGCGGCCATTGAAGCGCTGGGCACGCAAGGGACCTTCGAGGCCGCGTTACGTGTGCTCAAGCCGGGAGGCACGCTGTCAAGCCTGGGCGTTTATTCAAGCGATCTGCGCATTCCGAATGACGCTTTCCATAGCGGCCTTGGTGATAATCGTATCCTGACGGCGCTGTGTCCCGGTGGCAAGGAACGGATGCGGCGTCTCATGCAGGTCATCCAGAGCGACCGGCTGAATCTGGGGCCGCTCGTCACGCATCGGTTCAAGCTTGATCAGATCGAATCGGCGTACGAGCTATTCGCCAATCAGCGCGATGGCGTGCTGAAGGTAGCCATCACGCCTTGAATTTGCCGCCATCGTCACCGGCTCCCGGCATTCGCGACACGCAGGGGGCGCCAGCGATTCGCGATTTTTCCGACTTCCCTGATGCCGCGCACCTTGCAGATTTCTACCTCAATCCACTGAATTAGCAGGTGGATGCGTCGCGAATCCTGCTCCTGCCGGGGGGGACGCTCCAGCAATCACATCTGCCTGGCGATGGATGGGCCAGTGCTGGGGCTTACCCATGCTGGGCATGGTGATCCTGAGCGCCAGGAGCTATCCGCAGATCATACGCTAGCCGGCACCGCGGGTGCGTCCCGTGGTATTGATATGCGTCAAGTGCCGGCAGGGCGGCTAACCCAATAATGAACAATAGAGGAGCGCGAAGCGTGTCGCGCTCCAGGGTTCTGGGGCAGGCGATGAAAACAAGCATGATACGGTCGATGGCGGTAGCCTTGGCGATCCTGATCCTCTTGGTATCCGATGCGTTTTCACAGGCCTTGTCGCTGCCCGGGCCATCGCTTACACCGGAAGCGCTGGATCAGATGCTGGCGCCGATCGCACGGTACCCGGACGCGCTGGTTTCGAAGATCCTGATGGCGGCCACCTATCCCCTCGAAGTGGTCCAGGCGGACCAATGGCTGCAGGATCCGGCCAACGCTGCACTATCCGGCGATCAGTTGGCAGCGGGGCTTGATCGGCTCCCGTGGGAGCCGAGCGTGAAATCCCTGGTGCCCTTTCCGCAGATCCTGCGCTTGATGGACGGCAACCGCGACTGGATGGAGCGCCTCGGCGATGCCTTCCTGGCTGATCAGGCTGGGGTCATGGATTCGATACAGCGACTGCGCCACCGGGCCAAAGCCGCCGGTAGCCTCTCCTCGACGCCGCAGGCCGTGGTGACGACGCAAGGCCCGGCGATCGAGATCGAGCCGGCGAGGCCGGCTATGGTCTATATCCCGGTCTACGATCCGAAGCTCATGTACGGTGTCTAACAGTACAACCCCGACGCCAGCTGGAAGATCGCGCAGCCGTTAATGCGCTGACTGCTGCACGCCGTGGGTGCGGTGCGCGCGGGCTCGCATCGCAACGGTCTCCCTTAGCGCTCCAGCACATATCTCCCGGGTGCGTCTGTGAGCGCGCCGTGCGCCGCGTCGCGCGCGGGGATCCGGCCAGTGGAGTGCGACGCCATCCAGCCCTGCCAGCAGGGCCACCAGGATCCATCATGCCGTTCCGCAGTCGAGAGGTAGCGTTCGGGGCTGCCATAGATTGCCTGCGCCGCGCGCGTTTCCACCCGGTATCGGCGGCCGGGATGCGAGGGGTCGGCCACGATGCCAGCATTGTGGCCACCGGAGGTCAGCAGGAACGTCAAGGGTGCCGGCGTCAGCAGATGCAGCTTGTAGACCGAGCGCCAGGGCGAGACATGGTCATGCTCTGTGCCCACTGCGAAGATCGGCATGCCGATGTCTGACAGGGCGACGGGGCGGCCATCCACGCAATAGCGTCCCTCCGCCAGGTCGTTGTTGAGGAACAACTTGTGCAGACACTCCGAATGCATGCGGAAGGGCAGGCGGGTGACATCCCGGTTCCATGACACCAGGTCGTTCTGGCGCAGCCGCTTGCCGAGCAGGTACTCGCTCATCATGCGGGACCACACCAAGTCGCGCGAGTGCAGCATCTGGAAGGCTGCGGCCATTTGGGTGCCGTCCAGGTAACCTTGCTGGCGCATCATCGCGTCCAGCGTGGACAAGGCGCTGCTGTCAATGAACAGCCCCAGTTCTCCTGGCTCGCTGAAGTCCGTCTCGCTGGCGAACAAGGTCAGACTTTGCAACGGCAAGCCGCTGTCGTCGCGGCTAAGCGCCGCCGCGCAGATCGATAGCAGCGTACCGCCCAGGCAATAGCCGGCGGCGTGGATGAGTGTATCGGGGCAGCGCTCTTGCACCGCGCGCAAGGCTGCCTGCACGCCGAGGCGCAGGTAGTCGTTGAGCCCGAAGTCGCGGGCTTCGGCGCCCGGGTTCTTCCATGAGATCATGAAGACCGTATGGCCCTGTTCGACCAGGTAGCGCACCATCGAGTCACGCGGCTGCAGGTCCAGAATGTAGTACTTCATGATCCAGGAGGGCACGATCAGCACTGGCTCTCGCCACACCTCGGCGCTGGCCGGCGCGTACTGGATCAGCTCGATCAGGGCATTGCGGAACACCACCTTGCCGGGCGTGACGGCGACATCCCGCCCCACCTTGAAGGTGGGCGGCCGGCGCAGCTTTGGGTCGCGCGACAGGTCCGCCACCACGTCCTGCATATCGTGCAGCCAGTGCTTGGCCCCGTTGACGAGGTTGCCACCGGCGCTGGCAGCCGTTGCCTGCAGCACCGCGGGATTCAGCCACCAGGCATTGCCAGGCGAATAGGGATCGAGCATCTGGCGTATGCAGAACGACACGATCCGCTCATGGTGCGGGGATACGCCGCGCAGCCCGTGCGTCAGCGACGCCCATAGCGCCTCGTTGTTGTGAAAGGCATCGCGCCAGAAGCGGAAGGGCCACTGCGACCAGGCGGGGTCGGCAAAGCGCAGGTCGGAGGGCGGCGCCGTTGCGCCGGGCGTTGGTTGCGCAGTGGCCGGACCGGGCCACATGCCAGCGGCCGCGGCAATCATTGCGCTCGTCCACTGTCCCAGGGACGCGTCTACCTTGCCGGGAGACACGGCCAAGTGCAATGCCCAGTCCAGTCCGGCCAACCAGAACGAGGCAAGCGACATGCCTTGCGTCGCGGAGGCCAGCGTGGAGCGCACTTGCTCGTCGAGTTGGTCCGGTGCGGCCCCGCTGGGAGCGCAGCCGCATTCCGCTTCGGGCGTAGCGGCGAGTTCACGGGTTGGCGTAGGTGTGTTCATTGCATGTGCTGCCCGCCATTGATGGCGATATTGGCGCCGGTGACAAACGCTGCGTCATCGGAGCACAGGAAGGTGATCAGCCCTGCGACCTCTTCCGGCCGCCCAAGCCTGCCGACAGGGATTTGCGGCAGGATCTTCGTCTGGAGTATGTCGACTGGGATATCCGTGACCATGTGCGTAGCAAGGTAGCCGGGCGATACCGTGTTGACGGTCACTCCCTTGCCGGCCACTTCTAGCGCCAGTGCCTTGCTGAACCCGTGCACACCCGCCTTTGCAGCGGAATAGTTGGTCTGGCCAAAGGCGCGCCCCGCAGCGCGCTGCCGGTCGAGCCAGGGCTGCACGTGGTCATTGCCCGGTGAATGGGTGACCGCCACGCAGTAGCCGGCGTCGTGCAGGCGGACCGCAATGGCTTCACCCAGTCCACCCATGCCGCCGGTCACCAGCGCGATCCGCCTTGAAGAGAGGCCGGCTGGCGCCTCGGCGGCGTGCTCAACTGGCATGGACGCGCCCCTTTCTCGGACTGGCCGCGGCGCCGCCCACCGCCTCCGCGCCGGTGCCGTTCAACGCGGGATTCCACGCCGTGGCCTGTCTGAACTTCTCGAATATATCCTGCATCGGCGCCACCATCGAGGCGGTATTCCCCGCTTGCTGCAAGCTCATTGCCTGGCATCGCTGCCAGGACTCGCCGACTTCGCGCATCTGTTCGACAATAGCGGTCTGGTTGTGGATGGCTAGACTCATCCACGCTTGCATCAGGTGCGCGCAATGCTCGGCCTCGTTGCGCAGGATGGTGACCGGCAGCGCGGCGAGCGCGGCGAAGTTGCTTGCATTGGCAAGCTCCGCACCCACTTCATGCGTTGTCTTGATGTCCTTGCGAATGGCTTCCAGCTGGATTTCAAGAAAACGCTGGCGGCTCTCCTGCAGCAGGGTCAGCACACGCAGGCCCGCCTCGCAATTGGTGCTGAAGAACGCGAGTGGGATGTCGGTCTGGTCTGTCATGATGTCTCTCCGTCATTGGGCGCGCATACCCTGTGTTGTGTTGTGTTGTGTTGTGTTGTGTTGTGCTGTGCTGTGCTGTGCTGTGCTGTGCTGTGCTGTGCTGCCATGCCATGCGTACTCTCATGCGGGAAGAACCCTGGACTGGCATTACTGGAAAGGACGAGTGCTGGGCATGCATGTCAGGCGACCCGTCTGCGAGATGCTTCTGAAGCGTGGCGCCAGCGGGAATGGCAGCGGCACCTGGCGTTGCCGCGGGATTCGGCCGAATCAGCCGGGCTTTCCGCCCGAGGCCGGGCAGGTCTTGACGCCGAGCAGGCTGTAGAGGGGGCAGATGCGAACGAACCCTGTCAGGACCGGAATCACGCCGATCCATCCCCACACGCCAATAGTGCCGGTGAAGGCAAGGCCGATTAAGGCCAGGCCGACGACGATCCTGAGAGTCCGGTCAACCGTACCGATATTGGTTTGCACAGCGTCCTCCTTTCGATAGTGCGTTATATGCGGGCGCGGCGCGCCAGGTTCGTTGCGCAATCCGGCGGCTGCACGAGCCCAATATAGCCAGATGGCTGCCGGTGGCATTGATCTACGGCAACTTTGCCGCGCATTAGCGCTGGAGTGCACGCCGCCCTCAAACGGCTCCGATGTCATCGGCCGCGCCGTGGACACTTCGACTCGCAATAGACCCAGTCGTCTTCCATCTCATTGACGCGCAGGCGAAATACGTAGCTGACCGGGGTTTTCCCGGCCGTGAATCGGCGCGCCTGGCTGTCGTCTTGATAATCGGCACGCACGGTATAGGCGCCTGCCGGCAGCCGCATGTATAGCAGGGGACCGGACGAGACTACCCGCAGCCGGCGCTTGCCGTTGCTATCTACCACCGATACCGCGACGTCGGACAGCGCCTCGCCGCCCTTAGCGTTGTAGAAGCCAAGCCGCACATTGAAGCGACCCGCCATCGAGCGAATGGCTTTCACCTCGTCGTCGCCGACGCCGCCGGAAACATAGGTGATCCCGCTCGTCTCCTGTATCTGAAGCGGGGTATCAGCATCCGGTTGCGCCGCATAGACGGGCAACGCTGGATTGACGATCCCGATCACCGCCGCTGCCGCGAAACAGGCGACGACACGCTTGCTAGCCATGATGGTCTTGGTCCGTGTTAATCTGCCTGCGTCAACATGACGCCGGCAGTTCCAGTATTGTCGGTGCCGCTGCGGGCGGCTTGATCCAGCGCAATGCCACGCAAAGCGGCCGCGGCCGCTACTGCGCTTTTCCAAGTCGTGCCGTGCGACCTGGCGATCCCCGTCAGGCGTCGCCCAGCGCGTGATACAGCTCGTCCTCCTGCGCGAAATGCAGACGCAGGATTGCATTCAGCTCATACAACAAGCGCCGGACCTCCTGCGCGCTCTCCGGGTCGAGCCCGTCCGCTGCGCGGTCGGCGGCGATGCGCTCCAGCATGCCCACCAGGTGGAATATTTCGCGATGCCCGCCGCTCAGCGCGGCCAGCGGATCCTCGCCGCCGAGCCGTTGCGCCAACTCCGGATACAGGTCGGCATCGTCGTGGCGCTCGTGCGCGAGCAATTGCTGGTGCAGTGCCTGATTGAGTTGCGCGAGTTCCACTGCGGCGACTCCTCCAGGGATGCTGGCTACGCGATCCGCCATCAATCTCACCTGGCGGAGCACCTGCCCCAGTTCGCTGTGTTCGGTCTTCAGTTTCGTAGCTTCGGCTGGCGTGATCTGCGCGGGCCGCCAGTCCGGCCCCGGCGTGCGTGCCCGTAGTGCGTTCAGGATCACCGCGACGTCGATCAGCTCCTGCAGTAGTGCGCCCGCCAGCGGCGGCAGGTAGCCGAACGCGGCCACGATCATCGCGGCCAGGGAGAGTGCCATGCCCGCCACGACGCATTGCACGGCGATGCGGCGTGCGCGCCGGGCGATCTGGATGGCCTCGGCCAGGCGGTCCAGGCGGTCGACCAGCAGTACCACGTCCGCTGCCTGCGCCGGCGCTGCGGCGCCCGCCGCGCCCATCGCCACGCCGACGTCGGCGGCAGCCAGCGCGGGCGCGTCGTTGACGCCGTCGCCCACCATGATGACGGTGTCGTGCCACTGCGCCTCGCGGATGGCCGCGAGCTTTTGCGCGGGCGTCTGCTGCGCGTGCACTTCCGTCACGCCCAGCATCGCGCCGGTCATCTGCGCCACGTCGTCGCGATCGCCGGTGAGCATCACCATGCGCCGGATGCCGGCCTGCCTGAGCAGCCTGAGCGCGCGGGGCGTGTCGAGCCGGATCTGGTCTGCGAGCTGCAGCACGCCGCGCATGGCGCCGTCGACGCCAAGGAAGACGGCCGACGCGCCCTCGTGGCCCAAGCGCCGCAGCAATGCCGTGCTCCACGGCTTGGGCACCGTTGTCCTGGCCACGTGCGCCAGGGAACCCATGGTGACCGCGTGGCCGTCGACAATGCCACTCAGGCCGGCGCCTGGCTCCTCGCCGACCTTGGCCGGCAATGCCAGCGCCAGGCCGCGCTCGCGTGCCGTGGCCACCAGCGCGCGGGAACTCACGTGCACCGACGCCTGCGCCAGCGAGGCCGCCAGGCGAAGCACTTCGTCGGGCGCATGTCCCGGTGCTGCCTCGATGGCCGAGACGCGGGCCTGGCCCGTGGTCAGGGTTCCCGTCTTGTCGAAGAACAGCACGCGGCCCTGCGCCAGCCGCTCCAGCGCGGCGCCGCTCTTGACCAGGATGCCCCGGCTGGCACTGCGCGACATGCCGCAGACGATGGCCACCGGCACCGCGAGGATCAGCGGGCAGGGGGTGGCGACCACCAGCACTGCGAGTGCGCGGCGTGCGTCACCGGTGATGAGCCAAGCCGCGCCGGCGACCGCCAGCGCCAGCGGCACCAGCAGCAGGGCATAGCGATCGGCCAGGCGCGATGACGGGCTGCGGCTTTGCTGCGCTTCCGTCACAAGGTGGACAATGCCCGCGTAGGTACTCTGCGCCGCCGTGGCGCCGGCGAGCATCTCGAACGGCACGCCGGCATTGACTACGCCACTGCGCAGCGGCTCGCCCGGCGCGCGCCGCTGCGGCATGGCCTCGCCGGTCAGGGTGGATTCATCCAGGTCAGCGGCCAGGATCAGGGTCCCGTCGGCAGGCACGACTTCGCCGGTGCGCACCAGCAGGCGGTCACCAGCACGGATGAGGTCCACCGGCACCGGGCGCCATTCACCGTTTTCGTAGCGACTGGCCTCGCGCGGGGCATGGCGCAGCAGCGCGCTCATCTCGCTGGCTGCGCGCGCTTGCGCATAGCTCTCCAGGGCCCACCCGCTGGCAAGCATCAGGCTGATCACGGCCGCGGCAAAGTGCTCGCCAAGCCACCATGCAAAGCCGATGGCCAGCAGCGCAAGGACATCGACTCCAGCTTTGCGGTGCCATGCCGCCAAGACGGTGCTCGCGCTCAGGGTGATCAACACAGGCAGGATGCCTATCAGCCACACGGTGCGGGCGAGCGCGGCCGATCCGAACCAATACAGCAGGGATCCCGCAGCTAGCGTGACCGCGGAGGCCGCCAGGAGCCCTATATTGAGCCAGCGGTGGTGGCGAGGCTCCGGGAGCGCCATGTCAAGGTCAATCGCGGCGGGTGAGCGCGATGGAAAAAAGCGCCCCGCAGGCAGCGGCAATGGCTGCGGTCGTGCCAAGCGCGCGCCATGGGTGCGCCTGCACATACTCCTCGCCGGAATCCGCCCAATCCCGTACCTGCTCGCGGCCCTGCGCCTGCAACTCGCGCAGCCGCAGTTGCAACGTTTCCAGCCGTGTCTTGAACTGCTCACGGGCTTGACCGGCTTGCTCGCCGGTCAACGTGGCGGCGTCGCGCAGCAATGCCTGCACATCTGACAACAGGACGTTGATATCGTGCTCTAGCGTGGCACGGCGCACGGGCAGGGCGGATCTGATGTCGTTCACGGCGTTCTCCTGGCTGGTTCAATGAAGTGACTGCGGAGGGATGAAGCGTGTCGGATCCGCCGTGGGGGATAGCGGAATGGCATCTCCAACTATAGGCAGGGCTCCGGCGCGCAAGTTGATTGGCATCAAGTCCGGGGCGGACGCTCCGCGCCGCAGGCGCGATTGATCTGCATCAATGGCCGCCGAGCGCCCGATACTAGACTGAGTGCACAGCACCGGCGTGCCTTGACGACACCTGCGCATCGCCGATGTACTCCACGGTAGTCTTAATCGGCTCGTACCCAGGTCAAGCCAGGAGAAGCATGATGAGGATCGAAGAGATTTGCTCGCTGTCCGCCGTTCATATCCCACATACGTGCACGCTGCGTGACGCTGCGGTGCAGATGCGCGACCGGCACGTTGGTGCGCTGGTGGTGACAGAGCCATTCGGAGGCGGCCAGCGCGCGACGGCCATCGTTACGGATCGCGACATCGTGCTGGAGAGCACCGCCGCAGGCACGGCGCCTGGACAGGCGACGGTGGCGGACGTGATGACACGCGGCGTGGTGGCGATCGGCAAGGATGCTGGCATCGACGATGCATTGCAGGCGATGCTGGCGCACGGCGTGCGCCGCCTTGCGGTCACGGATGCCGAAGCGGTAGTTGGCGTGCTGTCGCTGGACGATCTCGTTGACGCCCTGGGCTCTCAGTGGAACATGCTCGCCAGCGTGCTACACAACGAGCGGGAGCGCGAACTTTCCGGCAGCGTGCAGACACCGCTGCACGCCTGAATGGCGGGCGGGCGCGGCTTGGCCCGTGCCCGATGTCCGATGTCTCTCCCAGACCCCGTCGGGACCGGACGGCGGTGCAGTCCAATGCAGCACACGGATAAGAGAGCAAGACCATGGTGCCCGGCATTCTCAAGCTCGCTTACAAGTTACTGGTCAACGACCGGGCCAAGTTCACCGGCCTGCTGGTCGGGATCACCTTCGCGGTGTTCCTGATGATCGAGATGACGTCGCTGTTTGCCGGCGTGCTGAACCGTTCGTCGTCGACCGTGTACAACATCGGCGCCAGCATCTGGGTCATGGACCCAGCGGTCAACACGGTGGCCAACACCATCGGCATGCCGGACTACATGCTCGATGCCGTGCGCAGCATCGAGGGCGTCAAGTTCGCGGTGCCGCTGTACTCCGGCGGCGCGCTGGTACGCCTGAAGAGCGGCACCTACCAGCCGGTGACGGTGGTTGGCATCGATGATGCCAGCCTGTTCGGGCGGCCGTATGTGCTCGAGGGCAGGATCGAGGACATCTACGCCGAGAATGCCTTCATGGTGGTCAAGGATGCCGAGTTCCGCAAGCTGGAAACCCCTGTGGTCGGCACGGATTTCGAGATCAACGACCATCGTGGCGTGGTGGTCGGCATTGCGCAGGTCGCCACCAGCGGGCTGTTCGGCGTGCCGACGCTCTATACGACCTACCAGCGCGCCGTCCAGTACCTGCCGACCACGCGCTATACGATTTCCTACATCCTGGTGGAACCGAAGGCCGCGGCCGATGTGGTGCGGATACAGCGCGAAGTGCAGAAACTGGGCTACCGTGCGCTGACCAAGGACCAGTTCATCCTGCGTATCTCCGACTTCTACAAATACCAGACCGGGCTGGGCACCAATATCCTGCTGATGACCGTGATCAGCTTTATCGTCGGGCTGTCGATCTCGGGACAGACCTTCTACACCTTTATCCTGGAAAATCTGGACAAGTTCGGCGCGCTCAAGGCCATCGGCGCCAAGGGGCACGAGCTAGTGGCGATGATCGTGTTCCAGGCAACCTTCACCGCGCTGACTGGCTATGGACTGGGTATAGGCCTATGCGCCATCCTGATCAGCCTGGCGCGGCTGCGCATACCCAGTTACGCCGCCATGATTACCTTCTATAACCTGGGGCTGGCGCTGGTCATGGTGATCGTGATCGCCGGGGTGTCGGGCTATATCGGCGTGCGCAAGGTGCTGCGCATCGAACCCTTTGATATCTTCAGGGGGTAAACATGCCGCGTGTCGCCATTGCCGCGAAGGCGCTGGACAAATGGTTCGGCGAAGAGGAGGCCCGCACCTATGCGCTGCGGCAGGTCAGCTTCGAAGCGTACTTCGGCGAGATCCTGTTTATCGTGGGCCCGTCCGGCAGCGGCAAGACTACGCTGCTGAGTGTGATCTCGGGCATCCTGCGCCCGGACAGCGGTGAGGTGATGATCGACAGCACCAGCATCTGGACCATGGACAACGACGGGCTGGCCGCGTTCCGCCTCGCCAGGATCGGCTTCGTTTTCCAGGACTTCCATCTGTTTCCGCGGCTGACCACGCTGGAGAATGTGGCTATCCCGCTGATCCTCAAGGGCCGCGACTGGAACGACGCGCTGAACGAGGCCAAGCACTACCTGGAGATCGTCGGCCTGGGCAACCGGGCCCAGCTGCCGCCGATCAAGCTCAGCGGCGGCGAGCAGCAGCGCGTGGCCATCGCGCGCGCCATCGTCAGCCAGCCGGACATCCTGATCCTTGACGAGCCCACGGCCTCGCTGGACGGCGACACCGGCCACGCCATCATGGAATTCGTCAGGACGCATATCCTCAACGACCATCGCTGTATCGTGATCGTCACCCATGACGCCCGCATCTTCGACATGGCGACTCGCATCCTCGACATGGAAGACGGCAAGCTAAAGCGCATCGAGCGGGGAGAGGCGCGATTATGAAAATCAGATGGCTGTTCATCGTCTCCGTGGCGGGGGCCGTCATCGGCGTGGTTGCCGCGATCCTTTATGCGCAACAGAAGCCACCGCTGCCGCCGGTGTTCGAACCCGCCGCCAATCCGTACAAGAACGGCATCTACGCCAACGGCATCATCGAGAGCTACCAGGACAACGGCGCCAACATCAATCTCTATCCCGAAGTCGCGGGCACGGTGGTGCGCATTCCGGTGCATGAGGGGCAGGAGGTCCGGCAAGGAGCGGACCTGCTGGTGATCGAGGACTCGGTCCAGCGCGCGCTGGCCGCGCAACAGCAGGCGCAGACCGAGGCCGCCGAGGCCCAGTTGGCGCAACTGAAGGCGCAGCCGCGCAAGGAGACGCTGGAGGTGGCGCGCGCGCAGGCCGAGGCGAGTGCCGCGGGCCTGAAGACAGTGCAGGACCAGCTCGACAAGCTGCAGCGGTCCTATGCGCTCAACGCCCGCTCCGTCAGCCAGGAGGCCCTGGACAACGCAAGCAACGCCGTGCGCGTGGCGCGCGGCAACCTCGACGTGGCGCGCCGCCAGCTGGAGCTGACCCGTGCCGGCGCCTGGGTCTACGATATCCGTAACCAGGAAAGGCAGGTGGATGCCTTGCGCAAGGCCGCTGCCGCCTCGACCGCGCTGCTCGGCAAGTATGTGATCCGCGCGCCGGTAGACGGCGTGGTGATGTCGGTCAATACGGCGGTGGGCGCCTTCGTGTCTTCGCAGGGCACCTATGGCACCTACACGCAGGGCAACACGCCGGTGATGGTCATGGGCAGCGCGCCGGGCACGCTGGCAGTGCGCGTGTATGTCGACGAGATCCTGCTGCAGCGCCTGCCCGGCGCGAAGGCAGGGCAGGGCATCCAGGCGAGGATGTTCGTGCGCGGCACCAACACCAGTATCCCGCTGGAGTTCTTGCGCATGCAGCCTTATGTCACCCCCAAGATCCAGCTTTCCGACCAGCGTACCGAACGCGTGGACGTACGCGTGCTGCCGTTGTTGTTCAAGTTCAGTCCGCCGCCGAACGTCAATGTTTATCCGGGGCAACTGGTCGATGTCTACGTGGGCGGCGCATCGTGATGCGCCGAGCGCTGCCCGGGATTGCGGCGGTCCTTACCCTGTTGGGGGGCTGTGCCGTGGGGCCTGATTTCGCGCGCCCGGATCCGGCGGTGCCGGCCAGCTTCACGCGTGGGGGAGATGCGGCACAGACGCCATCCGGCGATGGCGTATCGCAGCGCTTTGTCGACGCGTCCGTGCTGCCGGCGCAGTGGTGGCGCATGTTCGGCAGCGCGGCGCTGGACGGGGCCATGGCCGAGGCCCTGGACGGCAACCCCTCGCTGCGGGTGGCGCAGGCCAACCTGCGGCAGAGCGAGGCCGCCATGCGCGCCGGTGCCGGCGTGTTCTATCCCCAGCTGGATGCCGCCGCCGGAGCCACGCGGCAGGCAGCCTCGCCGGTCCGCTTTGGCCAGACCGTTCCCAGCGCCGTCTTCAATCTGTTCTCGCTGACCGCCACGGTCAGCTACACGCTCGACCTGTTCGGCCTGAACCGGCGCACGGTCGAGGCGCTGTCCGCGCAAGTCGACTTGCAGCAGCAGACGCTAGGCGCCACCTACCTGACGCTGACCGGCAACCTGGTCAATACCGTGGTCGCCCAGGCCGGCTACAGCGCCCAGATCCAGGCCACCATCGAGCTGGCGGCTCTGGTGCGCGAGCAGGTGGAGATCACGCGCGCGCAGGTGCAGGCGGGAACGGCCGCGCACGTCAGCGAGCTGAGCCTCGCGGTGCAGCTTGCCTCGCTGGAGGCAACGCTGCCCCCGCTGCGGCAGAGGCTGGAGGAGGCGGATCATCTGGCGGCGACCCTGTCGGGCCGATACCCGGCCCAGGGCGAACCGGTTGCCGTGACACTGGAGACCTTGCGCTTGCCCGCGGACATTCCCCGGCTGCTGCCGGCAGATCTGGTGCGGCGCCGCCCGGATGTGCTGTTGGCCGAAGCGCAGCTTCATGTCGCCAGCGCCGAAGTAGGGGTGGCCACCGCCGCCATGTTCCCGGCCATTACCCTGAGCGCGGGCTATGGCCGCGACAGCTTGCAGATCGGCGCCCTGTTTGGCGGGAATAGTGCGGTGTGGAGCCTTGGGGCCGGCCTGACGGCGCCGCTGTTCCACGGTGGCGAACTGTATTACCGGCGGCAAGCTGCCGTGGCCCAGCTGGAAGCGGCGCAGGCCGGCTACCGCCAGGTCGTGCTGGCTGCGTTCGGGCAAGTGGCCGATGCGTTGCGCGCCCTGGAGCACGACGGCGAACTCGTCGCCGCCACCGGCCAGGCGCGCGACCTCGCGCACGAAGCGCTGCAGGAGTTACAGGCCAACTTCCAGGCCGGCGCCGCCGGCTACCTGCAGGTGCTGGTGGCGGACGCACAATACCACCAGGCTGACATCGGCTACCTGCAGGCCAGGACCCAGCGGCTGCAGGACACTGTGGCGTTGTTCCTGGCGCTGGGCGGGGGCTGGGATGCCAGTGCTGCGCAAGCACAGGCAAGGCCGCCATCATGATTGGCCGTACGATCCAATACCTGGGCGATACGGTGGGGCGGCTACGCCGCCAGCCTCGCGCATCGACGGAAGGCGCGGCAGGTACTGCGCCGACCGGCAGGCAGAAGCCGGCTTCGTCTGGCGGCATGCCGGACGCGTTGCTGGGGGCCGCCGGCATGCCGCCCGCGACCCTTCTCCAGCAACTGGATACCAGCCCGGAGGGGCTGACTGGCGCCGAGGCCGTCGCGCGCCTGCAAAACCTCGGCCCCAACCTGGTGGAACATGAGCGTCCGCGCCCGGCGGTGCTCGACCTGCTGCGCCGTTTGCTCAATCCGCTCAATGTGATGCTGCTGACCCTGGCAGCGGTATCCTCAGCCATCCACGACTACGACGCCGCCGCGGTGATCGCCGTGATGGTGGTGCTCAGCGTTGGCCTGGCCACGGTGCAGGAGCGCCGCTCCGGACGTGCTGCTGCGGCGCTGCGCGCCATGGTGCATACCACGGCCGCCACGCAGCGCCGGTCGGAGCCGGGGGCATTGCCCATCACCAGCGAACTGCCGATCGGCGCACTGGTGCCGGGCGACATCGTTCATCTGGCGGCGGGTGACCTCGTTCCCGCGGATGCCCGGCTGCTGGCGTCGAAGGATTTGTTCGTTAACCAGTCGGCGCTGACCGGCGAATCGCTGCCCGTAGAGAAGTTCGCGCTGGCGAGCGCCAGCGGCGACGAGCCCGGTACGCTGGAGAACATCGTGCTGATGGGCACGGCCGTGGTCAGTGGCAGCGCGACCGTGGTGGTGGTACTGACCGGGCCGCGCGCCGTGTTTGGCAGCATCGCCCGCTCGCTTGAGGAAGAGACGTCTGGCACTGTGTTCGAGCAAGGCCTGCAGCGTTTCGCACGCCTGATGATCGGCCTGATCGCGATCCTTGCGCCACTGGTGTTCCTGATCAACGGGCTGACCAAGGGCAATTGGCTGGAGGCGCTGCTGTTCGCGGTGGCAGTCGCCGTGGGGCTGACGCCCGAGATGCTGCCGATGCTGGTGACGGTGAACCTGGCGAAGGGCGCGCTTGCCATGTCGCGCCGCAAGGTGATCGTGAAACATCTGAGCGCCATCCAGAACCTGGGCGCCATGGATGTGCTGTGCACCGACAAGACCGGCACCCTGACGCAGGACCGCATCATCCTGAAGAAGCATGTGGACCTGGCGGGGCAGGAG
>NZ_JBFTQG010000062.1:0-30559 GCF_056398885.1 Cupriavidus sp. 01T418
CACCACGGCCACGGCGATGCAGACCGCGGCCATACCGATCAGCGAGTGCATGGCGGCCACCAGTTCGGGCATCTTGGTCATCTCGACCCGTTTTGCCACGACGGCGCCGATGCCGCCGCCGACCACCAGCGCGCCGAAGATCAGCGCCAGGCCTTCGGTGACCGTCGACTGGCCCGCGCCGGCCGCGAGGAATTCGTTCTTCAGCTTGACGATCAGCACCAGCGTGGTCACCGCGGCGATGGCCATGCCGGTCATGCCGAAGGCGTTGCCGCGCCGTGCGGAACCGGGATGCGAGAGGCCCTTGAGCGCCTGGATGAAACAGACCGAGGCGAGCAGATAAAGCAGGGTGACAAGGTTCGTGCTAACGAGATTGCTCATACCGCGGCCTCCTTGCCGTGGGCGCCTGCAGCCTTGGCCTTGGCCTTGGGTTCCTTCTTCTTGAACATCTCCAGCATGCGCTGCGTCACCAGGAAGCCGCCGAACACGTTGACCGCGGCCAGCGCCACGGCCAGCGTGCCCATGGTGCGGCCCACCGGGCCCTCGGTCAGGCCGGCCGCCAGCATGGCGCCGACGATGATGATGGCCGAGATTGCATTGGTCACCGCCATCAGCGGGGTGTGCAGGGCGGGCGTCACCGTCCAGACCACGTGGTAGCCCACGTAGATCGCCAGTACGAAGATGATCAGGTTGATCACCGTGTGGTTTACCATTTCCATCGCCTTCTCCTCAGCTTGTCAGTTCCGGTTCACGGCTCTTGGTCATCAGGCAAGCCGCTACGATGTCGTCTTTCATATCGATGGCGAGCTTGCCATCCTTGTCGATGATCAGCTTGAGGAAGTCGAGCACGTTGCGCGCGTATAGCGCGGACGCGTCCGCCGCCACCATGCCGGCCAGGTTGGTGTGGCCGATCAGCGTGACGCCATGGCGCTCGACCACTTCGTCGGCCACCGTAAGCGGGCAGTTGCCGCCCTGCGCCGCAGCCAGGTCAACCACGACCGAGCCCGGTTTCATCGCCTTCACGGTCTCTTCCTTGAGCAGCACCGGTGCCTGGCGTCCCGGGATCAGCGCGGTGGTGATGACGATATCGGCGGCCTTGGCGCGCTCGTGCACCAGCTCGGCCTGGCGCCGCATCCAGTCGGGCGGCATGGGGCGGGCATAGCCGCCCACGCCCTGCGCGATCTCGCGCTCTTCGTCGGTGACGAACGGCACATCCAGAAATTTGGCGCCCAGCGATTCGATCTGTTCCTTGACGGCGGGACGCACGTCGGAAGCTTCGATCACCGCGCCCAGCCGCTTGGCGGTGGCTATCGCTTGCAGGCCGGCCACACCGGCGCCGAGGATCAGCACGCGCGCTGCCTTGACGGTGCCGGCGGCGGTCATCAGCATCGGCATGAAGCGCTGGTAATGGTGGGCGGCGACCAGCACGGCCTTGTAGCCGGCGATGTTGGCCTGGGAGGAGAGCACGTCCATGCTCTGCGCACGGGTGGTG
The DNA here is from genome assembly GCF_056398885.1 of Cupriavidus sp. 01T418. NCBI lineage: Bacteria > Pseudomonadati > Pseudomonadota > Betaproteobacteria > Burkholderiales > Burkholderiaceae > Cupriavidus > Cupriavidus sp. 01T418. The sequence continues at coordinate 1,490 of NZ_JBFTQG010000062.1, forward strand.
CGCGGCGCCGCTTCGAGTGCGAAGCCGACAATGCCGGCCGCGCCCATGCGGGCTTTGTTTTCCCCATCGAAGGGATTGAGCATGCCGACCAGCACCGCGCCCTCGTTCATCTGGGCCAACTCGGCCGGGGTCGGGGCGCGGACCTTGAGCACCATCTGCGCGCCCAGGGCGTCGGCGGCGCTGCCGATGCGGGCGCCGACCGCCTCATACGCCGAATCCGGCTGACTCGCGCGCACGCCCGCTCCCGCCTGGACAACGACCTGATGGCCCTGCGTCACATACTTCTTGACCGTCTCAGGGGTGGCGGCAACGCGCGCCTCACCTGATCGCGTCTCCTGAGGAATGCCAATTTGCATCATTGTTTTCCTTTAAATGGCCAATAAGCTCACGTCCAGACTATACACTATATTTATTATTGTCGACACAAATAAATATAGACGCAAGACTCCATTCATTGGCTTCTGGCTCAATGCGTCGATGCACAAGTATGGAGAGAACAGCAGATGAAGGGCGTGGGGCGACCTCAASCTGATGAGGCTAGCCGACAGCTATGGTGAAGTGCCACCCGCTGTGGATGATTTCAGCTTTGCGAGGGTGGAGAGCGCAGCAGGGGCAACTAGGCAGCTTTGCGCCGCTTGGCTGTTTGCCCGGTCTGCTCCCGCGTGGCCGAGCCCTTGCCGTCCTTTGAGACTGCCGGAGCGCCGGGCTTCATCGTGAGAGCACGCAGCGCGGCATCCCTCGCCTCATCCAGCCGCTTCCGGGCAAGGGAGAGCAGCAACTCCTCGTCACGCTTCACCACCGCGTTATGGAGCGCACGCCAGGTCTTCAACGAAGCAGGAATGGATTGCGGAGCGGCAGATAGTCCAAGGCGAACGTAACGCAGCGTGCGAAGCGAGATGGATTGCAGCATGTCAACCAGTAATCGGTTGGCACACAAATCGACAATCGCAAAATTCAGCAGAAAGCTCTCGACAGCAAAGGCGTCGGCCGACTCCTCCGCTGCCTTGGCGAGTTTTGGCATGCGTTCGTCAAGGACTTCCTGGAGGCCGCCCGAATTCTCGCGCACAACCTGCTCCAGCATCGTAACGTAGAGTACTGCTCGAACCTTGAAGATATCGCGAAGCTCAATCTCGCCGGGCGCGGTGACAATAGCGCCGCGCCTGGCCTGAAACTCGACCAGCCGGTCTCGTTCGAGGATGCGCATGGCCTCCCTGACTGGCGCGCGGCTTACATGCAGCACTTCGCTAATGTCTTTCTCCAGCAGACGCTGGCCCGACCGGACAAGATCGAGCGTGATCACGCCAGCCAGTCTGGCGGCGATCTGTTCGGCAATGGGCGCGGATGCGCGTGCCCAGTCCTGCCCTCTTAGCACAGCGTGCTCAACGGCCAGCATCAGCTGATTTTTGGGCGTGAGAAGGCTGGAGAGATCGGGGAGGTTTTCAGTCTTGCTTCTGCTCATGGTTTCGAATGCCGGTGTACTGTCCTGGACGTCGCATGGCTACTGCGCGACTTCGGCATTCTATCCTTCCCCATGCTCTTTGAGGCTGACAGCAACCATAAACCACTGAGCAAGCCTGATACATCACTTTTATCGACCAAGGGGCGCCACCTTTAGCGTCCCTTGCCGAAGCACCGTGCTGCCGATCGGTAGTTGTTACCGAATGACAGCGTCACATCGCCGATGTGTGCCCAATGAAAATCCGGACCTCAGAACGGTTTATCCCCGATGATGGCTGCGCGCTCCATTTTCCGTGGCGCTGGCCAATAGTCGTGAACCGCATAATGCTGAGTGCAACGATTGTCCCATATCGCAACGGTATTCGGGCGCCAGCGGAAACGGACCTGATATTCCGGAATTGAGGCTTGACTCAGCAGGTAGTTCAGCAGATGGCTCGCACCAGGATTCTTGTCCAGGCCATAGCGGACATTCTCGGGCGTATGGAAATTCGCGAAATGCGTCGTGAAGCTGCCCACATAGAGAATTTTTTCCCCTGTTTCCGGGTGCGTCCGCACTACCGGATGCTCAACCATGGGGTTCTCCGCGGCCAGCTTGGCGCGCGCTTCGGGGCTCATGACGGCACCGAAGGAATGCTCGATGCTGTGCTTGGCGCGCAAGCCTGCGATGCGGACTTTGATTTCCTCCGGGAGCTTCTTGTAAGCCTCCGCCATATTGACCCAAATGGTGTCTCCACCTACGTCCGGACATTCGATGCAATGTAGTACGGCGCCCATCGGCGGACATTCGCGCCACAAACCATCGGTGTGATAGTTGTTCTCGTAGCTTTCCTTTTTGTCGCTTCGATAAATCTTTACCAGACCGGGATAGTCAGGATCGCTGTCGAGGACCGGATGATCCTCGAGGTTGCCGAATTTCCGGGCGACTGCAACATGCTCCGCCCGTGTGATTTGCTGATCCCGGAAGAAAAGTACCTTGTATTTCAACAAGAGCGCCTTGACCTCGGCGAACAGCGAATCGTTGCGCGAAGCATCACCCAGGCTTAGTCCGCTGACTTCCGCACCAATACTGCAGGTCGAAGGTTCTATGCGCATGATGGACTCCATTAGTTTAGATAGGTCGGGAGACTTGGATCAAACCGCACACGGCAAGGCGAGTGCTGGCAACAACAGCGACATGGTTCACACCCACCCTTCATGAACTTCCCGGAGGCGTGCGGTACGCCCCCGGGATGACCGGGATCGCTCAGGTAGCGAGACGCACCAGTTGCTTACCGAAGTTGGCGCCGGTAAGCATGCGGATAAACGCGGCAGGCGCGCTGGTCAGGCCTTGCGCAACGTCCTCCTTGAAGCGCAACTTCCCTTCGCGATGCCAGACCGACAAGTCAGCCAGTGCCGTAGGAAAGTAGTCACGATGATCCGCGATGACAAAGGCGTAAGTGGTCACGCGGTGCATCAACAGTTGCCGCATGCCCTTGATGCCATAGGGCTCCTTGGCGTTGTACTGGCTGATATTGCCGCACAATGCAATGCGCGCATGGTCGTTGATCCGCTTGAGCACGGCATCCATCACGGGGCCGCCTACGTTCTCGAACAAGATGTCGACATAGTTCGGCGTGGCGGCCTCCAGTTGTGCCTCGAAGTCAGCAGCTCGGTAGTCGACACAGGCGTCGAACCCAAGTTCCTCGACAACATATCGGCATTTCTCGGGGCCGCCCGCGATACCCACCACCCGGCAACCCTTCAGCTTGGCGATTTGTCCGGCGATACCGCCAACCGCGCCGGAAGCGGCGGTCACCACCACGGTTTCACCGGCCTTGGGCTGCCCCAGCTTGATCATGCCGTAATGCGCCGTCACCCCGGTCATGCCCAGCACGCTCAGCGCTGCGGAAGACTGTTTGAGAGCGGGGTCAAGCACGCGCACCGTTGCCTTGGTTACCAGGCCATGCGTTTGCCAGCCGAGCTGCGCCGCCACCAGCGTTCCGCGCGGGAGTTCGGGGTCGTTGCTCTCGATGACCTCGCCGACGGTGCCACCGGGCATGAGTTCGCCCGGCTTCAGGGGCTCGGCATAGGAGCGCAGCGGATCCATGCGCGGGCGCATATACGGATCCAGCGACARATAGTGATTGCGAACCAAGGCCTGTCCGGCCTCGGGGCGCGGCAAAGCCGCTTGTACGATGGAGAAGTCGTCCTCCGTGACCATTCCCGCCGGATGGCGCTTCATCAAGACCTGGGTGTTTTGTACCGTCATCTCAAACTCCTGCGCTACGCAGCAACGCTTCGGCGTTACGGTACATGTACGCATCGAGCGCATCGTCCTTGATCGGCAGCTCGAGCGTTTTGCGCACGCCTTCCTCCACGCCGCAGAACGAATAGGCCGAAGCGTAGATGAAGCGGTTCGGCAGCCAGTTCAGGCCTTCCACGTAGCCGTTGCCACCCGGGGCGAACATGTACACGTCAGGCGAGAGGAAGACGTTCATCAAGCCGGTCACCTCGCTCTTGAATGCCAATGCCACCGCCTCCGTGACATAGGGATAGCAGCCGTGCCCGAGAACCACCGGCATGGTGGAGTACCGGCGTGCAACCCGGTCAAAGCGCACCGGATCGGTGTGGCTGATATCCGGCCCAGCCAGCGGCCCGGTCATGAACAGCAACGGCACTTGCAACTCCGCCACCTTCTCGTAGAACGGGAACAGCCGCTCGTCATCCGCATACATCGGCGTGCGGGCCAGGCCCGGCTCAACGCATACGCCGACCAGGCCAAACTCCTTCACTGCGGTGTCGAGGCCGGCCAGGATTTCTGCCATCGGTTTGTCGAAATCGACGCCTGCCAGGCCCAGGATGCGGTTGTCAGTGCGTTTGGTCAGCGTCGCGAGGTCGGCATCCTCGATGTGCACGGGAACCGGACGGTTAACTGAATGGCGACCGTTCATGAGGCCGATGCGCACGCCCACACTGTCCATCTCGTCCATCAGGGCGCGCAGTGCACGGTCCTCGGAATGGGGAAACGGTTCGGTACTGATGGTGTAGGAGCGCGGTACCGGTTCTCCAAGGATGCGATTGACGGTACCCACCACGTTGGGGGTGAAGAACGACCGGTAGGGACCAGTCGGTGGGCGCAGGCGGAAGTCGATGATCTTGCCAGCGAGGCGGTCGAGTCGAGGGTCGCTCATTTCAGTCTCCATTGATCAGTGTTGAGTTGGCAGGCGATCCCGCCTGCTTGAAATCAAATATACGCCACGATTTCGTTAATGTCGACATAAATCTTCGCACCTCCGTGATTCGGACATTCGGGGCATTACCCCCTGCACACCACGTGAGCCAGGGCGAGCTGGCGCCAGCTACCTTGGTACGGCTTGGCGACGGCGAGGAATGCTGCGGCTGCGATCGAGGTCGGCGCAGTGGAATGAATGCAAGAGGGGCGAGCCGCAGCCCGCCCCTCTACAGCGCGCATGAAATCAGGAGATATGCACGCCGCCCTTGCAGCGACCTTTCCCAGTTTCCATAGTTCTGGTCGCTTGAGCCATCGCTACAGAACTGCCGACACGCCGCCGTCGACCGCCAGGACCTGCCCTGTGATATGTTTGCCCGCATCCGACGCAAACAGGAGAGTGGCCCCCTTCAGATCTTCGTCGTCGCCAATGCGTTGTAACGGAGCCCGTTCCAGCAAGGAACCGATTTCCTCTGTTTCGAGCAGGCCCTTCGTCATCTTGGAAGGAAAGAAGCCCGGCGCGAGGGCATTGACGGTGATTCCATACTGTCCCCACTCGCCCGCAAGAGTGCGGGTGAAGTTCAGCAACGCAGCCTTGGAGGTGTTGTAGGACACGGTTTGCATCACGCCGGGTGCATTGCCCCGCAGCCCCGCAATCGATGCGACGTTAATGATTCTCCCGTACCTGCGCGGGATCATCGTCTGCTTCCCGACTGCCTGCGATAGCAGAAAGACGCTGCGCACGTTCAGGTCCATGACCTTGTCCCAAGCCTCGATCGGATGGTCCTCGGCCGGAGCGCCCCAGGTCGCACCGGCGTTATTTACCAGAATGTCGATACTTCCCAGCCGATTCAGTGTCTCGGAAACGAGCGGTGCAATCTCGCTTTCCTTCGCCAGGTTGGCGGCGATTGCGCTAGCCTCGATGCCGCGCCCCTTCAGATGCGCCACGGCATCATCAAGGTCGCTCTGCTTCCGTGACGAGATGACAACCTTGGCGCCTCGCTGACCGAGCGCTTCCGCGATCTGCAGGCCGAGTCCCCGTGATCCGCCCGTAACCAGTGCGGTCTTTCCAGCGAGATCAAATAGATCCTTCTTCATACTCATCGCTCCTCTCTTCCTTATAATCGTCGACCAATCGACTAACCTGACCTGACCGAAGCGTGGAGAAGCGCTCACAACCATTGCGATTTCGTTGTGAGGGGCGTCTGCTCCACCGGATCCAGCACCGACATCCAGGCGCTCACCTTTGGCATTTCCCAGCCGAAGTAATAATCACATGCCGCCCGTTTTCCGAGAAAGAAATCGTCATCGGAATGCTCCCCATCGATCGACATTGCAGTAACCATCTGATCCAGCCACAGCCAGCCAACAACGATGTGGCCGAATGCTTCCAGATAGGGCCCCGCATTCGCTAACCGAAGGTCAGCATCTTCAATCGAGTGAAGCCTGGCAGTGATCGCCAGGATCTGGCCCCATGCCGCTTCAAGTGTCCTGGCATGGCTCTCCAATGTCTTGATAGTCCTTGCGGACTCCAGTGTCCCAACTATTCTCGCGGACAGAAGGCTGACGGCCAAACCGTTCTTCACGCGTGTTTTTCGACCAAGAAGGTCGATTGCCTGGATACCGAAAGTTCCCTCGTGAATGGGGTTGAGTCGATTATCGCGATAGAACTGCTCGACGTTATATTCACGCGTATAGCCGTAGCCGCCATGTACCTGGATCGCCAGATCGTTGGCCACCAACCCCCACTGCGAAGACCAGCTCTTTACGACAGGCGTCAGAAGGTCCAGGAGAAGCTTCGCGTCCGCGCCCGCTTCGCTGCCTTCAAGGGAATTGACCTCATCGCTCAGATATGCGGCGTACAAGCAAAGGGCAAGGGCACCCGATGCATACGCCTTCTGTGCAAGAAGCATGCGCCGGACGTCGGCGTGCTCCACAATGGGCATTGGCGACGAATTCGGATCCGGTTGGCTGCGTGAGCGCCCTTGCAGGCGCGTTCTTGCGTAGTCTAGCGAATGGAGATAACCGGTATAAGCGAGCGCGGCAGCGTTGAGGCCGACGGTGATGCGCGCTTCGTTCATCATGTGGAACATGTGGGCAAGACCGCACCCTGGCTCGCCGATCATTTCGCCGAGCGCACCTGCTTCGCCCTCCGGCTGGAAACGCCCTTCTCCAAAGTTGAGCAAACAGTTCACTGTGCCACGGAAACCCATCTTGTGGTTGATGCCTGCGACCACGACGTCGTTGCGTTCGCCGACGCTGCCATCATCGGCGACGAGGCGGCGTGGTACGCTGAAAAGAGAGATGCCCTCAACACCGGGAGGCAACCGGCCATTCGTGTCCGGGACTTTCGCCAGCACCAGATGCACAATGTTCTCGGAGATATCGTGGTCTCCACCAGAGATCCACATCTTGTTTCCGAACAGGCGATAGCGACCGTCCCCGGTCGGTACGGCACGAGTACGGATATCGGCGAGGCTGGAGCCCGCCTGTGGTTCCGAAAGACACATTGTGCCGAAGAATCGCCCCTCGGACATTGGCTGCACATAGCGCAAGACACGCTCTCGCTCGCCGTGGGCCATGAGCAGATTGGCGTTTGCGATGGTCAGGAAGGCATAGCCCGCGGTACCGGCGTTCGCCCCCATCAGGTACGCCATGCCCGCCCTCTCGACGACGGCGGGCAAACTCATTCCGCCCCAAACCGCCGGGAAGCCCGCAGCCATCAGGCCCGCGTCGGAGAAGGCGCGCAAGGCGACACCGACCTCCTCGTTGACGGTCACGCCCTCGCCGTCGAATACCGGCTCAATCTCGTCGTTCTTTTTGTTGTGGGGCGCAAAGAGATCCACCGCAAGATCGCGGTACACATCTATTGCCGATTCATAGTCGAATCGATCTTGTCCGGCAAATCGCGGGAATTGCGTCAGGCGCTCTACTTTCAGCCAGTCAAAGAGGATGAAACCAAGATCGCGACGTGAGAGGATGAGTTCGTCTGTCATGAAGGCTAATGATTGGGAGCAGGCGCTCGGTCTCGATAACAAGCAGGGCTTGTCGGTCGCCTCGATTTCCAGGCGAATACGCCGTTGCGCGACCGACGGAAACGCAGCGTCATCCGGATACCTGGAGGCAAATCTTGCTCAATTCGAGTTCACTCTGCGCCGCGCCACTGCCAGGCACCATCTCGCCTTGCCGATCGGTGACTTCCGAGATCCGCCTTGCAAGCTTGTCAGAGACATCGTCGCCGGCACCGAGATGAATACCTCGTGTGAGCGTGATGTTCGCTGCTTCGAAGCTACCGGCCCCGGCACACAGCACCATGCGGGTGGGTGCGTCATCGCTGACGAGAACGCCGACGGCGGGACTCACGGCTGCCGGCGACAATGCGTTCAACACATCATCCGGCATCAGGCCTTGCAGCATGCGCGTGCCGGCCGTAGGCGCAAGGCAATTTACGCGGATGTTGTGCTTCCCGCCTTCCAGCGCCAAGGTCTGCATCAGGCCAACCAACGCCATCTTGGCTGCTGCATAGTTCGCCTGGCCAAAGTTTCCGTACAGGCCGGATGATGAGGTCGTCATCACAATGCGCCCATACCGCTGTTCGCGCATCGTGTCCCACACGGCCTTCGTGCAATTGACAGCCCCCATCAAATGCACCTCGATGACTTCACGGAAGTCTGCGAGATCCATCTTGCTGAAGCTTTTGTCGCGCAGGATACCGGCGTTGTTGACCAGGATATCGACGCTTCCCCAACGCGTGACAGTATCCGCGACCATCTTCTGTATTTCGGCAAAGTCGGTTACCGAGGCACCATTGGCCACGGCCTCGCCTCCGAGCGCCACGATCTCATCGACGACCCTCTGTGCCGCCGAAGCCGAACCACCCCTGCCGCTGACATCGCTGCCGAGGTCATTCACCACAACCCTCGCTCCCAGGCGGCCAAGGAGCAGGGCATGCTCACGCCCAAGCCCAGCCCCCGCACCTGTAACGATGGCGACGCGATTCTTCAGGTTGATGCTCATTCTTCAACTCCCGGAACACATCCGATTTGTGATTGCGCTACTGCGACGGAAGTTTTGCGAGCTTGGCCAGACGCCCCCACTTGGCGAATTCGGTCCGCACATATCCGGCAAACTCCTCAGGACTCGCGCTTGCCGTGGCTTGCTGATCCTGGCGTGCCATCGCTTCCTTGAATTCGCGCGAATTGACTGCGCGGACGGTCGCGTCGAACAGTTTTCGGACGATCGGATCCGGTGTCTTTGCGGGCGCCCAGATGCCGAGCCAACTTTCCTGGATCAGATCCGGATCCTTGAAGAGTTCATAGAGCGTCGGCACATTCGGCAATTGCGGGGTTCGCTCACGCGAAGACACCGCCAGGGCGCGCAGCCGGTTTGATTCGATGAAGGGTCGCACGGCAGGCGCGATGAAGAAGGCGAAGTGAGGTACTCCGTCTGTCAACTGCGGCAGCATATCCGTCACCAGACGAACTGGTACGTGAACCGTTGCAATGTCTTCCTTGTCGGAGAAGATCGCGCCGAGAAGGTGGGCAGCAGTCCCGACTCCGCCCGAATAGTAGTTCAGCGTTCCCGGATGCAATTTTGCCCACTGGACCAGGTCGCCGGCCGACTTGACTTTCGACTCCGCGCCTACGGTAAGAACCCCCGCGGATCTGTAGGCCAGCGAAATGGGGGTGAAGTCATTCAGCGGGTCGAATGCGACTGCAGGCTGCGCTACCTTGCCGATCAGCTGTGCCACGGACCCTAGCATGATGGTGTAGCCATCCGGCGCGGCGTGCGCGCCTGCCACTGCTCCCACCGAGCCACCGGCGCCAGGCTTGTTCTCCACGATGACTGTTGTACCCAGCGTCGGTGCCAGATTGCGGGCGAGCACGCGCGCGGCGGTATCGATGCTGCTGCCCGCAGGGAACGTCACGATGAGCCGGACCGGCCTTGACGGATACGCATCGGCGTGAGCGGCCGCACTCATCAAGGAACCGAGAAATACGGCGAGGAATGCCGCTGTACAACGCCTTGCTCTGAACATCTTATTACCCCCTTGGTGAGTTGATGTTTCGTTGGCATGTCTCCGGGACGCCGCTCCCGCTCCTTCCGTGAGCGGCACCCTGGATCCAAGGATACCTCAAAAACAATTCTTGTCGACATAAATATTGCGCTATGCTTGGAAGCGAAGGACAACAAAACAAGGAGACAAGACATGCGAAAGTGGATCAAAGGACTTTCAGCCGCCCTGGTTACGTCGGTCGGCTTCTCGGCAGCGCTCTGCAGTCAAGCCATGGCTGCATGGCCGGCCAAACCGATTCGCATGGTGGTGCCGGCCTCCGCCGGATCCGGCACCGACACGCTGGCGCGCGCGATGGCGGATCGACTGGGTAGCGCCCTCGGGCAGACCATCATCGTCGACAACAAGCCTGGCGCGAGCGGCATCATCGGCACAGAGGCCGTAGTCAGATCGGAACCCGATGGTTACACATTGCTGTACACGAATGCCTCGTTTGCAGTCATGGCTCCGGCAATCACGCCGAAGATGCGCTATGACATCGTGCATGACCTGGTGCCGATCGCGCAGGTTGCTGTAGGCGGCGTGATACTTCTGGTTAACGAGAAGCTTCCGGCAAACAATCTCCCGGAACTCATAGCACTGGTCAAAGCCAACCCGGACAAGTACTCCTACGGAAGCTGGGGCGTGGGATCGTCCGGGCATCTCATCATGGAATACCTGAAGCAAAAGACGGGCATGAAGATCGCCCATATTCCATACAAGACCGTTCCCCAGTTGCTGACCGAGCTGACTTCCGGCGTCCTCTCGATCGGATGGGCCGATCCTTCGTCTCCAGTCCCTTTCATCAAGGCAAAGAACATAAAGGCGCTCGCTATCAGCGGAAACTCGCGAGCGCCGGCGGTGCCCGAGATTCTGACCATGCGCGAGCAGGGCTTCCCATTTGACGCCGTCGGCTGGTTCGGCATGTTTGCCCCTGCGGGAACGCCGCCCGAGATCGTGACACGCCTGCACAACGAAGTGAACCGCATCCAGGCCACCACCGAAATGCAGACGCTGATGACCCGGTTGAACTTTGAACCGCCGCCGGTCGCCACGGTTGATCAGTTCCGGGCCACTATTTCCAAAGACCTGACCGTCTGGCAGGGAATCGCGCGACAGAACAATATCAAAGCAGAGCAATGAGCAACATCGCGGCCCAATGTTCGGCTTGAGATGCAACAACTGCGGACCATCAACGGCTTGCCCGCCACTGAGGTGTCGTCGCTGGAGCGGCCTGGCTATTCGCAACGCATGCATCACAACTAATTAATGTCGACATGATAATTAGTTTGATGCTAAGCTGCACTCGCTGATGACGCCCCCGCGAGCATGTTGCCGGAGCATTGAAATACAAACGCAAAGGAGATGAGATGAAGGCGGTAAGAATATTTCCAGGATCGGAAGGTGGCACGCTGCAGATTGTCGACGTGCCGACGCCTGTTCCGGCCGACGGAGAAGTACTGGTGCGCGTGCGCGCGTCAGGGTTGAACCGCGGCGAAATCAACATGGTCAGGCGCGCGCGCAGCGGTGCGCCGATCCCGGCGGGGGTCGAGTTTGCCGGTGAAGTCGCCGCGCTGGGTGCTGGCGTTCAAGACTGGCAACCAGGTGACCGCGTGGTGGGCCATGGCGCCGGCGGACAAGCCGAATACGTGATTGCCGATCCGCTCGCACTCATGCGCATTCCCGATGCACTGCCTTGGCCGGAAGCTGCGGCGTTTCCTAATGTATTCATCACAGCGCATGATGCACTCGTAACCAACGGCCAGCTAAAGCCCCGCGAGACAGTCCTGGTCAATGCTGCATCCAGTGGCATCGGACTGGCTGCGATTCAGATTGCGCGCGCCCTGGGCGCCGGCATGGTGATTGCCACCACGCGCTCCGCCGCCAAAGTACAGAAGCTGAAGCAGCTCGGTGTCGAACATGTGATCGATGTCTCAAAGGAAGACCAGGTCGAAGCGGTGAAGGCGCTCACTGCCAATCGCGGTGTCGACATCATCATCGATTCAGTTGGCGGAACCGTCTTTGAAGCCAACCTCAACAGCCTCGCGGTTCAGGGCCGGCTGATCAACATCGGGCGGCTTGGGTCGAGCACCGCCACCATGAATCTTGAGCTGCTATGGCTTAAGCGCCTCAAGCTTATCGGCGTGACATTCCGCACCCGTACGGAAGCCGAGAGACTGGCATGCGTTCAGGCGTGCGCGCGCGATTTGCTGCCACACCTCCAGGCGGACCGGTTTCAATTGCCGATCGACCGAACCTACCGCCTCGACGAGGTCGCGGAGGCACATGCGTACATGGACACCGATCAGCACTTTGGAAAGATCATCCTCACTACCGACAACGCGTTGGCATGACAACCAGGATGTCACCAGCATGAAGATTCCCTCACACCTCGACAAGTACGAGCGACTGAGTGCCTTGCGCCAGCGCTTCGACCCGCTCGCCGATTTCGAACTCTGGTTCTGGACCACGCTCACCGCCGGCACCAACGCGCTGAATACCTGCCTTCATCTGGCTGGGCTTACCAGCGATGATCCGGTGTTTTCCACCATTCCCGGCGTGCACATGGTCCAACAGCCAGATGGCACCTACGCCCGCATGCTGCGCGGTCCAGGCGACGTTAGCCACGTCGGGTGGCCTCCCATCGAGGGCACGATCCCGTCGGACGTTCGTGCCCTCGAGCACGCGCTGGAGACCATCGAGCAGTATCGCGATCCTTGCATTCGCAGCGGATTTTCCCCCACGGCAGCCATTGTCGCCGAGTGCAACGATGCGTTCGATGAGATCAGGTCCATTCTCAAGGACCGCAGGAAAGGGAGCAGGCCATGATTCCGGAACTCCATCGCAAGATGGCGGAGCGCATCGAGCGTTCCTTGGCGGTCTGCCAGGAGGACGACTGGGAGATGAAGATTGAAGCGGCCATGCTTGCCGGCACGCACTGGGCAAACTATGCCCTGCACTGCCATGGCGTCTGCACGGATGAGGAGGACATCGTTCACACCTCCATGCTGGTGGTGAACACGCTACGCAAGTACGCCATTGTCGAGCCCGAGTTGCTGCGTGCGCTGGGCGAGATCGAAGAGATGCGCCCGTTGTACGTCCGGGGGGATCTCAAGGGAGGTCGCGAGGCCGCGTTGCACGCGCTCGCACTGCTTGGTGAAATCAACGAGCGGGCACGCCGGATCGCCCGCCCGACACATCAGGACAGGGGATAACCGTGCTAGGTCAAATGATGCAGCAACCGCTGCTGATCTCGTCGCTGCTGCAGCATGGCGAACGGCACCACGGCAGCCAGGAGGTCGTCTCTCGCCGCGTCGAAGGCGACATCCATCGCTACACCTTCACGGAAATGGCCGCGCGCTGTCGCCGTTTGGCCAAGGCTATCGCTAGCCTGGAAGTGAATTTCGGCGAGCGCGTTGCCACCCTGGCGTGGAACGGCTACCGGCACATGGAGCTTTACTACGCCGCATCCGGTTCGGGCGCCGTGCTGCATACGCTTAATCCGCGCCTGCACCCCGATCAGCTTGCCTGGATCGCCCAGGACGCAGATGACAAGGTACTCTTCTTCGATCTGAGTTTCCTGCCGCAAATCGAGGCGCTGGCCGACCGGCTGGGTTCCGTCCGCCATCTGGTTGTCATGACTGACCGGACCAGAATGCCGGTCTCCAGCCTGAAACTGCTGTGCTACGAAGACCTGATCGAGGCCCACAGCGATGCCTATGACTGGCCGGTTTTCGACGAGGGGTCGGCGTCGTCGCTGTGCTATACCAGCGGCACTACGGGAAATCCCAAGGGCGTGCTTTACAGCCACCGCTCGACCGTACTCCATGCATACGCTGTCGCACTCCCCGACTCCCTGAGCCTGTCCGCGCGCGACAGCGTGCTGCCCGTGGTGCCGATGTTCCACGTGAACGCCTGGGGCCTCCCATACTCCGCATGCATGGTGGGCGCGAAGATCGTCTTTCCCGGCCCTTCCCTCGATGGCAAATCCCTTTTCGACCTGTTCGAGTCGGAACAGGTGACGCTGTCCTCGGGCGTCCCAACAGTATGGCAAGGCTTGCTTGACTATATCGAGAACAACGGACTGCGATTCAGCACCATGAAGCGGACGGTAATCGGGGGATCCGCCTGCCCGACGGCGATGTTGCGCTCGTTTGAAGAAACCTATGGCGTGCATGTCGTCCACGGATGGGGCATGACCGAGACCAGTCCATTCGGTACTGCATCTGTGCTCAAGGGCTCGCAGCTGTCTTTGCCGGCAGAGCAGAAGTATGCGATCCAGGCCAAACAGGGGCGTTGCGTCTTCGGCATGGATATCAAGATCATCGACGACGAGGGCGAAGAGCTGCCCTGGGACGGGCGATCGGCAGGCCATCTCATGGCCCGCGGTCCATGGGTGCTCTCGCAGTATTTCCGCCAGGACAACAAGAGTCCGCTCGTCGACGGCTGGTTCCCAACCGGAGACATTGCAACCATCGACGGCGATGGCTTCATGCAGATCACCGACAGGACGAAGGATGTCATCAAGTCGGGCGGCGAATGGATCAGCTCCATCGATCTGGAGAACGTTGCAATGGGTCACCCCGGCGTCGCCATGGCCGCCTGCATTGGCGTGGCGCATGCCAAGTGGGATGAGCGTCCGCTAATGCTCGTTGTGCGCAAGCCCGGGTCCATGGTGACCCGTGGAGATCTCCTGGACTTCTTTGCGGGGAAGATCGCCAAATGGTGGACTCCGGACGATGTGGTTTTCGTCGCGGAGATACCTTTGGGCGCCACGGGCAAGATGCTCAAGACGCGGCTGCGGGAGCAGTATCACGCCTATCTCATCGACGGCGGGCGCAACGGAAGCCACTAGTCGGTTACAAAGCCAGCGCGAAAACCAACCCTCTTCGAGGGTGCCGACATCCTGCTTGCGTCCATCTTGTGGACGACAGAAGCAGCTGGCCGCGTGCGGGGGCACGGCCAGCGGGTGAGAGCTTAGTTCGCGATAAAAAAAATCTTACGATGGAGGTTGCAGTACACATGAAAAGATCGCTTCTTGCACTATCGGCGATGAGCACATTCGCCGGAGTGGTTCAGGCCCAGTCAAGCGTCACACTGTATGGCGTCGCAGATGCACCGGTCGAATTCGTCAATCACCTGGCCAGCGCCCCTCCCACCATCAATCCCGTAACCGGGGCCATCACCCAGCAGCCCGGTGGCAACCGCTTTGCCGTCGGCTCTGGTGGTGGTATGTCCGGCTCACGCTGGGGTCTGCGCGGGGTAGAGGACCTGGGCGCAGGCACGAAGGCGCTGTTCGTGCTCGAAAGCGGCTTCGGCCTGGATACCGGCACGGCGCAGCAGGGCGGTCGCGTGTTCGGCCGCCAGGCATACGTCGGCTTGCAGAACGACAGTGTCGGCAAGCTTACCTTCGGCCGCCAGTACACCTCCATGTTTGATGCATTTGCGAACTTCTCGCCCCTCAGTTACGCCACCCTGTACGAACCGGCGATTCTGCAACTTGGCACCAACTTCCGCGAGGACAACACGGTCAAGTACACCGGCGTGTTCGGCGGCCTCACTGCCGAGGCCCACTTGAGCTTCGGCGCTGGTGTTCCCGCCGTTGGCCTGGTGCCGCTGGCTGGCGGTGGCGCTGGTGAAGTCCCTGGGCATTTTCGAGATGACACCGCCTATGGAGCTGGCCTGATTTATAACGCTGGACCGTTCGGCGCCGCCATTTCATACGATCAATGGAATCCCGCCGTTACCGTAGGAAGTCCCGGAACCGCGAAGAAGGCGGGTGCTGCCGTCAACTACAAGTTCGGCCCGGCGAAGCTCATGGCCGGCTATCGTTGGGGAGACGCCAAGGACAGCACCGGCAACAGCGTGGTACGCGACGACTATTACTGGGTGGGGGCCAACTACCAGGCCACTTCCGCCCTTGCCCTGACTCTGGCGTATTACTACGACAACCTCAAGACACTACGCGTCAACTCGGCGGCACCGGCTACCAACCCGGCCAATCCGTGGCAGGTCAGCCTCGTCACGGACTACGCGCTGTCCAAGCGCACCGATGTGTACCTCACCATGGCATACAGCAAGAACTCGGGCTTGAACCTGGACACCTCGGCGATCGGCTTCGCGAATGGATACTTTCTTTCGCAAGGCAACACCAACCAGTACGGTGCGGCCGCCGGCATCCGCCACAAATTCTGAGTCCCGATTGCCAGACCCGGCCTTTGCAGCCGGGTGCCCCCCACAAGCAATCATGGCGCAATCAGCGAAACACGGCGTCCGCGAACGCCGGGCGCATGCATGCGCCTGGGATGCTCAGAACGTCTTGCGCAGGAAGCCCTGGTTGCCTCCGTTGCGATTCGGCGCGAAGCCGTTTGCCTGCAGGGACTCCTCTACCGTGTCGTAGAAAACGCCGATCTTGGAGATCTCGCGCGCCTGCTTTGCGGTGGCAATCTCGCGGCCGAACTCGCGGGAGATGCGCACCAGCTGCTCGATCTGCTTCACGGTGCTGATCTTCTCCGTGCGCGACTGGTTCCACAGGCAGTCCTCGGTGCCGCAGCGCACGTGCAAGCCCATGGAAATTCCCATCATGTTGACCGGCAGCACGTTGCGCACGTTGCTTTCCACCGTGACCACCGCGCCATCGGGCACTGCGCGCATGAAGTTGCCGAGGCTGTAGACATTGGGCGTATCCATGCCGCCGGCGATGGCCACCCAGTTCATGACCAGCGGGCCTTTGTAGAAGCCGCGGCGCATCAGCCGCTCCACTGACTCAAAGCTGTTGAGGTTGTAGCACTGGAATGCACTCTGAATGCCCTTGGCCGTCAAGCGGCGGACGTGCTCCTCCACCCATCCTGGCTGCGCAGGCACGGTCATTTCCTTGTAGGCGTCGAAGATGGCGGGGTTCGCGCGCGAGGTGCCCCTGAAATCCGCATCTTCCGCCTGATCGGTGACGTTCATCTGCGAGGTGTTGACGGTCACCGTGACCTGGTCCGGCGTGGGCTCCAGGTCGGCCAGCATGTGGCGGGTATCATCAGACAGCCACTTTGCAGCCTGGCCATCGTTTTCGGGGGCGAAGGAGATGGAGCCGCCAACCTGGATGATCATCTCCGGCACCGCCTTGCGCACGCCGGCGATCAGTTCATTGAACTTGGACAGGCGCTTGCTGCCCCGGCCATCGAGTTCGCGCACGTGCAGATGCAGCACCGTGGCACCCGCGTTGTAGCAGTCCACCGCCTTCTGGATCTGGTCTTCCATCGTGACCGGGATGTCCTCGGGAAAATCGCCAGGCAACCAGCCGGGAGCATAGGGCGCAGCAGTGATGATCAGGGGCTGCTGGTTTTCGGGGAAGAGGTGGCCGTCGAGAAAATTCATGGTGGTTTTCCAGGAGGTAGGGCTGCTGTGGGTTCAGTAGGATTCAGTAGGAGATGTCCCCCGGCTGGTATGCGCCGGACGCCTTGCTTTGGCATCGAGCAATAGCAGCCGCCTAAAACGGCTTGTCGCCGATGATGGCGGTACGCTCCATCTTGCGAGGAGCAGGCCAGTAGTCATGTACGGCGTAGTGTTGCGTACAACGGTTATCCCAGATGGCCACGCTGTTCGGCCGCCAGCGGAAACGCACGTGGTACTCCGGGATCGTGGCCTGGCTGAGCAGGTAGTTGAGCAGATGACTCGCACCCGGGGTCTTGTCCTGTCCAAAGCGCACATTCTCTGGCGTATGGAAATTGGCGAAATGGGTGGCGAACGGGGAGACGTACAGAACCTTCTCGCCAGTTTCCGGATGGGTCCTGACGACTGGATGCTCCACCATCGGATACTCCGCTGCGAGCCTGGCCCGGGCCTCCGGAGCCATGACGGCACCAAAGGAATGCTCGATGCTGTGCTTGGCTCGCAGGCCGGCAATGCGCGTCTTGATGTCCTCGGGCAGCTTCTCATAAGCCTCCACCATATTGACCCAGATGGTGTCCCCGCCAACATCAGGGCAGGAGATGCAGCGCAAAACCGCGCCCATCGGCGGGCGCTCGCGCCATGAAGCGTCGGTGTGGAAGGTATTCTCGTAGTGTTCTTTTTTGTCGCTCTTGTAGATCTGCACGAGACCCGGGTGCTCGGGATCGCTGCCGACGACAGGATGATCTTCCAACTCGCCAAACTTCCGGGCAAAGGCGACATGCTCTGCGCGCGAGATGTCCTGGTCGCGCAGGAACAAAACCTTATGCTTCAACAGAAGCCCTTTTATTTCCGAAGAAAGTGAGTCGTCCCTCGACGCATCGCCAATATTCACGCCCGAGACTTCTGCACCAATAGAGCATGTGAGCTGTTCTACTCGCATATTCGCTTCCTTTAGATTCTTGAGTTTGATGCGCTGGGCACTTTCGTGACCGGGGTGGCGTAGACTTCCGCCCCCCCCATCTGCACGCATTGATGCATTGCAGCATCCGCACTTTTTGAGACGACCAGGCACGGACGATTTGGGATTTCCCGCCGAAATGCACTGGCGGCGTTGGTCAACCCTTGTCCGGCTTGCCTTCTCTGCGAGCCAGGCTTATCGTGAGTGGCTTGGATAGGATTATCTGGACTTGCGGGCCAGGACGCTTGACAACGCGCGCCAGAATCTTACGGATTGCGCCAATCGGCAGCTCCTCTCAACCCACAAGATGCCGATATCGCGCGCAACGGGCTGAGTAAGGAGACGAGCGGCAGGTGTCCCGATATCGGGGAGGGTTGCAGCGCAATCCCTGGTTCCGTATAACGCTTGAGTCATAGACTTTCACGGCTTTCACATGAGTACCTTGGTTCGCAGCGCCGCCTTGATCAGATACTCGGAGATCGCTCACACGCTGGGAATCGATCCGGAACGGATGGTGTGCGATGTGGGGGCGGATCCGTCGTGCTTGTACGCGCCGGACCAGCGCATTCCCGAACCCTGGCTGGCCAGTGTTTTCGAAGCGTCGGCCAAGTCCCCGGACTCCCAGGCAATAGGCCTGCTCGTCGCCGAAATATGGCGGTTGTCCGACTTCGGCCCCGTCAGCTTGCTCCTGCAACATCAGCCGACCTTGCGCCACGCACTTGGAGAGATGGAGCGATACCGCCACCTGCTGAGCGACACCGTGGCGCTGACCGTCGAAGAGTCGGCGGGTACGGCGATCGTGCGTGTTCATCTGGTGACGGGAAGGCCCACCCCCGGTCGGCAGGCGACGGAATTGTCCGTGGGCGTCACGTTATGCCTGATGAGATGCATACTGGGTGCCAGCTGGAGGCCGCGCAGCGTGCATTTTTCCCACGCCGCGCCGGCAAGTCATCGCATCCATAACCGTCTGTTCGGACCGAATGTCGAGTTTGACTGTGAGTTCGACGGCATGGTGCTGGAGCGAGGGGATCTCGATCGCCCAAATCCGCGCGCTGATGTCACCCTGGCCCGTTACGCCAAGGAGCTTCTCGATCTTCAGCCGCGCGCAAGCCAGGGTTCCATCACCGCAAATGCCCGTCGGGTCATTCATCTGCTCTTGCCCCGGGGACGGACCGCCATCGAGCAGGTTGGCGAAAAGATGGGCTTGAGTTCCAGAACGCTGCAACGCCGGCTGGAACAGGACGGAGCGGATTTCTCGTCGCTGCTCAGTGAAGTTCGCAGGGAGTTGGCGATCCGCTATCTTGGTGATCAGCGTTATCCCGTGTCGCAAGTCGCAACGCTGCTTGGGTTCTCGGAGGTGAGCGCGTTTTCCCGCTGGTTCAGCGCGCAGTTTGGCAAGCCTCCAACTCGCTGGCGGAACGATCTCTTGAATCTGTAGGCACTTGGCGGTCGGGAGCGGCGAGCTTTGGCGAAGATCGCCAGTTCGCCCCACTCGGCACCGGCACATTGGCCAGTTACGCGCCCTGATGTGGCGCCAGGGACAGCCCCCGGCGGAAGGCACCGTGGGGGCCGTCAGAATGCGGCCGGGAGGCCGTAAGGGATTCTCGGCAGATTAATGCCATGAACGGCTCAATGTGCTCCTAGTTATGCGCGCCATCGGTGAACGTATCGCGCCGGTCCGTGACTCGCGCGCCGTCCGTGAATGTGTCTCGGCGGTCCGTGACTCTGGCGCCATCGGTATAGACGTCAAATTTCGATGCTCTCAATCCATCGGAGTAGACATCGAACTTAGATGCTTTCCCTCCATCGGTATAGGGGTCACGAGGCCCCGTCGTCCTGGCGCCGTCGGTGTAAACGTCCCGCGTTCCGTTTCCCGCATAGACACATGCAGCGCCAAGTGCGGCCCCTGTCACCGCGAGCAGTGCAATTTTCCTAAGCATCACCCACCTCCTTTTCTTTAGGTGGTAATTCGTTCCCCCGGGCCGGTAAAAGCCTGGGTTGAGTATAGGACCGCCCGATTGCCTTGTGCGTCGCACAAACCCACATTTTTGTTATTGCTTTTATGACTTAACGATAGTTGTAGCCAAATTCGGATCCTGGACGCCAGGCTGCAAAGTGATTTCCCATGTTCGTTTCGCGCGCTATATTAGAAAGGAAACGAATGGCACATACCGTACATATCGTTATTTGCCGCCAACAATGAATAGCGCCTTGGCTTGGAAGTGAAGTGTGCATTCCCGTTCTCGCCGCCGCCACGTTCCAAAGTACTTCCGACGTGCCTCCACAATCGATGCAGGCTGGTCAGGATGCAATCACGGATGTAGAGGAAGGGCCTGATTGTCGGGCGCATTGACATGGACCCGGACGCCACCATCGCTACTCGCATTGATTAAACATGAATCGAAAATCAATTCCAGGTATCTAGTCCCGTTCTAGTCCCATTCTTTTATTAGCCATGGCCCAATGGAAGCGAGAACGAATTTTGACTACCGGAGCCGGATAGCCATTTCACCACTGAGTAGATTGAAAGCGTTGTGGCGGACACATTGCGCGCCGGCCAGGGATCCAATGAAGCATATTGCACAATCCATTCGCATCCCTATGACTGCCGCCATTGCATCAATCGCGCTTTCTCCGGGGTTGTCACGCGCCATCGCGATCGATGCCCAACTCGACTGCAAATCGACCGCGCACGCATTCGTTGCGCCACTACTGGCGAACCGTTATATCGATCCGGATCCGATGCACGTCGAAGCGAATTCGATTAATGCCTTCCGGCCTGAGCAAGGCATCAGCCTGAGAGCATTCGACTTTCGCGTCTACGTCGTGCTCGGCTACGAGAAGGGCGATCCGATCTTCAAACAGGGGAGCGGCCAGCCCCTTGCGGAATCTGCCTACGGCGCGGTCGTGATCGGCCGCACGGAATCGGTGGAAAAGAGCGTGCGGCAAGCGGGCAGCGATGCCGTCGTGCATCATGTAGCGCCTTTCGTCACCGCGATTTTCTGCAAGGTGCGCTGAGGCGCATGCCGGACGACAGTACAGCTACCGCCGATCACCAAGCGCCACTTCCCGAACCCTGCCCGCTGCGGCGGGCCTCCTTTATACGCTGCTAGGTCATCCCCAGACGCCACAGTGTCGCGCCCACCTCCATCAGCGCTGTGCGCGTTTCCTGCGGCAACCTCTCGTCAGCAATCAGTTCCGCCAGGATGGTCACCGCCTCCTCTACCGCCAGGAAATCCTCGTTGACATCGCTCCCTAGGCGCTTGATCGACCGAATCGCATCGTCGACTTTCATGGCAGCTCCAACTGCTGTGGGGTCGATTCAGTCTAGATCATCTCGTAGTGGCGATCACCCTGCCGAAGCTCTTCTTCCGCGGGACGCCCGTCGGCGGGCTCCCTTGCTGTTGGGCGCCATTGATACAGTGTGCACAGGAATTTAGCGAAATGCCCAAAAGCCGACTAGAGTCTTTACGTCTGGTCCCATGTTCAACAAACCAATCGCCGACGACAGCAAGTAACGAAGACGCCGCGTTCACCAACGGCAACCATGCTAATACCGCTGATCGCCAACATTGTCCGCTTCTCCACCCGGCGCCCCTGGGCGGTCATCGTCGCTGCCCTGCTGCTCACGCTTGCCAGCGGCATCTACGCCGCGCGACATTTCGCCATCAACACCGATATCAGTCGCCTGCTTGACTCGAGCGAACCCTGGGCGCAGCGCGATGCTGCAATCAGCGCGGCCTTCCCGCAGCGGGATCAGCTGATCCTGGCCGTGGTGCAAGCTCCGGCGACCGAGCTTGCGGGCGCCGCGGCAGACGAGCTGGCCGCGGCGTTACGCTGGCAGCCGGCACGATTCCGCTCGGTAAGCCAGCCAGGCGGCGGTGAATTCTTCGAGCGAAACGGCCTGCTCTTCCTGTCCAGGGACGAACTGAAGGACATGACCAGCCGGCTCGTACAAGCGCGCCCGCTGCTCAACGTTCTGGCACGCGACCCGACGCTGCGCGGTCTTGCCGACACGCTATCGACCATGATGGTGCTGCCGCTGCAGATCGGACAAGTCAAGCTGGAGGATATGGCGGGCCTGCTGGACAGCAGCGCTGCGACGGTCGAGCAGGTGCTGGCGGGCAAGCGGGCCGCGCTGTCGTGGACCACGCTGGCAGGCATGGCACAGCAGGGTCCGAAAGGCCAGGCCTCCAGCTTTGTGTCCGCCAGTCCGATACTGGACTATAGCGACCTGGAGGCCGGCGCCAAGGCTTCCGAGGCCATCCGTGCGGCCGCGCTGCAGTTGCGGCTGCAGGAGCGCTACAGCGCGACGGTAAGGCTGACTGGCCCGCAGCCGCTGGCCGACGACGAGTTCGCCTCGGTCAAGGACGGCGCCCTGATGAACGGGGTGCTAACCGTGCTGGTGGTGATCCTGATTCTCTGGCTGGCACTGCGCTCGCCCCGGCTGATCGTGGCAGTCCTGGTGAATGTGTTCGCCGGCCTGGTCATCACCGCGGCGTTCGGCCTCTTCCTGGTGGGTTCGCTCAACATGCTATCCATTGCCTTCGCCGTGCTGTTCATTGGGCTTGGCGTGGACTTCAGCATTCAGTTCGGTGTGCGCTATCGCGCCAGACGGTATCGTTACGATGATTTGCAGCTTGCGCTGTCACGCGCTTCGCAAAGCGTGGGCATGCCATTGGCACTCGCCGCCGCCGCGACAGCCGCCGCCTTCTTCTGCTTCGTGCCTACCGATTACCGCGGCGTGGCGGAGCTGGGGAAAATCGCCGGATCCGGCATGATCATTGCTTTTGCCAGTACGATCACCCTGCTGCCTGCACTGATCACCGTGCTGCGCCCCCCCGGCGAGCCCACCATTCCCGGCTTTGCCTGGTTGGCGCCCGCCGATACCTTCTTCGACCGTCATCGCAAGCCGGTGCTGCTGATTACCTGCGCGGTCATCCTGATGGGCACCCCGCTGCTGCCACACCTGCGCTTTGACTTCAACCCGCTGCACCTGAAAGACCCGCATTCAGAGTCGATGTCCACCCTGCTGTCGCTCAAGGACGTGTCCCAGGTCAGCACGGACGATGTCAGCGTGCTTGCGCCCTCGCTGGCTGCCGCGCAGGCTATCGCTGCAAAGCTGGAGGCATTGCCGGAAGTGGCGCGCGTGGTCACGCTGCAGCGCTTCATACCAGACGATCAGCCCGCCAAGCTAAAGCTCATCTCCGATGCCGCATCCAGCCTGACCCCGGTACTGACCCAACCCACAGGCAGCCCTGCGAGCGACGTGTTGCGCGTCAATTCACTGAAAACCCTTGCCCGCCTGTTGGTGCTTGCGTCCGAAGACCATCCCGGCCCGGGCGCGGCAGAGAGTGCCCGCTTGGCCAAGGCCCTGCGCCAGCTCGCCGCCGCCGATGCCGCCGCCCGCGATCGCGCGGATCTGGCGCTGGCCCTGCCGCTGCGCTTGGCGCTGGCTGGCCTGCAGCGCGCCTTGCAAGCCCGGCCAATCGATCGGCAAACGCTGCCGCACGACCTGGAGCGCGACTGGATCACGCCGGATGGCCGTGCCCTGGTCACGATCAGTCCACGCCTGCCGTCCGCGGACAGTCCCAAACGCGCGGCAGCGCTGGATCATTTCATCGACACCATTCTGCGCGTCGAACCAACGGCGGCAGGCGGCCCGATTTCGATACGGGGCTCGGCCGACACCATTCTCAGTGCTTTCGCCCAGGCCGGCGCCTGGGCTTTGGTTTCGATAACGCTGCTGCTTTGGATCACCCTGCGCCGCTTCAGCGATGTGCTGCTCACGCTGGTGCCGCTGCTCGTTTCCGCCACGGTCGCCCTGGAACTGTGCGTCCTGTTCGGCATCTCGCTGAATTTTGCCAATATCATTGCGTTGCCTTTGTTGCTCGGTATCGGCGTGGCTTTCAAGATCTATTATGTGATAGCGTGGCGCGCCGGCAAAACGCACCTGCTGCAGTCAAACCTGACGCTTGCCGTCCTGTTGAGCGCGGCCACCACCGCCACCGCCTTCGGCAGCCTGTGGCTGTCGCACCATAACGGCACCGCCAGCATGGGAAAACTGCTGACACTGTCCCTGATGTGCACCCTGGTCGGCGCCGTGTTCTTCCAGCCCATCCTGATGGGAAGGCCGCGCAGGGCGCGCTCCGGCCGCAGGAGCGCCCAGGCGATACCGAAATAGGCGCGCAGGCACTACGCAAGCCCTACCCGCACCGGGAGCGATATGCTGCGACAACGCGTGCCGATATCCGCACGTGGCGCCTGAGCGCCGGGTTACCGCTATCTGGTGCCGGCAAAACGGTGGGCGTAAGATCGTCGCCGATCCAGATCGCGCTGAACAGCAAAGAGCCGCCATGCCGAAGCCCCAGATCCTGACCTATATCGACGCCGGCACTTCCGACGGGACCTCGCGCCTGATGCGGATGATCGGGCAGCAACTGCTGCCCGGCGCGTATGAGATCCGTGCGGTCATGGCCGACGACATCCGGCGTGACGCGGCGCTCTTCGATGACGCCGTCATGTTTGTCATGCCGGGTGGCGCCGACCTGCCCTATTGCGCGGCATTGAACGGTGCACCCAACGCGCGCATCCGGCACTTCGTCGAGAAGGGCGGCGTCTACCTGGGCATATGCGCGGGCGCGTACTATGCCTGCAGGGAACTGGCCTTCCATGCAGGCACCGAGGGCGCAATCTGCGGCACACGCGAACTGAGCTTCGTGGATGCGGTCGCGATTGGCTCCTTGCCCGAGCTCACAGGGGGCGTTGCCTATGACGGAACGCCGCGAAGCACCGCGGCAGCGGAAATCCGCACGACCCATCACCTGACCGCCAACCCGATGACGATCTACGCGCACTACCACGGCGGCTGCCGCTTCGATTTCGGCGACGCAACAAACCCCGCGGCGCAAATCCTGGCCGTGTACACGGGCATCGAGGGCGCCCCGCCCGCCATCGTGAGCGAAAGCGTGGGCAAGGGCTGCGCGATCCTGACGGGCGTCCACCTGGAAATCTCGGAGCGCGAATGCAAGGACGCGCTGCGCGGGCACAGCGACATGGCCGCGCACGCGCACGTTTGCCGCAAGCTGGCACGCACCGGAGAGGTCCGGCTGGCGGTCTTCCGCCATTTGCTTGCTCACGCGGGACTCATGCTGGCCTGAGCCTCCAAGGCGTCTTCAGGGCGTCCTTCAGGGCGTCCAGTACCAAACGGCGGCATTGGTGAGAAAGGTGTCCCACATTGCGTGCGGCCTGCCCGGATCGTCTTCTTCGTAGAGGCGGGCCAGCTGCCACTGGGCCTCGATCCGCTCTCTCGATGGATCGCCAAAACCATCCTGGACCCCCTGGGCCAGGTAGCGGCCGGTAAAGCTTGTCAGCGAAGCGTGCTGCTCCGTTTGATTTTTCCAGAGCACCGTGAACCCGATCAGCGCGCCATCCGTCATGCCGTGCGCGTCGAACCAGGCATTGGGATCGGGCATCCCGACCTTGGTCTGGTAGCGGCCGGTGAAACTGGCCCCTGGCCCGATGGAGAGAATCTCAAGGCCGCCGCCGTTCCGGCTGAGCCATCGTCCAACGCGGATTGTCATGGTGTCTCCTTGCAGGACACCGCAAAGGTGTCGGATCGGTAAGCCAGGCCACGGCATCTTGTCTTGTCCTTGTTCGCCAATCGAAGTGAAAGACAAGGCCCTTAGGCCGGCGAGATCTAGTCTAGGCTAGCCGGAAAGCAGGGACAACCTCAATGCGGATCGCACCCAGGCGCGCACCGGCAGTGCAAACGCCGGACCAGCCCGCGCAAAAGAATCACCTGCCACCCCGGCTTATGACAGAATATATGCCCCCGAATCACACCGGAAATGACGTTGCGGACCGGACGTCGATGCACCCTTGAGTCAAATTTCTGGCACCGTTCCCATCTCGCTGGTCAACGGCTTCCTGTCTGGCGCCGATCCCGCCGCCATCGAGCGGCTGGCGGAGTGCTCCGGCATCCCCCACGGCTTGCTGCGCCGTCCGGGCTCCCGCGTGACCGAGGAGCAGTTCTCCACGCTCTACCGCCTGCTCGCGACCGAGCTCGACGACGAGATGCCGGGCATCTTCAGCCGCCCCCTGCGCAACGGCACGCTGAAGTACTTGTGCCTGAGCCTGCTCGACGCCCCGCGGCTGGAAGTCGCGCTGCATCGGTTCGGCCAGTTCTTCCATCTGGTCCTGGATGATTTCAGGCTGGAATCGGGCCGCGACGGCGAAGGCGGCTGGGTTGCCATGGTGGCGGATCCCGCCGGTCCCGGTGTGACCGAACTGGGCCGCGAGCTCGTTATGAAGCTGGTGCACGGCATTGCCTCATGGCTGGTGGCGAAGCGGATCCCGTTGATCGCGGCGGAGTTCGATTTTGCGCGGCCCATGCACGCATCGGACTACCTCTACCTCTTTCCGGGACCGGTACAGTTCGGCAGCAGGCAGACCCGCATGCGCTTCGAAGCGGCCTATCTCGATATGCCCGTGCGGCAACGCAAGGCCGACCTGCAGCGGTTCCTTGCGCGCGCTCCGGAAGACTGGATCTTCGTCTCCTTTGCCGATCCGCTGGTGTGCCACCGGGTCCGGCAATTTCTTGCCGATTGCCTTCCCGCCATGCCGACGCTCGAGGTGGTTGCCCAGGACCTGCATTACTCCGTGCGCACGCTTTGCCGCCGCCTTGCCGATGAAGGCACCACGTTCCAGGCGATCAAGGACGATGTCCGGCGCGATATCGCGATCCAGCGGCTCACGCGCTCGCCCGATGCCATCGCGGCGATCGCGTATGACGTCGGCTTCGACAATCCGACCGCATTCCACCGCGCGTTCCGGCACTGGACTGGCAGCACGCCCAAGGCGTATCGCGGCATGGCCTGAGCGCTGCTGCCACGCTGCCACTATGCGGCGGCGCCGCTGTAGTGGGTGCCAAAGCGCTGCCTGAGCACCAGCTTATGCAGCTTGCCCGTTGCGGTCAGCGGCAGTTCCGGCACGAATACCACATCGTCCGGGATCCACCATTTGGCGACCTTGCCTTCAAAGAACGCAAGCAGTTGTTGCGCATCCAGCGTGCTGCCGGCGCGTCTTACCGCGACCAGCAAAGGCCGTTCGTCCCACTTCGGGTGGGCACAGGCGATGCATGCCGCCAGTTCGACTTCCGGATGCGCGACCGCGATGCCTTCCAGCTCGATCGAGGAAATCCACTCACCGCCGGACTTGATCACATCCTTGCTGCGATCCGTGATCTGCATATAGCCATCGGCGTCGATCGTGGCGACATCGCCGGTGGCGAACCAGCCGTCCTTCTCCAGGCAGGTTTCCTCCATGCCGAAGTAGCGCTCGACGACCCAATGGCCGCGCACCAGCAAGTCGCCCGCGGACTGCCCGTCCCATGGCAGCTCGGCGCCGCCTGCGTCGACGATCTTCATTTCGACGCCTGGCACTACCCGGCCCTGCTTGGCCTCGATCCGCGCGCGCTCCTCCCCGGTTTTCTGCGCGAAGCCCTGCGAGGGCGAGAACACGGTACCCACCGGCGACAACTCGGTCATCCCCCAGGCATGAACCGACTTGATGCCCAGTTCGCCCAGTGCCTTCGCCAGTTGCGGCGGGCATGCCGCCCCGCCCACGATGACGCGCTCCAGGCGAGTGCAGCGCTGGCCTGTACGGCGCATATGATCGGCCAGGCCGAGCCAGATCGTCGGCACGCCGGCCGACACCGTCACGCCTTCCTGCTCGAACAACGCCGTCAGGGACGCGCCGTCGAGCGCCGGTCCCGGCAGCACCAGTTTCGCCCCCACCAGCGCCGCCGAGAACGGCAGGCCCCAGGCATTGACGTGGAACATCGGCACGACGGGCACCACGGCATCCGACGCGCGCAGGCAAAGCGCATCCGGGAGCGCCGAGGCATAGGCCATCAGGCAAAGCGAGCGGTGCGAATACAGGACGCCCTTCGGGTTGCCGGTGGTGCCCGACGTATAGCAGAGCACCGCCGCCAGTTGCTCATCCAGACGGGGCCAGTCGAAGTGACCGGGCTGGCCGCCGATCAGGGCCTCGTAGCTCTCCAGCGGCAGCGCCGCTGCCGGCGGCAGGGCCGCGCTGTCGCACAGCATGACCCACGCCTCCACATGCGGACATTGCGGTGCAATCTGCTCGACCAGGCCAAGGAAGGAGGCATCGAAGCAGACCACGCGGTCGCTGGCATGGTTGATGATGTAGGCGATCTGCTCGGGGAACAGGCGGGGGTTGATGGTATGACAAACTGCGCCAATACCTGTCACGCCATAGTACAGCTCCATATGGCGATAGCCGTTCCATGCCAGCGTGCCCACGCGGTCCCCGGCCACGATGCCGCGGCCCGTGAGCGCATTGGCCAGCTGCATGGCGCGGACGTGGCAGTCCGCGTAGGTATAGCGGTGAATGTCGCCTTCGACGCGGCGGGACACGATCTCCGCCTTGCCGGCATGCCGCGCCGCTTGCTCCAGCACCGACGACAACTGCAAGGGCGCGTACATCATCTGACCGAACAGGTCCATTTTCTTGTCTCCTGACAGGCTGTCTATCGTGATGCCGGATGCAATCAGCGGTCGTGGCGACACCGGCTGCGAGCCATTCTAGAGGCGGTCGCCCCCTCCGGCACTGACAGGAATGGCCGAACTAGTGACAGATCCGGCCAATCGGATTGCGGCATGCGGCAAGCGCTCAGGGCGACGCAAAGCGGCAGGTTTTGTCAATGAATGGGCAGGTTTGGTCATTACCGCGAAGCGCGGCGGGAGTTAGGATCAGGTATCCGGAGCATGCGGTGCCGGCATCCGGCCCGACGCACCTCGCTTTGCGCAGCCATCCCAAACCTGGAGTCCCCAAAATGACCTACCGTGCCCCGCTCAAGGACATGCTGTTCGTGATGAACGAACTGGCCGGCCTTGAGGCCGTCAGCCAGTTGCCCGGCTTCGAGGACGCCACGCCGGAGACGGCGCAGGCGGTGCTCGACGAGGCCGCCAAGTTCAACGAACA
>NZ_JBFTQG010000063.1:0-31199 GCF_056398885.1 Cupriavidus sp. 01T418
GCTCGGAGGTCTTGTCTAAGGTCGGCGCTGATGCTGCGTTCACTGTGGGCTGCGCAGCAGATGCGCCCCGCCCCAGCGCAGTTCGCACCGTCGGCGCAGATGACAGAATTCGCTTTGCCTCCGCCAGTTCGGATGCGGCCTTCCGTGTCTTCTTTGCCTGAGCCAGCTTTCCGTGGACGTATTCCTCGATGGGATTCGCCTCGACTAGCACACGTGACCGCTTCTTGTCTTTCCTCTCCTTATCGATTTGCTGGCGTAGTTTCAGGTTGTGCCGCATCACGCCCCAGCCCCCTTGCGCCTCCAAGAGCCCCAACTCAACGCCGTCAGGTTGGAACGCACGGACACAGCGAAGATCATCGGCATTCAGATAGATAAGCAGGCTCTTTCCGATCAGATCCGTGCTGCAGGCCAGGACGCTGCTTGTGTAGCGCACGCCATACAAGTTGATGTGCGGTCGAACGCCCCGGTCGAGGTATGCGCGCACTGTGCAACGCCTGGCCGATTGCATCAGGCACAGCGTGCGGGCCCGATGTTCGGGCAGCCATGTCACCAACTGTTCCTTGCCCCGAATGAAATACTCCATCGCCTCAAGTGGCGTGACATTGTTCAGGCTTGCATGCGGCGTACCGTTGTAGCTCGCGATCGCGTATTCGACCAACTCCTCCAACTCGTCAAACGACACAAACAAGCG
Source organism: Cupriavidus sp. 01T418 (assembly GCF_056398885.1). Classification (NCBI taxonomy): domain Bacteria; kingdom Pseudomonadati; phylum Pseudomonadota; class Betaproteobacteria; order Burkholderiales; family Burkholderiaceae; genus Cupriavidus; species Cupriavidus sp. 01T418. Next base: position 692 of record NZ_JBFTQG010000063.1, read on the forward strand.
TAGCTTTCCCTTGGGATCGGCCAGCGCGCGCCGCAAATCGCGGGGATGCGAACCCGTATAGCCAGGCAATCTGGAAGACAGTCTGCTCGCAATGGTCCCGAAGAAGCGTTCGATGTAGGGTCGATCATCGGGACTGTACTTCGGCCCTGCGTCTGCACAACAGCCAACGAATTCGCACAAGGCATCCAGTGTCTCCTTGGCGAGGTTCGCCTTCGGATTGTCAAGCTTCATCCACTCCCAGGTGTGTACGCGAGCTCCGGCAAGCGCTGTGAGGGAAAGCCGTCGTGCGCACCGTAGACCAATCCAGGAATCGTGAAGTCGCGCGGTCGATGCGGTTCCAGGGCCGACTCGATGGTCTTGATGACGTCGTAGCGGCAATACTCGCGACCCAGCGCAAGGTGATAGCCAAGCACCGCACGCGTGCAGACGTCGATGATTGCGAGCAACCAAACGCGTTCGATCTCGAACTCATGTTCAAAGCCCAATGCATCGCGTACTACCACCTTCAGCCGGATATCGAGTCGGTGACCGTCGAACTCCACGACCTGATAGGGGCGCATGGCCGGCCGACTGTCCGACTTGTCGTAGTGCGGAAGCCCCTTCAGGTGCGTGGCGCCTGCTGCCCGTGCCGCCGTGCGGAAATTGCGCAGCAACTCGACTTTAAGCCGCGCGGATAGTGACCGAATGGCACGGCCATCCGTATTGAAGGGGTAGTCCACCGCCGTCAGACCGAGGGACCGGCATTGCCACAGAAACTCCGCGTGCAGTACATGCAGGCCAACCAAGCGTGTCTGTAGTCTTCCATCGGTATGAACCTGTTCGAGCGACACGCGGCGCTGTTTTACTTTTAGGAGCAGCCATCCCGAGAGCGTCGGAAAGCGCTCTAAGAAAAGCGCGAACGCGCCCGCTTTACCACTTCCGTCTTCGCTGGGTCGGCCATTGAAGATGGCGGCGCGCACAAGCACTGGGTCACCTTTCGAGAACTCGCGCTCGATGGCTAGAAGCGGCTTTGGACTGGCGACAAAGCGCTCGACCGCGTCGAGCAGTGACACCGACACGAGACCTCGCGTGGCTACGATACTTGGCAGCATGCGCTGCCAGTTGTCGATCCAGATGCGTGATGCTGCCTGTTCGGCCGCGTCGACCAGCCGGACATTGAGCACATCAGCGCTCAACTCGAGCCCCTCCTTCGTTTCTTCGTCGATAACTGGATTCGGGCAGGAGTACCAACTCCTGCCGATCGGAGTGCGAGACCAGGAAGTCTGCAAGGTATCGCCGTCCGCGAAACTGAATGAACCCGGGACGCTCACAAAAGTGGGCGATTGCCGGATCGGATTCGATCAAGACCCATTGGTCGAACGCACAGCGTCGGTAGAAAGTGAGCCGCCGCTTCAGCTTCGGACTGAAGGCTTCGAAGCGGTGCGCGCCGCGCGGGCGGACGAGCGCAACCGGCTCCGCTATGTGCAGAGAATCTTCCATAAGATCAATGCCTTACGAGCGGGATTCGAAGTCTAGGATGCCAATTGACGAAATTAATCCGGACTTATGCGAATTGACGACTTTGCTTCGCGGGGAGTGCAAGCAATATTGTCAATTCACCGGCCGGACCTCTATATACTGCGCGGGTTCCAGGCAGATTCCGGAGTGACAGAATTGCTTGGTTCTACGCCATCTGGCCGCCACTACGACCCAGCTGGCGCCTGGCTGGCGCGCTACACGGCTCTGGTGCAATTAGCGATGTCGAATCGGTTAGAGTGTCGGGGTGAACGAATTGAGAGCCGACGATGAGCAAGCGGAAGAGCCTGGACAAGTTGTTTGCAGGCCGTCACTTTGACCGCGATGTGATCATTCTCTGTGTTCGCTGGTACCTGCGCTACAAGCTCAGTCTGCGGGATCTTGTCGAGATGATGGCGGAACGAGGCTTGTCGCTGGCCCACACGACGATCCTGCGCTGGGTGCGGCGCTATGCGTCGGAGTTCGTCAAACGCTGGAACCGTTTCGGCACGCTCGCGGGACGGTCGTGGCGTGTCGACGAAACCTACCTGAAGATTCGCGGCAAGTGGGTCTACCTTTATCGGGCGGTTGATCGGGCCGGCCAAACGGTTGACTTCATGCTCTGTGCAAAGCGCGACGTGGCCGCGGCCAAAGCCTTTTTCATGCAGGCAATCAAACATCAAGGCCAGCCGCCGAAGACCATCACGCTCGATGGCTATGCGGCTTCCCACCGCGCGGTGCGCGAAATGAAGGCCGATGGCCTGCTGCCTGAAGACACAAAGGTCCGATCCTTAAAATATCTCAATAACCTGATCGAACAGGACCATCGCAACGTCAAGTCCCGGACGAACGTCATGCTCGGCTTCAAACGTTTCAGGAGCGCGGCAACCACTCTGGCCGGCATCGAGCTGATACACCGCATCCGAAAAGGCCAGTTCGACCTCGCAAAACTGCGGGCTCAAAGATACTGCTGCGCCCGCTGTCTGGAATGCAGTCCTGTCGGCTCAATAAAATATTCAATCTATAAGCAACAGCTCGTCCATACGGGTTATTTGCACCAGAGCCCTGTTTCAAGCGTCATTGCCTTCCAACTGATCTTTCACAGCTAGGTATGACGCCTGCAGCAAAGCCTTCGCGTTGCGCTCAGCGCCATCGGCGTCGCGCGCAGCAATAGCAGCCACCAGCCTCTCCCAGTCTTCCGCCGACTCCATGCGGCGTTGAGCGGTGCGGAAGCTGATCGATTTTTCCCGGATGGCATACCGCCACACCGCATGGTTGCTCAGATCCTCATAGATCGAGACTAGCCGCTTGCGCCCGTTGGCAGCCACGAGCAGGCGTTGCGTTTCGATCGAGGTACTAGCGTAGTCGGCTGGCTCCGTGGTCGGGTCATTGGCCAGATTGCGCAGTTTCGCGGCCTGCGCCTGCAGCGTTGTGATCAGTTCATCTGATCCTTTCTCGACGGCAAGGCGGGCAGCCAGGCCGAGCAACTGCGCCCGTATATTGAATATCTCTTCGATCTCGCCGGCGTCAACCATCACGATGCGGGCACCATAGCGGGCGACGCGCTCGACGATGCCACGCCGCTCTAGCAGGGCAATGGCTTCCCGGATGGTGCTCCTGCTCACGGCGAAGCGTTCCGCGAATATCTCCTCCTTCAGGCGCTCGCCTGGTTCCAACGCACCTTCGGCAACAGCCGCAAGCAACTGTTCCGCTACTTGCTCGGGAAGCGACTTGGCCAGGCGGCCGACTTGGACCGCCTGGGATTCAAAGAAGGAATTGAGGCCGGACATAAGGAAAGCTCAAGAATTTGTGAGGCCAAGTATATCCGTCCAGACCCTCCGCGCCCGAATGCCGCGGAATGCCCCTTTCCTCATCAATGTTGTTTGTCGACATAAGACAGACGACAATATATACTAGCTGCACCCCTCCAGCGAGGTGGCATCGAACAATCGTCCCGGAGATAACGATGAGCAATATCGAAGTGCGTCCGCTTGGCTACGCAGCAGGCGCAGAGGTTCTTGGATTGGACCTGCACAAGCCCCTGTCAAGCACCGAGGTGGATCAGGTGAATGCCGCATGGCACCAACACCTCGTGCTGGTCTTTCCTGGCCAGGATCTGACGCCGCCGCAACTGATCGAATTCACGGGCAAGCTGGGTGACATTGAGCACAATGAAAATGTGCCCTATTACAGACACCCGGAGTATCCTGAGGTGCTGCTGGTCACCAATAAACAGGTCAACGGCAAGCCGTCCCAGACGCGGAACACCGGCCGCAACTGGCACGCCGACCTCTCCTACACCGATCGCCCCGCTAAAGGGTCCGTGCTGATGTGCAAGGAAAAACCGGATGTCGGGGGAGATACGATGTTTGCCAATATGTACATGGCTTACGAGACGCTCAGCCCGATCATGCAAAAGTTCGTCGATGGCCTGGAGGCTGTGCACGACATCACGCTGATCAAGGGTTTCAACCGACGCGACCCCGCCCAGGTCGCTGACCTGAAGGCCAAGAACCCACCCATCGTCCATCCCCTGGTGCGAGTCCATCCCGACACCGGTCGCAAGTCGCTGTTCGTCAGCGAGCGGGTCCGCAACTTCGTCGGCATGACCGAGGAAGAAAGCCAGCCTATTCTCGATTTCCTCAACATGCATGCGACCTCGCCGGAGTTTGTCTATCGGCACCGCTGGAATCCCAACGACGTGGTGATGTGGGACAACCGCTGCACGCTGCATATCGCGCTGAAGGATTTCGACCAGTCCCAGCCGCGCCACATGATGCGTTGCTCCATGCTGGGCGAAAAATCCGGCTACGTCCTGCCCGATGAGCACGAGGAAGGCTCGGCCAAGAGCGCACTGGTCGCGGTGTCCTGAACTGCAAGCCCGGCACCATCGAATAAGGAGGAGACATGAAGCGATACATCGACAAAGCGGCCAGACGCGCCGTGGTATTTGCCTTGCTGGCTGGGATGGCTGCCATGGCTGGCGTGGCGGGGCCAGTTCGCGCCGAACCGCCAGTGCGGATCGTCGTGGGATTTCCGCCGGGCGGCACAACAGACGTCATCGCGCGCCTGGTTGCTAATAACCTGGGCGCCAGGCTGGGCCGGACAGTGATTGTGGAAAACCGGGCTGGCGCGAGCGGGTCGATCGCCGCAAGCATGGTTGCCAAGGCCCCCGCTGATGGCGATACGCTGCTGTTCGCGCCGAGCAGTCATGCGACCAACGCGACGCTCTACGCCAACCAGCCGTTCGACACCGAGAAGGATTTGGCGGCGGTCGGCCTAGTGGCAACCACGCCCTATGTGCTCGTCGTCAATCCCAAGCTGCCGGTACACTCGGTTCCCGAACTGGTGTCTTACCTAAAGGAACACCCCGGCAAGCTGGCCTATGCTTCGTCGAGCCCGGGAACGGGCCAGCACCTGGCTGGCGAACTGTTCAAGAAGGCGGCGGGTGTCGACATGCTCCACGTGCCCTACAAAGGCAGTTCCGCCGCCCTGCCCGACCTGCTCGCCGGCCGCACGCCAATCATGTTCGACAACATCGCCGTGATGCTGCCGCACATCAAAAGCGGCTCGCTGCGCCCGCTCGCGGTGACCAGCAGCAAACGCTCGCAGCTGTTGCCCGACGCGCCAACGGTGGTTGAGACAGGCTTGCGTGACTATGAAGTGCTGGGATGGTTCGGGCTGTTCGCGCCGGCGAAGACCTCGCCTCAGGTGATTGGCACCTTGAGCACCGCCTTGAATGCTGCGGCCGAGGAGCCGGCATTCAGGAAGCAGCTTGCCGAACTGGGCGCTGAGGCCGTGCGCAGCACGCCGCAGAAGACCGATACCTTCGTGCGCAACGAAATCGGGAAATGGCGCGCCGTGATCCGGGAAGCCAAGATCACCCTCAACTGAGCTGAACCGTACTGAAGTGAACCGAATAGCGGCCGGACAGCTCCCACCACCTGTGCCCGTCCCGGCCGGGTTCTCCTCTCGAATCCTGACTACAAGCCGCGCCCCCACGCGGTGCCCGATGGCCACTCTTTATCTATCGAAGCGATGCCTGACAACGCGAGTACCCGCTCCGGCGGTCAAATCCTGGTTGATGCCCTCAAGGTGCAAGGCACCGATATGGCCTTTTGTGTGCCGGGCGAAAGTTACCTGGCCGTGCTGGACGCACTGCACGACACGCAAGACACGATCCGCCTGGTCACCTGCCGCCAGGAAGGCGGCGCCGCATTCATGGCCGAAGCCTACGGCAAGCTGACTGGCAGGCCGGGCATCTGCTTTGTCACCCGCGGGCCTGGCGCGACCAATGCCAGCATCGGCGTCCACACCGCCTACCAGGACTCGACGCCGATGATCCTGTTCGTTGGCCAGGTCGGCAGCGATTTCGTCGACCGCGAAGCATTTCAGGAGATCGACTACCGGCGTATGTTCGGCCAGATGACGAAATGGGTTGCCAGTATCGACTCGGCGCAACGCATTCCCGAATACGTCAACCGCGCCTTCCAGATCGCCATGTCTGGCCGGCCCGGACCGGTCGTTCTGGCGCTGCCGGAAGACATGCTGACCGCAAGCGCCACGGTGAGGGACACCGCGCCATGCCAGATTGCCCAACCATCGGCGAGCAGCAAGGACCTGCGGACGCTGCGCAGCCTGCTCTGCAACGCCCAACGCCCCCTGATGATTCTCGGCGGAAGCGGCTGGACCGCCGAAGCCTGCCGCGACATCCAGCGCTTCGCCGAAGCGGCCGGCCTGCCCGTTGCTACCGCATTCCGCCGTCAGGACCTGTTCGACAACCGCCATCCCAACTATGCCGGCAACATCGGGCTAGGCATGAGTCGGCAACTGACCGAACGCGTGAAACAGGCAGACCTGCTACTGGTGGTTGGGGCCCGGCTGGGCGAGGCCACCACCAATGGCTACACCCTGGTCGATCCCATTGACGCGCGCCAGACGCTCGTGCATGTCCATGCGGCCGCCGAAGAGCTCGGTATCCTTTACCAGCCGGCCCTGCCGATCAACGCAGCAATGCCACGCTTCGCCAGCCAGCTGGCCGAACTGGAAGATATCCCGTGCGGCCCCTGGCGGCAATGGATTCTCGACAGCAACCGCGAGTATCTGGCCGACATCGAGCCACAGGCGCAACCGTTTGACGTCGACCTCGCCCTGATCGTCAAGGGGCTCGCGCAAGCCCTGCCGCAAGACGCCATCATCACCAATGGCGCCGGCAACTATGCTGGCTGGGTCCACCGCTACTTCCAGTACAAGCCTTGGCGAACCCAGTTGGCGCCCACCAACGGAGCGATGGGCTATGGGGTGCCGGCAGCAGTGGCGGCCAAGCTGGCTGCGCCGAAGAGAACCGTGGTCTGTTTCGCGGGCGATGGCTGCTTCATGATGAATGGCCAGGAATTGGCCACGGCTATCCAGCATGACGCTGCCGTGATCTTCATCGTTGTTAACAACGGCGTGTTCGGGACCATTCGCATGCACCAGGAGATGCACTACCCCGAGCGGCCATCCGGCACGCAGCTGGTGAATCCGGACTTCGCCGCACTGGCGCGCGCCTATGGCGCGCACGGCGAAACCGTGACCTCCACCCAGGACTTCGCGGCCGCATTCGAACGCGCACGATCGAGTGGCAAGGCAGCACTGATCGAAGTCCGTACCGATGTCCGCGCGGTGACGTCGCGCCGCACTCTCGCCGACCTTCAGGCGAGCCTCCCTCAGTAAGGCCGGGTGGCGGGCACCGCCAACTCAGCCAGTCTCCGATGAAAGGACTCAAATTGTCCGATATCTACGAAACACTTGCGCTCTATATTGAAGGAGAATTTGTCGAATCCGATGGCCGCCGGACTGAGGAGGTGCGCAATCCCGCCACGGGCGAGGTCCTTGCGCACTTGCCGCACGCCAGCCGTGCGGATCTCGACCGCGCGCTGTCCGCGGCCGAACGCGCCTTCGTATCCTGGAGCAAGAGCTCTCCGCTGGATCGCTCGCGCATCCTGCGCAAGGTCGCCGAGCTCGCGCGTGAGCGGGCCTCCGAGATTGGCAGGAACATCACGCGAGACCAGGGCAAGCCGCTGAGTGAAGCCATCGCCGAAGTCCTGAGCTGCGCGGAGCATGCCGAGTGGCATGCGGAGGAATGCCGCCGCATCTACGGCCGCGTGATTCCGCCGCGCCAGCCAAATGTGCGTCAGATCGTGGTGCGGGAGCCAGTGGGTGTTTGCGCCGCGTTCACCCCATGGAATTTCCCGTTCAACCAGGCCCTGCGAAAGATGGTGGCCGCGCTGGGCAGCGGTTGCACGCTGATCCTCAAGGGACCGGAAGATTCGCCCAGCGCCGTCGTGGCGCTGGCGAGGTTGTTCCACGATGCCGGCCTGCCTCCTGGCTGCCTCAACATCGTGTGGGGCGTGCCGTCTGAAATTTCGGATTACCTGATCCGCTCGCCGAGCGTGCGGAAAGTATCCTTCACGGGTTCAGTCGGTGTCGGCAAACAGCTCGCCTCGCTGGCCGGTGCCCACATGAAGCGTGGCACATGGGAACTCGGGGGCCATTCGCCGGTGCTAGTCTTCGACGATGCGGATGTGGACACCGCGGCCACCATGCTTGCGCGCTTCAAGGTCCGCAATGCAGGGCAGGTCTGCGTATCGCCGTCCCGCTTCTTCGTGCAGAGCAAAGTGTACGACCGCTTCGCCGCGCGGTTTACGGAAACACTGGCATCGATCAAGGTCGGCAATGGCCTGGACAGCGGTGTGGAGATGGGCCCACTCGCCCACGCCCGCCGCGTGGTGGAAATGGAAGCCTTCGTGGACGACGCGCTTGCCCGCGGCGGAAAGATTGCCACCGGCGGCGCCCGGCTAGGTCACACCGGCCATTTCTTCGCACCGACCGTCGTTACCGACCTGCCAGCAGATGCTCGTCTCCTGACCAACGAGCCGTTCGGCCCCATCGCGCCACTGCTGCGCTTCAGCGATCCACAGGAGGCTATCGCGCGAGCCAACGCCCTGCCCTTCGGGCTGTCGTCCTATGTCTTTACCGAATCACTGAAGACGGCGACGTACGCGAGCGGCGCGCTGGAGGCCGGCATGGTCAACATCAACCATTTCGGCAGCGCCCTGGCGGAAACGCCGTTCGGCGGTGTCAAGGACAGCGGTGTCGGCAGCGAAGGTGGTACGGAGAGTTTCGACGGCTACCTGGTTATCAAATACATCACGCATTGCTAGCGGGCAAGTGCCGCGCAAGCACCTTGCGCATTCATTGACCGGCGCCGCAAAACAACTACACAAGGGTAAAGGAGAACGACCCATGGCACTCAAGACCATTCAGGAGATTCCCCGGGAAATCCCGGTCATCGCCGAACCCGACGTCCTCGTCGTTGGGGGAGGCTCCGCCGGCCTTGCCGCCGCCTGCGCTGCATCGCGCGGCGGCGCGCGGACGATGCTGATCGAACGATACGGCTTTCTTGGAGGCACTTTCGCCGCGGTGACGCTCGGCGGCATCTGCGGTACGCATATGATTGTTGACGAACAGCGGCTGGCGCGCGTGGTAGGCGGCATCTATCTCGAACTGGAAGATAGGTTGAAGCAACGCGATGGCTTCCTCGATCCGCTGCGCCACGGGAAAATCGTCGGCTCGCCGTATGAATCCGTCGCATTCAAGATGGTCGCGGATGACATGGCAGCGGCCCATGGCGTAGACGTGCTGCTCCACACCTATGCCGTCGGCGTGCAGAAGGACGGCCAGCGAGTCACCGCCGTGATCGTGGAGTCCAAGGCGGGCCGCGGCGCCATCGTGCCGCGCGTGGTGATCGACGCGTCCGGCGACGGCGATGTCGCTGCGCATGCCGGCGCGGGTTTCGAAGTCGGCAAAGGCGACGAGAGACAGTTCGGATCGTCGATGTTCCGCTTCGTCAACGTGGACGTGGCGCGCGCCGCGCGCCTGACCCGCCCGCAAATGCGCGACTTGCTGGAAAGCGCCGTCGCCGAAGGCTATCCTCTGCCCCGCACCACTATCGGCATGCATATCAACCCGATCGACGGCGTGTTCCATCTCAATGTGACCAAGTTGGGCGATGGCGACGGACTGCCGTTCAACCTGCTCGACCCGGCCCAGCTGACCGAGGCCGAGCGCACCGGTCGACGCCAGGTATCAATGTACGAGGAGGTATTCCGCAAGTACGTGCCTGGATTCGGCAAGGCCCGGGTCATCGATATCGGTGCCGGCGTCGGCATCCGCGAGAGCAGGCGCATCCGTGGAGACATAACACTGACGGAAGCCGATGTGCGCGGGTGCGTGAAACCGGACGACCGCATTGCCTGTTCCTCGTGGGCTCTCGAGAAACACGGTGCCGGCCGCGACACCGTCTGGGACTTCCTGCCCGACGGCGAGTGGTACGGTATCCCCTATGGCTGCCTGCTGGTGAAGGGGTCCGACAACCTTGTTGTGGCTGGCAGGAACCTGTCTGCCTCCCATATGGCGCAGGCTTCCGCGCGAATCGGTGGCGCCTGCTTCGCCATGGGCGAGGCGGCCGGGACGGCAGCTGCCATGTGCCTGGCGCATGATGCCAATCCCCGGGCAGTGCAGGTGAAGCCCTTGCAGGCACGGCTGGAAAGCGAGGGTGCGATCCTGACGCCGCGCGCCTAGGCACCGCGTCACTTTGCCAATCCAAGGCCCCGCGAGGCGACCAGATATACAAGGCATGAGCGGCTCGTTACCAGCAAGGCAGCATGCGAGCGGTTGCAAACGCGTGGCTCGCCCGGAGCGGATTACACTCCGAGGCGCATGCCATTGCCCCGAACTCCACGATGAAACAGACGCGCCAGCGGGATGGCGCGCGGCGGCGCCTTTGCCCCAGCAGCGTATTGCTGCTCGAAGTCAGAGCGCGGTCGCGGCACTTGTGGAACGTGGCCCGTCGAGACTCTGCCTTTCCGCTGGAAGCTTACCGTGCCGCCGTACACCTGGACCTGCGGCGATGCCTTGAGCGCGATGCGGTTCGGGAAGCAGTGGTGCTGGTGGCTTGCGCGGCTGAATTCGCGCTGCCGCTAGCCCCGTTACTGCTTGAACGTTGCGCAAGCAAGGTCGCGATCTCGCGCGACCCTGCCTTGCGTTCCCTGTACTGGGCGTCCACTCGCCGCTTGCATCAGGCAGGCCGCACGCCCTTGCCTTGGCGGGATGGCCCGGCCGGATAGCGGCCTGTCCGGTGCGATATGGCTACGCGCGAGAGGTTCGCCCTGCTCGACGATAGAACCAGCCGGCCAGGCGTGAAGGAGAGCGTGCAAAAGATGGGGAGGCCACCGAGGGAGGGCCGCTCGAGCATCTGGGCGCCGCGCCGGCTCCGTCTGGGCTACGCTGATCGGTATCGCAACGGAGGGAGCAAACCATGCGGTTGATCATCGAAGCCAGGTTGGCCGACGAGGGCAGCGACACCGGCCAAGACGTTGACGGAGTCGTGGCCGTGATTGAGCGCCCTGACTGTAGCCTTGCCGACATGGGCCTGACCCTCGCGGAGGGGCGGTCGCTGTTGGCTAAGGTGCAAGCCGAGCTGGTTTCGATGCAAGTGGAGGGGTGGCTCTCCGGCCAGACCCATTGTCGGCGCTGCGGCGAGGCGTTGAGCCACAAGGACAATCGTTCGACGGTGGTGCGCACTGTGTATGGCAAGGTGACCGTGAAAAGCCCGCGACTGTGGTCGTGTGCTTGCCAACGGACTGTCCGGACGCCGCGGTGTGTGGTTCATCCCTTGTCTAAAGCTCTGACTAATCGCACCACGCCCGGAGCTGAAATACCTCCAGGCGAAGTGGGCAAGCCAGATGCCGTACCGGCAGGCCACCGCTATGCTTAAGGAAGTACTGCCGCTGGACAAAGGCATTTCGTTCAGCGGCGCGCGCAATCGAATTCGAACCATTGGAAGACAACTTGATGCTGACATCGAGCGCGACATCGCGAAGCTGCCCCATTCGGTAGCAGACGTTCAGATTCGCGAATCCAGGCATGTCGCGGCCATGAGCGTCGACTCGGCGTGGCTGCGGCATTGCGACTCCGAGAGAGGTCTTGGCCGCCATGTCCGCCATGTCAACCTCATCGCCGGGCGAGCGACATTCACTGACAGTCCGCCAAAGTTCTATGCCTATGTGCATCGGGAAGTCACCTCGGCTGCGGCGCGACTCGATCATTTCCTCAGTCGAAACGGTGTGGCGGCCGATGAACGCGTGACCGTGATCAGCGACGACGCCGGTGAATTTGAGAAGACCGTACAGGGTAGTCGACTCGCTCGCGGCAGGATTCTCGATTGGTTCCACATCGCCACGCAGTTCAACGCAGCGCAGCGTTCTGTCTTCGGCAGCAAGATGATGGACGCACTGGAACGAGAGGAACGAGAATCGATAGAGACTGAAATAACTCACGCCAGGTTTCTAGTCTGGCATGGCAAGGGCCGCAAAGCCTTGGAGCGCATCAAGGCACTGGACGCTCAGCTGCTGACGCGGACAGGGTATGAGTACAGCACGCTGTGGGAGCACCTACGTAAAATCTCCTACTACCTGAGGAACAACTCAACTACGTTGGCCAACTACGGCGCTCGGTATCGAAAGGGCCTGCCAATCAGCAGTAGCATCGCGGAGTCCGCGGTGAACCAAGTCGTGAGCCATCGCATGGCTAAGAAGCGACAGATGCGCTGGACGGACCAGGGAGCGCATTGCCTGGTGCAGGTCAGGGTCGCGGTTTTAAACGGGGAACTCTCACCCAACCGCATCTCGGCGCTTGAGCTCGCTGTCTCGCGTCTCAGCCAATCCACCAGGCCAGCATCGCCAAACTTGCACCGGTCGCCGAACAAAACACGCCGTGATCTCGCGGAAAGTCCGGGCGCCTGACGAAATCGGCCTCCCCAACTTTTGCACGCTCTCCTTCACGCCTGCGCGCACGCGGACCCGAGTGGGAAAGCCGGGCCGCGGTGCTGGCCAGCGCCTCGGCGCACTGGCTGCGCCATACCGCGGGGTCGCACATGACCGATCAGCAGGTGGACCTGCGTTTCGTGAGGGACAATTTCGGGCACGCGTCGATTTCTACCACCAGCGCTTACCTGCACACGGAGGACGATGCGCGGCATGAGGCTACGCAGGAACGCCACCGGATCGGTTGGACGCGCGAAGGGTGATGGCGCAAGCCCTGGCCTGGATGCCTGGTTCGGCCAATGCCCCGTCGCGGCGCGGGCGGCAACGCGAATCACAAGGGATTGCTACAATCGCGCCACATTCTTAATGGCTGGACACGATGGGCTTCGAACAACTGGCGGCATTGAAGGAACAACTGGCAAAGCAAGCCAAGGCCGCGCCACAGGCCAAAACGCGTCGCGCACCCCCGAAGGCTTCGGCCCGCCCAGCGGAACCCGTTAAGCCCGTCGATCCGGTGCTGCAAGCCATCGTGAAGTTGCAGAAACGGTTCCCACAAACCTTTCCGAAGAATCCTGCACCCAAGGTGCCGCTCAAGATCGGCATCTTTGAGGATCTCGTCCCGCACGCGCAGGAACTTGGCCTGACGGAGCCGGCATTGCGCGATGCAATACGGACCTGGTGCCGCGGCACCCGCTACTGGGCCTGTCTGGTGGAAGGCGCACCGCGCGTGGATCTGGCGGGTCAGGAGGCGGGACGCGTTGCACTCGCCGATGCGAACCGGGCGCAGGGCCTGCAAGCCCAACGTGCGGCGCGCGTGTTATCTCGCCCCGAAACCGCGTCGAAACCCAGCTGAACTGGGATAGGCGCCCGCCTTGTCGGCGCGGACGTCGGGCGACCACAGATTCCAGGGCTGCGTACACAAGTGTCGGCACGATGACGAACACACGCGAGCCCGCCCGGGTTCGACGCAAGGCCGTCGCCGACCACAGCTCGTGGATGGTGACCGGCAGCAGATGCCGGGACACTGCTGGATCGGAGGGATGCCAAGCGCGAGCTATCCCCATATTTCTGCCAAGCCCTTATTAATTTGAGACGGGATCAAAATGCTGGCGATTAATTGCGTTTTAGCCCCGGGCAGCCTAGTAATCCGTCAAGCGCCTGCMGTCCAAAGCGCGCCACATCCGGATCGTCTACGAGGCAGGCCCTTGSGGCTATGGCCTCYACCGCGACTTCATCCWGAAGGGATTCGACTGCATGGTGTGCGCGCCGTCACTGATYCCGAAAAAGCCRGGTGAACGTCAAGACCGATCGGCGCGATGCGGTAAGCTAGTGTTGCAGATCGCTATTTCGGCTAATGGCGACCTCTAATTACGCAAATGTGGGTGCCCGCCAGGATAGATGAAGGAAAACCGCTCTTCTCCTGCCGATGCTCGCGAGTGCTTTCAATGGAGATCTCCCTGGCGCGCAGGTCGTGGCGTGAACGCGGATCGCCAGAATACCCCTATTTTCCCGATCTTTCGTGCGGTCATACGCATGGCTCTACCGAACTGTCACCCTCCCCGTCCGCCCTGCCCGCCCAGCAATAGAATTTCGCCGACACCGGCTCGGCGTAGCCCGCGTTAGCCGAATTAATGATCCGCTGAGCCGCATTAGCGGAATCGTTGGACATGGACGGAAAATGGCGTTGCTCTTGCACAACGGCAAAAATCGCCACTGAACGGCCGTCTCGCCATATAGATCAATGGTTTACAGCCATGTGATTGCTAGCGGATATAGCGGTCGCCGCTAGCGGAGGGAGTGGCCAAAATTGGGGGCACCTTCTATGACGCAGGGATTACATTAGAAAATCCTTCGATTCGCCTGTCGGGCGGGTACCAACGCCTGAAATTGCGTATGTCCTCGCCATTGAGAACGGCACATCGCACCTGCAGCAGTGCATTGGCTCCCGGCATAGTCCAACGCATGTGCCCATTCCTCTTCATGCGTTGACCAATCACATAGTCGACGACCGATTCCGCTCCCGCGCTTGAAATAGGCAGCCCTTGCGCACGTCGCTGCTGATAGTTGACGAGATGGCGGGAGCAGCATCGCAGATAACGAATCACCCGCCCTCGTCCAGCGCCGGAGCACCTTGCCTTAGTCCTCGCCGTCGACTTGGCAAAGGATGCGATGCGCCAGGCGTACGTGTGGGCGGTCGATCATCGCATTGCCAAGCCTCGCCACACCCGAGGCGCCTACCTTCGAAAAGGCATCGACCACCGATCGTGCCCAACGCACTTCCTCTTCCTGTGGCAGAAATGCCTGGTTTATCGCATCGATATGGGCCGGGTGCGCTGCCGCCTTGGCGGCAAAGCCATCGCGCCGAGCCTGCGCCGCTTCCACGCCGACCTGGTCGGGATCAGCCAGGCTGGTGCTCACCGCGTCGATGGCATCGATCCCCGCCTGCGCAGCGGCGAGCAGGCACATAGTGCGCGCGACCGAGAACGGTGAGGTCAGTTCACGCCCGGCATGCGCGGAGAAGGCGCCCAGGTCGGCTGCAAGGTCGTCGACGCCCCACATCAGCGCGCGCAACCGCATCGGTGCATTGCGATACGAGGACAGGCCGAACACACCTTCAGAGGATTCTGTGGCCATCGCGATGATGCCTATTTCGCAGGCGCTATCCAGCAACGCGCACTCAAACGCCGCGAGGAAGTCCGCAAGGCGATGCACGTCCTCGACGTTGCGGCATTTCGGCAGCACGATGGCGTGGGGTCGGTGCGCGACGATAGCCGCGAGATCCTTTAGGATGTGCCCGGACGCAAGCCCATTGACCCGTACGAGCAACGCCGCGTTCATCGACGCACGGTGTTCGGCCAGGAAGTCGGCCAGTCCGCGACGGGCCGCCAGCTTGCCGTGTTCCGGCACCGCGTCCTCAAGGTCGAATACGAGGCCGTCCGCACAAGACTTCAAGGAAGCAAGCAGCTTTCGCTCGCTATCGGCCGGGACGAACAACAGCGAACGTAGCCGGTGCGGCATGGTGGTTTGCATGGGTGATCTCGTCCTGCGTAGCGGTTCAGGCGTGGCTGCAACCACGCCTTCCTTGACGTCTGGGTACTCCTGGCGATGCCAGCGCCGGGGCGTGGCACTCAGTTCCAGCAAGGATAAGTAGGCCGTTCACCCGAGTCAAATAATTTATATCATTTCGGCGTGCAATCGATCACCTAGCGACTCGAGCCACATGCGTTGCCTGCGAACGCAGCTTGACACAGCAGAGAAACAAGCCTACAGTGAAATTAAATCATTTAGATCAATTGCAACCGGACAATGGCTGCAGTCAGGTAGACTTCGGGGACGACGCCAGATCCATCAGATCGCCCGCCTCTCCCGAACCTCCCTATGCACAAGGACGCAACTACAGTGAACCAACATGTGACTCTCGAAGCGATCGGGGTGAACGATTTCGGTATTCCCCTTTTTGCGGAGGTGAAGCAATGACCGATCGTACACCCGCCGCCTATTTGGGGAAGTCGCAGCAGCTCGCGCAGGAGCTTCTGGCCCGCATCGCGGCCTCCGACAAAGAGCCCGGCCAAACCTTCGCCACCGAGGCGGAACTGCTGCAGCAGTTCGACGTGAGCCGCCCGACACTGCGCGAAGGGATCCGTATCCTCGAGTCACAGGGCGTGCTGGAGCAGCGCCCGGGGCCCGGTGGTGGCCTGGTGATACGGCGGCCGAATATCGAGATGCTTGCGCATAGCTTCTCGATCTTCCTGCGCTTCAATGACGTGCCTTTCATCACTGTGCTCAAGGCCCGAGAAGTCATCGAACCGGCACTCGCGGCCGAGGCAGCGCGTTGCGGGACCGAAGAGGATTTCGAACAGATGGCCGCGTCGATCGAACGCATGAAAACGATGAACGACGACGATCAGATCGCTTTCGTCGCCGAGAACCGGGAATTTCACAGTGTTGTGGCACGCGCAAGCGGCAATCAGGTGCTGGAAACGTTCTGGGGCACCATCAGCCTGCTCGCGCACGGCGAGCACCATGGCGTGCGCTACACCTTCGGCAACCGTAAGCATGTGATCGCAGCGCACGAGCAAATCCTCGATGCGTGCCGCCGCCGTGACGCACGCGCGGCTGTGAAAGCCATGGCTGAGCACGTCGGCGAGCTGGAACACCTGGTGCGCGACCACTACCAGCACCTGCTGGAGCAGCCGATGCGCGTACGCGAGCGACGCCGCTAGGCGCCCGCCCCCCCCAACCCATCATCAACACTGCAACTCCCGCGCGGCCTGGCCGGCGCGGGGGCTGGAGACCTGCACGCCGAATTCAGGCCGTGCCACCGGAGGAAGACAGCAAATGAGCAATACAAGACTCCAACTCACTTCTGAACAACGCGCACTAGTCGGCACCGTGCGTGAGCTGGCGCGTGACCGTTTCCGCGACCGTGCCAAGAAGTGGCTCGACGGCACGTTCCCATGGGAGAACCTGCGCGAGCTGGCCGAGATCGGCGTGCTGGGCATGTCGATTCCCGAGGAGTACGGCGGCTCGAACCTGCCGGTGTTCGACACCGCGCTGGTGCTCGAGGAAGTCTCCAAGGTCTGCTACGCCACCTCCATGGCGCTGATGGGCGAGGTCGGCGTGCAGGTACGCGTGATCTCCACCTATGCCCCCGAAAGCATGAAGCGCGACATCCTGCCCAAGGTCTGCTCGGGCGACGCCATGCTGGCGGTGTGCATGACCGAGCCGCACGCCGGCACCGACGTGCCCAACTACCGCACCAACACCACCATCAAGGGCGATCGCGCCGTGGTCAACGGCGTCAAGACGCTGATCAGCCGCGCCGATGAGGCCGAATGGTTCGTGGTGTTCAGCCGCATCAACGGCCAGCCCGGACGCGAGGGCATCGGCTGCGTGCTGGTGAACCGCCATACGCCGGGCTTCAGCGTCACCGCCCGCTACCACACCATGGGCGGCGAGAACCTGGCCGAGATCCAGTTCGAGAACTGCGAGGTGCCGGTGGAGAACGTCATCCTGCGCGAGGGCGGCTTCAAGAAGCTGCTGTCGGCGTTCAACACCCAGCGCTGCCTGAACCCGAGCGTGTCGCTGGGCCTGGCCGAGGGCGCCTTCGAGGAGGCCATCAAGTACGTGCGCGAGCGCCAGATCTTCGGGCACTCCGTGGGCGAGTTCCAGGGCATYCGYTGGAAGTTCGCCGAGATGTACCGCGACATCGAGGCYGGSCGCAGYCTGCTRTACCGCGCCTGCCTGWCGGCMAATCCSTTCCCGGACCCGCACGAGGCGGCCATCGCCAAGATGTTCGTCAACGAGATGGCGATCCGGGTCACCAGCGAGGCGCTGCAGGTGCATGGCGGCTACGGCTTCACCGACGAGTACCCGGTGTCGCGCTTCTACCGCGGCGTGCGTTACGGCACGCTGGGCGGCGGTGCCACCGAGACGTTGAAGGACCTGGTCGGCAAGAAGCTGATGAGCGACTTCGACCCCGTCGACGGCTTCCTCAGCATGGACACCTTCTGATCCGATATCGACTGAGGCCACCATGCGATCTTTACTCTTCGTTCCCGCCCATGACGAGCGCAAGCGCACCAAGGGCCTTGACTGCGGAGCCGACGCGCTGATCATCGACCTGGAAGACGCCGTGCCCGACGCCGAGAAGGTGCGCGCGCGCGGCGAGTGCGCCGAATTCGTCGCGCAGCACCGTGATCGCTTGCGGCTGTTCGTGCGGGTCAATGCGCTCGATTCCGGACTGCTGCTGGACGATCTCGCCGCCGTGGTGCGGGCTCGGCCCTACGGCATCATGCTGCCCAAGTCGGGCAGCGGCCGCGACGTGGCGCTGGTCGATGTCTACCTGCGCACGCTGGAAGCACGCGACGACGTGCCGATCGGCTCGATCCGCATACTGCCGATCGTGACCGAGACCGCCGGTGCCCTGTTCGAGATGGGCAGCTATGCGCGCGAGGCGGGCCCCCGCCTGTGCGGCATGATGTGGGGCGGAGAGGACCTCGCCACCGACGTGGGCGCCAGCGCCAACCGCTCCGACGGTCAGTACACCGCGCCGTTTGCGCTGGCCCGCAGCCTGTGCCTGTTCGGCGCGGCGGCGGCGGGCGTGCCGGCCATCGACGCCGTCTACACCGACTTTCGCGACCCGACCGGGCTGGCCGATGAAGCACGCGCGGCAAGTGCCGCGGGCTTCAGCGCCAAGGCGGCGATCCACCCGGCCCAGATCGAACCCATCCATACCGCTTTCACCCCCAGCGAGCAGGCCGTGCGCCATGCCACCGCCGTGGTCGCGGCGTTTGTGGCCCAGCCGGCCGCCGGCGCCGTCAACATCGACGGCCGCATGTTCGACCGCCCGCACCTGAAGGCAGCACAACGCATGCTCGAGCGTGCCGGCCAGCCGGCCGCGCAGGGCTGACCCCGGCACGAGGCCGGACACCATCAAAACATTTCGGAGGGACAGCATGTCAGCAGCAACCCCGGGCGCCGCCAGCGACCGTACTTCCCAGTACCCGCTATCCGGCATTACCGTCATCGATCTTTCGCACGTCTACAACGGCCCCTACGCCACCTTCCTGATGGCCATGGCGGGCGCCAACGTGATCAAGGTCGAGCCGTTCGAGGGCGAACACCTGCGCAGCCGCGGCGACATGGGCGGCGCGGCGCTGCCGTTCGCCATGCTCAATTCCAATAAGCAGCCGGTCACGCTCAACCTCAAGAGCGAGCAGGGCCGCCAGTTGCTGCGCGAGATGGTCGCGCGGGCCGACATCCTGGTCGAGAACTTCGCGCCAGGCGTCACCGAGCGCCTCGGCATCGGCGCCGAAGACCTCCACAAAGTCAATCCGCGGCTGATTTACGGCTCCAGTTCCGGCTACGGCAAGTCCGGCCCGTATCGCGACTACCCGGCAATGGACCTGGTGATGCAGGCCATGTCCGGCGTCATCAACTCCACCGGCTTCCCTGACCAGCCGCCGGTCAAGTCCGGTGCCGCCATCTGCGACTTCATGGCCGGCATCCACCTGTACGCGGCAATCATGACGGCACTCTACGAGCGCGAGCGCACCGGCAAGGGCCGGGTGGTCGAGGTCTCCATGCAGGACGCGACCTATGCCTCGCTGGCCTCCAACCTCGGCATGCTCCACGCCCGCGGGGCCGAGGCGCCGGCCCGCACCGGCAACCGTCATGGCGGGCTCGGCATCTCGCCGTACAACGTTTACCCGACCACCGACGGCTACGTGGTGCTCAACGCCCCCGGCGACCATCATTTCCGCGCCATCCTGGACGTGATGGGACATGCCGATCTGAAGGCAGACCCGCGCTTCCTCACGCGAGGCAGCCGCGTCGCGAACTTCGCTGCCGTGGACGAGCTGATCGAGAGCTGGACCCGCACGCTACCCAAGGCCGAGGTCGCGCAGCGCATGCTTGCGGCAAAGGTGCCCTGCGCGCCGGTGCGCGACCTGGGGGAAGTCATGCACGACGAGAACATGCATGCACGCGGCAGCCTGCAATGGGTAGACCACCCCGATCTGGGCCGGGTCGTCCTGCCCCATTCGCCCCTGATATTTGAAGGCACCGGGCGGCGCGCCATCGAGCCAAGCCTGCCGCTGGGCGCCAGCAACCACGCCGTGTTCGGCGATTGGCTAGGCCACTCCGACGGGGAACTGGCAGCGTTCGCGGCCAATGGCGTGATCGGCAAGCCTGCCAGCGAAGAGCTGACGACCAAGGAAGCGCAGGCCGTCTGAGATGACAACCCGAGGATCGCGAATGCTACGAGCAGACGAGGTGGACACGGCGCGGCAGCCGGATGGCCGCGACTGGTTCGGCTTACGGGGCAAGGTGTGCGTCGTCACGGGCGCCGCGGGTGGCATCGGTTCGGAGGTGGCACGCACCCTCACCCGCGAAGGGGCGCTGGTGGGCGTGCTGGACCGGGCCGGTTCCGCCTGGCAGCCGGTGGTCGAGGCCATCCTCGCGGAAGGTGGCAAGGCAATTGGCCTGCCCTGCGATATCGGCGACGAGGCCAGCGTGACGCACGCGGCGGCGCGCTGCGAGAGCGAACTCGGCCGGTGCGACGTGCTGGTGAATAACGCCGGCACCATGCACCCAGCCGGCCTGCTCGCCATGGACATGGCGGAGTGGGACCGTGCGATGGCGGTGAACCTGCGCGGCGCATTACTCTGCGCGCGGTCTTTCGCGCGCCACATGATGGCGGCGCGCCAGGGCGCGATGGTCCACGTCGGTTCTATCTGCGGCAGCCAGCCGCTGCCGCAGGCGGGCGCATACAGCGTGACCAAGGCCGGCCTTTCCATGCTGTCGCAACTGCTGACACTGGAGTTGGCAGAGGCAGGCGTGCGCAGCAACGTGGTCAGCCCGGCCCTGGTGCGCACACCGCTGAGCGAAGCCTCCTACGAGGATCCCGACATCCTCCGGCACCGCATCGCGATGGTGCCCTCCGGCCGCATTGCCGAGCCCCGCGACATCGCGGAGATCGTGCTGTTCGTGGCAAGCGAGCGCGCAAGCTATATCAACGGGCAGGAGATCCTGGTCGACGGCGGGCTGAGCCAGCAGTTAATGTCGATGATTCCTCGCGCCCCGGCGACCGGCGCCCGCTGACGTTACTGGTTGACTTCGAAGGCTTATGCGCCTACCGTAATCAAAATCATTTAAATGAATTAAACGCGGCTTGCACCGGTCTCACCGGTCACCGCCCACTGGAGGAGAGACACGTGGCAGGTTCGGCATCATCCACGGCAAACGCCAACGGCGCGCACGGCGCCCAACCATTGACCGACAAGGGCGAAGACTTCGCCCTGACGGTGGCCCGCTTTGCTTGCGGACTCAAGCTCGACAACCTGCCGGCCGCCGCCATCGCCGCCGCCAAGACCAACGTGTTCGACACGCTGGCCTGCGCCGCCGCCGGTTCGACCGCGCGCGGCATCGGCGACGTGCGCGGACTCGCCGCCGAGTGGGGCGGGGCCCCGCAGGCGACCATACTCGCGTTCGGCGACAAGGTGCCAGCGCACCATGCGGCATGGGTCAATGGCTGCATGGCGCATGCGCGCGACTACGACGACACCCACGACGCCGCCGTGTTGCACGCCGGCGTGTCGATCATCCCAGCCGCCCTCGCCGCCGCCGAATGGCGCTTCGGTGTACCTGGCAGCGACTTCATCGCCGCCGTCGCGGCCGGGTTGGAGACGATGTGCCGCATCGGTGTGGCCACGAAGATCAGTATCATTGAGAGCGGCTACATGTATAGCTCCCTGTTCGGCTACTTCGGCGCAACGGTTGCGGCCGGACGGATATTGGGCCTGGACGAGACCGAGATGCGCAATGCGCTGGGGATCGTCTATTCGCAGGTCGCCGGTAACCACCAGGTCACGCGCGACGGCGCGCTGACCAAGCGCATGCAGCCAGGCTTTGCCGCCAAGGCGGCACTGGTGTCGGTCCAGATGGCACAGCGTGGCATACGGGGGGTGCAGGAGACCTTTGACGGTGTCGACGGCTTCCTTCGCGTCTACCTGCACGACCGGTGCGACCGCCACGCGCTGAGCGAAGGCCTTGGCCAGCGCTACGAGTTTGCCCAACTCAGCTACAAGCCCTACCCCTGCTGCCGCTTCAACCACACCGCCATCGACGCGGCGTTGGCATTGCGGGCGTCAGCGGGCATCCGCCCAGAGCAGGTCCGTCGCATCCGCATCGGCGTCAACCGCCAGGCCTACGAAGCGGTCTGCACGCCCGTGGACGTGAGAAAGGCGCCGCCCTCCATCGTGCATGCGCAGTTCAGCATGCCCTACTCGGTGGCCGCCGCCATCGTCGACGGCCACGTTGGTCTGCGTCACTTCTCCGACGAGTCGATCGCACGCGAGGACATCCTCGCGCTGGCGCAACGCATCGATATCGCGGTGGACGACCAGATCGAGCGCGAATGGGGCCGTAGTGTCACCCCTGCTGACCTGCACATTGAGATGGAAGACGGCACCTCGCACCACCAGCGCGTCGACTATCCGCTTGGCCATCCGGAGAGGCCGATGCGCACCGCCGACTTCGACGCCAAGGCCGTGGACTGCTTCCGCGCAGCGGCCATGCCGCTGCAGCAGGACGCGCCGGCCCAACTGCGCACCCTCGTCGACACGCTGGAATCGCTCGACGACGTGCGAGCACTGGTACGCGTGCTGGAACCCGTCGGCCAGGCGCACGCAAGCTCCTGATTTGCCTGATCTTGCCTGAAACCAGAATAGAGGAGATGACATGTCGGCAGCACCAAAGCACACGCCCGCAGCGCAGACCATACCCGCCCACATCGGTGGCGACTGGCGCGCGGCGCAGCAGTACCAGGAAGTGAAGGACCCCTATCGGAACGAAGTCGTCGCCCACGCGCCGGTTTCCACCGAACAGGACTGCCACGACGCACTGGCCGCCGCCCATAAGGCCAAACACGTCATGGCGGCCATGCCGGCCTACGAGCGCGCCGCCCTGCTGCGGCGCGCGGCCGATATCGTGCTGGCGCGCAGCGACGAGATCGGTCACGCGATGGCGCGCGAGACCGGCAAGGCCCTGCGCGACGCGCTGTCCGAGCCGCAACGCGCCGCCGAGACCCTGCGGCTGTGCGCGGAGGAAGCCGTGCGGATCCAGGGCGAGCATGTGCCGATGGATGCCAGCGCGATAGGCGCCGGCAAGATCGCCATGACGATGCGCTATCCGGTCGGCGTGGTAGCCGCCATCACGCCCTTCAACGGCCCGGTACACCTAGCCGCGCACAAGCTTGGGCCCGCACTGGCGGCAGGCAACAGCGTCATACTGAAGCCGTCGCCGAAGGCGCCGCTGTGCGTGCACAAATTCGTCGAGGCCTTTATCGAGGCAGGCGCGCCGGCCGGCGCGGCGAACACCCTCTATGGCGATGCCATCGGGCCGCAACTCATCAGCGACTCCCGGGTGGACTTCGTCAGTTTCACCGGCTCGATCCCGGTGGGCAAGATCATCCGCAACTCGGTCGGCATGAAGCGCGTGGCGCTGGAACTGGGCGGCGTCGGACCCACCTTCGTCCACGGCGACGCCGACTGGGCCGCCGCCGCCAAGGTCTGCGCCCGCCACGCGGTGGCGCTGGCCGGCCAAAGCTGCGTCTCGGTGCAGAACGTGTTCGTTCAGAAGCCGATTTTCGACAAGTTCGTCGAGGCGGTCTGCCGTGAGATCGACCTGATCCGCTTCGGCGATCCGCTCGACATGGTCACGGAGGTCGGCACGCTAATCGACGAACACGCGGCGAAGCGGGTCGAAGGCATGATCCAGCGCGCGGTCGAGGCAGGCGCCACGCTGCTGCGCGGCGGCCATCGCAACGGTGCGCAACTCGATGCGGCCGTGCTGGTCAATGTCCGGTCCGACATGAGCGTGGTCTGCGACGAGATTTTCGGACCCGCCATGACGATCCAGCCCTACGAAGACATCGAGCCCCACTTCAACGCCATCAGTGAGAGCCCTTACGGTCTGCAGTGCGGCATCTTCACCAACTCGCTGGACCTGGCCCTGTCGGCCATCCGCAAGGTGCGCACCGGCGGCGTGATCGTCAACGGCACCTCGCGCTGGCGCTCCGACCAGATGCCGTACGGCGGCGTCAAGGACAGCGGCATCGGGCGCGAAGGCCCGAAATTCGCCATCCGCGACATGACTGAAGAGCGGCTGTTCGTGCTGAACTGAACACGCCCAAGCCATGATCGGGCACGAGGCAAGCCGCAAGGCCGTCTCTCGTGCCCGTTTTCGTTCCAGGAACGCACCATGAACCTTCAAGCCCCCCTTCCCTTTCGCGGCAACCAGGTCAGGACGACTGCCGACCTGCTCGCGTGGCACGCCCGCATGCCGGCCGAGCCGGCACTGGAGCCTGGCCTGCCCATCGTCGACGCCCACCATCACCTGTATGGCACGCCTGCCGATGCCAGCTTCTACCGCGGGGAAGACTTCTCCCGCGACATCGGCGGGCACCGCGTGATTGGCACGGTCTACGTCGAGGCTTACCTTGCCGGCTGGCGATCAAGCGGGCCGGAAGGCATGCGCTCGCTGGGCGAGGTGGAGCGGATCGCCGCCCTGTCGCAGGCGTCCTTGCCAACCGCGCAGGGCGCCTGCCAGATGGCGGCGGCCATCGTCTCTCATGTCGACCTGGCGTTGGGCGACGAGATTGGCACCATCCTCGAGGCGCACCAACAAGCCGGAAACGGCCGCTTACGCGGCGTGCGGAATATGGCAACGCACAATGAGGGCGTGGTCGGCCGCCATATCAAGAAGGCGCCCCGGGGCCTCCTCGGCGACACGGCGTTCCGGCGCGGCTATGCGTGGCTGGAGAGATTCGGACTGGCCTTCGACGCCGCGGTCTTTCACACGCAGATTGGGGAAGTCGCCGAACTGGCCGATGCGTTTCCCGACACCAGCATCGTGCTGAACCACGTTGGCATGCCCATCGGCGTCGAGGACTTCCGGCCGCTGCGCGATGAGGTATGGCGAACGCTGGAGACGGGACTGCGCGATTTGGCTGCGCGACCCAACGTGTTCGTGAAGATCGGCGGCCTTGGCATGCCGGTGTGCGGCTTCGCCTTTGAAACAGCGGACGCACCGCCGCCGTCAGAAGTACTGGCGCAGGCTTGGCGGCCATTCATCGACCTGTGTATTGAGGTATTCAGCCCCGCCCGCTCCATGTTCGAGAGCAACTTCCCGGTCGACAAGCAATCCTGCGGCTATTCGGCGCTGTGGAATGCGTTCAAACGCGCCACGCGCGCACTGTCCGAAGACGAACGCCGTGACCTGTTCTACCGGACGGCCTGCCGGGCCTATCGCTTACCCGGCCTCCAGGCCATCGCCGACGCCATGCCGGCATAGCCCGGCCGCGCAAGGGGCGCACCGCCGGCCGCCCCTTGCCCTGGCTTGGCTACGACTTCGTCTTGCCCACCACCACCGGCATGCCGTTGCGGATCACGCCGATATACATCACGCTCATGATCTGCTGGTCGGCACCCGAAGTCGCCTTGCCGCCCAGCCTGAGCGTGTCGCCTTGCACGGACGTCATCGGCAGCGCCTTCGAGAACGCCGCCGCGACCTTGGACGTGTCCTTCACGTCGCCGGCCTTCTGGATCGCCTGCAGCAGGACGCTGGCACCGTCGTAGAAGGACACCAGGATCTCGTTGGGGTCCTGTCCGACCGACTTCTTGTACTCGGACGCGATGCGCTTGTAGCCCTCCGAGCCGCGGTCTGCATAGAGGATGCTGATCATCCCCTCCGCCGCCTCCTTGCCCGCCGCCGCCACGATCTCGTTCGGGCCGGCGCCCCCAGTCTTGATGAACAACCCCTTGTAGCCCAGCTCGCGCGCCTGCCGGACGATCAGGCCGGCCGTGGCAGGCGGCGTGCTGCCAAGGTCGATCACCTCCGGCTTTAGGCCGATGATCTTGGTTAGCAGCGGCTGGAAGTCCTTCTGTGTCCGCTCGTACAGGTCTTGCCCGAGCACCTGGAAGCCATTCTCCCGGAACAGCCGGTTGCTCAGTCTGGCCTGGTCCCAACCGGTCTCGTCGTTGGGATTGATTTGGACGATGCGCCGCTCCTTGTAGTTGTTCTTGATCCACTCCACCAGCGACGGCAGGTAGTCGGCCGCCACGCTGAACATGCGGAACATGTACTTACTGTTGGCATCGACCGCCTTGGCGGAATAGGAAGACGTCAGCGCGATGACCTTGTCGGCCTCCACGTTCTGCTTCAGCGCAAGCGCGCCAGCCGAAGCCATGATGAACACGTACTTGACGCCATCCTGCCGTACCAGGCGGTTGTAGGCTGCCACGGCATCGGCGGCCTTGTACTGGTCGTCATAGGCGATCACCTCGACCTTGTACTTTTTGCCGTTGACATCGAGGCCACCCTTGGCATTGATTTCCGAGGCTAGGATCTTGGGCCCCTGCGCGGCGGCCGCGCCCCAGGGGGCGCCACCGCCGGTGAGCGCGGCGATGACGCCGATCTTCAGGGTGTCGGCGTGCGCGGCGGCGGGCAACCCGCCGTTGAGTGAAAACGCGACCGTCATGGTCAACGCGAGCTTGGTCAGTTTCATGATGTCTCCTCCGATCTGCGGAATGCGTCGGGTTGTGGTCGTGTCGTGCCTGGGGCTAGTACGCGAACTGGCTCATGCCGCCGTCCACCGGGATGACGGTTCCGGTGATGTAGCCGGCCAGCGGCGACGCGAGGAATGCCACCAGGTTGGCGAGATCGGCCGGCTTGCCGAAATAGCCGATGGGGATGTAGCGCTTGATGAAGTCGCCGCGCTGTTCGGCCGGATACAGGCGGTCGACCTGTTCGCTTTCGATGCGACCCGGCGGCACGCTGTTAATGGTAATGCCCTCGGCGGCGAGGTCGCGCGACATCCCTTTCGCCCACAGGTGCAGCGCAGCCTTGGCCGACAGGGCGGCGTTGAGGAAGTGCGGCTCCATCAGGCCCGTCACGTTGATGATGCGGCCCCAGCGAGCCTCGCGCATGGCCGGCAGCAGTTCGCCGGTGAGCCGGCGCGCGGCGGTGAAGTTGATCGCGAAGGCTTCGTCCCACGCCTCGTCGCCCGCCTCGACGGCGACCGGCCGGGAGCCACCGGCGCAGTTCACGAGGATCTCGATCGGCCCTGCGACTGCGGCCGCATCGCGTGCCACGCGCTTGACGCCCTCGACGTCGGTGATATCGCCCGCGACGATGGCCGGTCGTTCGAGTCCGCTCTCCTCCATCGAATCTGCCAGGCGTTCCAGCAGTTCCGCGCGCCTCGCCGTCGCCACCACGCGGGCGCCTTCGCGCATCAGCGCCTCGACAATGCCGGCGCCGATTCCCGCGCTCGCGCCCGTGACCAGGCATCGCCGTCCTTTCAGCATCAAGTCCATGTTCCTTCCTCCTCTATCCACCCGGGGATGGCTGCCACCGCGCCAGGGCGAACCCCATGCGCGGCAGAACGGACAGTAAAAAACGAGGCTCGGGCAGGTAGCCGAGCCCGCGAAAGCCCGGTGGGATGACGTAACTACCGGGCCGGAGACACCTCGTACGGATCAGAATTTGTGGCGGATGCCGATCGCCGTCCCGAACTGGTTGTTGCTGCCCTGCTGCAGGAAGTAGCCGGACGCAAAGCCGTTGGGCGACGAATCGAAGTTCAGGCCAGAATTCTTCGCGTAAGCCATCGACAGGTACACATCGGTGCGCTTCGAGAAATTGTAGTCAGCCGTGAAGCTAGCCTGCCACGGATTGGCGGGATTGATCGCCGCCGCCGTCTGGCCGATCCGCACTGTCTTCAGGTTGTCGTAGTAGTAGGCCAGCTTCAGCACCAGCGCCGAATTGACGTTGTAGTTGGCGCCAACCCAATACATGTCGTCGCGGAACAGGATGGTGTCCACCGAATTCTCGGCCTGCCCCCAACGGTAGCCCGCGAACAGCTTGGCCGGGCCCACGAGGTAGGTCAACGCGCCTCCCGCCTTCCTCACCCGGCCGGCATTGCCTGTGGTGATCGCCGGATTCCACTGGTCATAGGTGATGGTCGCCCCGAAGGGTCCCGATGCGTACGTCACGGCCGCGCCGTAGCCGCTGCTGTCGCGGAAGTGCCCTGGCGTTTCCCCGCCCGAGCCGGCCACCGGTACGACGCCGACCGTGCCGGCGCCGGCACCGAACGTCCAGTGCGCCACGGCGGTCACGGCGCCGAAGGTACCGGTGTACTTGATCGTGTTGTCCGAGCGGAAGGCCGGGCCAAGCAGGTAGGTCGACGGGTCATACAGCGGCGCATAGCCCAGCGGCGCGAAGTTGGCGAAGGCGTCGAACATCGACGTGTACTGGCGGCCAAACGTTACGGCACCGAAGCGGTCGGATTGCAGGCCCACGAATGCCTGCCGCCCGAACAGGCGGCTGCCTTGCGACGACTTGCCGTCATCCGCGCCAAAGCCGCTCTCCAGCGTAAAGATGGCGCTCAGGCCGTTGCCCAGGTCCTCCGCACCGCGCAGGCCCCAGCGCGAGCCGGACAGCCCGCCGCTGTTCACGAGCGCATAGCGATTGCCGCCGGGTTGCTGGGTGATCGTCCCGGTCGCGGTATTGACCGTCGGCGCCGCGTTGGCCATGTGGTTGACATACTCGACTGCGGTATCCACCACGCCATACAGCGTCACGTTCGTCTGTGCATGGGCGGCGCCGTTCAGGGCCGTCAGGGCGGTAAGCGCCGCCATCGCGAACATCGTCTTCTTCATGCTGCTCTGTCTCCTCCAGTGAAATTGTTTTTGCCGGACGAACACGGACGTGTTCCCCCGTACTGGTTATCTATGTCAGGCACGGACTGCGGAACTTGCGGGATGCTTACGCGGAATACTTTTTCAACGACTCTTCTCACGGGGACGAGAACTCTCGTGAGACGAGCCACGTTCGTTAGCAGGAGCAGCGAGGCGGTCCCGGGCGGCCAAAGCCACCGGCGAGAGGACCCGCCAGTTGGGATCCCCCTGGCAGCGCTTCACTTGCTCCAGGCAGTAGCGCAGGTAGGCCATCGCATCTCCTTGACAACAAGGCTGGCCGGACGCGCCGGTCAACCGTCTAAATCATTTATTACCGTCAGCCAAAAAATCGCCGGACGGATCAGACATGTCGCCCCCTTCGGCGAACTTCGGCCACTTGCGACGCACCAGTTCGCCATCGCCGGCATAGGCCGCGCAACTGTCAATCTTGCGCGGCTTGCCCGCCGCGTCCACGGGTTGGGGCTGCTTCTGCCGCGCTTCGAAGAGCGTCTGGAAGGCCACCGTCGCGAGCGGCTGCAACAACTCCCGCAGGTGCGTGCACCCGTGCCGGCCGCCGATACGTTCCCGGATGATCCGCGACCAGCCGGGCCCCAGCCGCTCGCCCACCAGCGCCCGCAGCGTCCGTCCTGCGTCGATGCAGACACCGAACGGCGCCGCATCCGTCGACGCGACGATGTCCACCACGGTCAGGTCGACATCCACCACCAGCCGCAGCCACATGTCGTGGATGGGCTCGCCGGGGGGGATCGACCGACCGCCTTCGACGGACAGGACCTGCGTCTTGGTGTCCGTCATGCGTGCCTCCACGTCGTAGAGGCCGTCGACGCGACGATATCCACGCAGTTCGATCGCGCGCAGGTGAAGCGCTTCACGGGCAACGGAGGGAGGCAGTGGCATGATGCTCAGGACGTCATGATCAGAACGTGCCCATGGTCAGGAAGCCATCGACGGGATCGAAGTCGCTCATCAGCTTCTTGCCGACCAAGTCCTTCAGCGTCTCGGTCGTACCGCCACCCAGCGTGCCGTAGCGTGCCCCACGATAGAACCGCGACACCGGATACTCGTCGGTGAAGCCATAGCCGCCATCTCGGCGAACTTCCAACGAATGCCCTGGAATTCTCCCACCGAGTGCCCGAAGATCTGCCGCTCACGCACATACTTGATGGCTTCCTCAAACGCGCCTTCGGCCAAACCAAGAGAGATACTCGGGTTCAAGCAACGCTGCGTGTTGAAGGCGGAAAGTAATTTCTTGAAGCCCCCTTCACCCAAAATCACATTCTCAACGGGTACCTCGCAGTTCTCGAACTGAATCTCYGAGAGGTATTCTCCGCCCATGGTGTGGTAGCGCCCGGTGACGTTGAAGCCCGGTGTATGCCGATTCACCAGCACGCACCCAATGCCGTCGCGCCCCGGCYGGCCGTTGATGCGGGTGAACACGATGAACCATTCCGCTTCATCRGCCTTGCTGATCAGCGTTTTCACGCCTTTGATCAACGCCCGGTCGCCCTTGATGGTGGTGTTGGTCCGGAAGTTTGGCACGTCGGTGCCAGCATGCGGCTCGGTCATGCAAATAGCGAGCAACACTTCGCCCGAACAGACCTTGGGCAGGATCTCGCGCTTCATGTGCTCCGGCGCATAGGTGGAAATCACGCGCGTTTGTACACCCACTTCGCTCATCAGGGCCATGGCAGTGACATAGCAGACCTTGGCGACCTCTTCCAGGACCAGGGCGGTATCGAATACCGGCAGACTCGAACCACCATATTCCTCGGGTACTGACATGCCCAGCACGCCGATCTCGGCCAAATCGTGCAGGTTCTCCCACGGGAACGTGCCGTCGAGCCACTTCATGGCGCGGCCGCGGAAACGGTCACGCGCCAGCTCACGCAC
>NZ_JBFTQG010000064.1:0-39081 GCF_056398885.1 Cupriavidus sp. 01T418
ACTCAACTCACGCATGCTTACTGTAATTACCTCGGGTCTAGCCATCGTCTGGCGTCTCCATTGCATCAACCGGGCAGGCTGAATACCATGGAAAGGCGCCTCAGGCGGACATTTGAACTTTGCCAGAACCGGACATTACAACTTTGCCGCTACACCAACAGCTCACATAATCTGTCTTATGTAAAATACGATGAGCGAAAATACCAGCATACTTTCTGTCAGCGGTCGGCCTTGCAGATGCCGAGTTTCTGCGCCATCAGCACCAGATCGGCAAACGTCCTCGCCTTCATCGTGCGCATAGCCTGGCCGCGGTGCATCTTGATGATGACCTCACTAATGCCGATCTCGTTGGCAATCTGCTTGTTCAGCAGGCCGGACACTGCCATGCCCATGACTTCGGATTCACGCGGCGATAGCGTGGCGTAGTTGGCGCGAATATTCTCGACCTTGCGCACCGTCTGACGACGCAAGTGGTCCTTCTCCAGCGCGGCGGACACGGCGTCAAGCAGACGCCTGATCGCGAAACGGCTTGGCCATGAAATCCTCGGCGCCCACTTTCATCGCCGCCACGCTCATGGCGATGCTGGCTGCGCTGATCCGCACCGAAGCGACAAGCAGCCTTCGGCCAGCCGGCATTGGCTGCGGCAATGCGTCCACGGCACCGCTTGTGCGGTCTGCCTTTGGTACGCACGACCTGCTTTTAGCCATCCAACTGATACCTTGGTCTAAGGGGGCACCCACCATCCGACAATTGCTGCCACCCACCCCGCCTCCTACGATTCTCCTCAACTCGCGCCCTGAACAGCCAGCCAATGCGCTGACGCTGGCCCGCGCGCTGCGGAACCACGCCACCGATATCGACGCCGCGCTGCTGCGCTGGGAACGCGATCAACTGCCGGCGGACCGGCGCCTGGTGCACTGGGGTATCGCGCTCGGCCGCCGGATCATGGACGTGGCGCCTGCCTTGTGATCGCGATCCACAAGCGGCGGGACACAGACCCATACGGAGGAAGCGTTGAGCGAAAACGAAAGCCTGTTGCTGATGTACGGCTGGATCGTGCTGGCCGTCATGAACCTGCTCCTGATTGCGGTAGCGTTCCTGCAGTTTGCGTACTGAGGTGTCCACTGATTAGCAGCCCAGCCACGGAGTCATTGTCATGAAAGCTCTCTGCATAGCCCCGCATTGTCATGAAAGCTCTCTGCATAGCCCCGCACGGGAGGCGTTGCGCGCCACGCAACGCTGACTTGCGTCCCGTTGTGATTCAAATTGCGCTTTCCGGCGCCTAAGCTCTCAGCATTCCAACCTGACACCCATCGCCATGGAAACCACTACCTCTCCCACCTCCAACGGAGCAGACCATGCAGCCGCGCCGATGTCCGGTGCGCTGGTCGCACTGTTCTCGCTGTGCGCCGGCATACTGGTCGCCAACCTCTATTACGCCCAGCCGATCATCGAGCTGATTGCGCCGGCCGTGGGCCTGTCCTCCCAAAGCGCCAGCGTGATCGTGTCGCTGACCCAGATCGGCTATGCCGTCGGCCTGTTCTTCCTGGTACCGCTGGCCGATCTGCACGAGAACCGGCGGCTGCTGATGATCAGCGGCGCGGCCGCGGCCATCAGCCTCGTGGGCGCCGCCACCTCGTCGCAACCAGGCCTGTTCCTGCTGGTATCGCTCCTGCTGGGCCTGAGTTCGGTCAGCGTGCAAATCCTGATCCCGCTGGCGGCGCACCTGGCGCCCGAAGCGCTGCGTGGCCGCACCGTGGGCACGATCATGGGCGGCCTGCTCTCGGGCATCCTGCTGTCGCGGCCGTTGTCGAGCATGCTTGCGCAATATTTCGGCTGGCGTGCAGTCTTCTATATCGCCGCCGCGATGACGCTGGCCACGGTGGCGATCATCGCGACGACGCTTCCGCGTCGCGTGCCGGAGCATCGCGCCACCTATGCCAGCCTGCTGACCTCGCTGTGGCATCTGTTCACACGCTACGCGGTGCTGCGCCAGCGATCGCTATACCAGGCGATGCTGTTTGCTGCGTTCAGCCTGTTCTGGACTGCCGCACCGCTGGAGCTGGCCCGCCACTATGGCCTGTCGCAATCGCAGATCGGCATCTTTGCCCTGGTTGGCGCACTGGGCGCGGTGGCGGCGCCGATCGCCGGCCGGCTGGCAGACGCGGGCCGCACCCGCATTGCCTCATACGTTGCGATGATCGCGGCAGCCCTTAGCTTTATCCCCGGACTTTTCGGCGGTACGGGCGGTCTGTATTTGCTCGCACTGACCGGCATCGTGCTCGACTTTGCCGTACAAATGAACATGGTGCTGGGTCAACGTGCGATCTATGCGCTTGATGCCACCAGCCGCGCACGCCTGAACGCGCTGTACATGACCGCGATCTTTGTCGGCGGCGCGGTGGGATCCGCACTCGCCAGCGCGCTCTACACGCACGTCGGCTGGGCCGGCATCGTCGCTGTCGGCAGTGGCCTTGCCCTGGTCTCGCTTGTGGCCATGATGCTCGCTTCGCGACGCTGATCCCGTTCCTGTTCAAAGTTGGTCAACAGGAGTCGTCATGACTGCAAGATTGGCAAACGTGCGCCCCTGGATCTTGCGCATGGCCTGGCCCGCTCAGAGGATCCCGGCCGAGTGGCGCGACTTCGTCCGTCCTCTTGAGGAGCGCATTACCACGGCGTTGTTGCTGCGGGAACGGCCGCTGACCGGATCCCTTGTCTCGTTATCGCCCTGGCGAAAGGTCCATATCTGGTCCCGCGCGCCATATTGAGTTATTCGCGTGAAAGGCGGGCAGCACCGTAGCGGCGAGTTCGTCGAGCACCTCCGGCACTGGCCGCTGCGAATCCGTGATATTGAAGGCCACGTGATGGACTCCCGCAGCGCGCATGTCTTCGAGGATGGCAACCAGATGCTGCGCGCCAGTCCTGTATCCAAGGTTCAACGCCATGGGCGGCTCTGATACGCGCTCACTCAGTTCCAGGCGCACGGCCACACCAAACGCGCGGAAGCTGCCCGGCGCCGCACGATCGCAAGCTGCGCGCCACATGCTGTGCCGATCCTGCTGGGTTGCCGGATCCCGGTGATAAGTCATCCAGCCGATTGCATGTCGGGCAATCCAGTCGACGCTCTGCCCGGCCGAGCCAACGGCCAGCAACGGAATCGCGGTCCGCTGGCGCGGCAGCATGTAGAACTCTGTCCCGTCGTCGGGCTCCTGGTCCGCGATGACGCGCGACGGAACGCCTACCGCCGCGCTCACGACTTCCCAGTGGTTGCGGAACAGGTCTCGCCGCGCATTGCCGTCTTGCCCGAACGCGGCGTACTCTGGAGGCCTGTCTCCCGAGCCCATGCCAAGCACGAAGCGTCCTCCGGAGAGCTCATGCGTGGAAATGGCCGCCTTGGCGATATGCAACGGATGGCGCAGGGTAAGGACCACCGCCCCACTCACCAGTGCGGCGCGCCGCGTGCGCACGGCAAGTCCGCCTAACAACACCCACGGGTCGAGATGGCCAACAGGATCGGGATAGCCCGCACTATTGAGCGGTACGTCACGTACCCACAGGGCGCGGAAGCCGGCCACGTCTGCGCGCTGGGCCAGATCGAGCTGCGCGCCATAGTCCACCACCGCCTGACCTGCACCGAGCAGCGGCAAGACCAGGCCGATGGATAGTTCATGCTCGCGAAAGAGCCCGAGGGCCGCGCTGGCCTGTGGTAGCGGAGTGCTGAAGTTCGACATGGTCCATTCGACATCGATGGTCACCGATCCGGGTTCACCGTTCCGGTCGACGGCCTTCTCGATAAAACGCTGTGCCGCGGCCGTATTCCCGCTGGGCGCGCAGCAGGAAAATCGATGGTATTGCCGGCCCTGTCCACCCCACCATGCAGGTACTTCCATTGGCCACGCACCAGGATGCAGGTCTAGTCCACGCACCAGCTCTTGAAGCGAAGCAGGGCTTGCGCTCGCGCCAGTCTAGAATCTGTGACGAAGACCAACGACCGCGCCGAACTGATTCTCCGAGCCGCTTACCGTGCCGAAGGCGGTGCTTTGTATCGCGCCGGTACCGCCTGCAGTCAGGCCCAGGTTCGAACCATCTTTGTTCTTGGCGTAACCAAGGTTCAGGTAGGCATCGGTGCGCTTGGACAGGCTGTAGTCAACCGATGCCACGAAGCTCCACGGATCAGCCTTGGTGCCGCGGAAGTCTTGGTAGTAGGCGGCGCCGGTCAGCGATAGCGCAGGTAGTATCTGATAGGCCAGGCCCAGCCAGTACAGGTTCGAGACATTGTTAGGCCCGAGGTTGCCCGGCAGCGTGGCGCCGTCGAGCGCCATGGCCCAACGATAACCAGCGTACATTTTGGCCGGACCGAAGCCGTACGAACCAGCCAGGCTGGCGCGGCGGATCTTGGCACCCGTCAGGGCACCGGTCGCGGCCAGGCCAAGGTTGGTTTCATCGTAGATCGCGCCGACGGCGAACGGACCGACGGCGTAGGTCAGGCCAGCGCTGTACTCCTGGCCAATCTTGGGGCTGCCCGGGACTTCACCAAAGGAGCCGCCGCCGGTGTTCGAGCCGAAGCTATACAGGGCTCTGGCGGTCAGGCCACCGAAGGTGCCGGCGTACTTGACCGAGTTGTCAGCACGGCTGGTGAACCCTGCGTCCTGGCCGATGATCGAGTAGTTCGTGGAGATGCCCATCGGGTCAAACTGCAGACCGAAGTCATAGAACGGGGTCTGTTGACGGCCCAGGGTCAGGGTGCCCCACTGGTTTTGCAGACCGACGTAAGCGTTGCGACCGAACAGGCGGCCGCCTTGTGCCGAGGTGCCCGTGTCGAGGTTGAAACCGCTTTCCAGCACGAAGACGCCCCGCAGGCCACCGCCCAGATCTTCCACGCCACGCAGGCCCCAACGGCTGCCAGACAGGTTGCCCGAGGTCAGGCGGGTCACGCTGTGGCTGCCGCCGGGCTGGTTATTTTGATACTCGATACCAACGTCGAGGATCCCGTACAGAGTCACGCTCGACTGGGCATACGCGCCACCAGCGGCAAATGCGGCGACGGCGGCAATCCATTTCATCTTCATAACACGTTCCTTGTCAGCTGATGATTGGAAACTCTGGGCGATCCCGACGGCTTGCCGACGCAATCCGTTCACGTCGATTTTGTAGTATGTACCAGCGCTCGGCTAACGATACTTACAAATAGTGGGTTAGCGAACCATCGAATTGCGCTTTGTTGTGATGCGACAACAGGGCTGCGTTCGGCCAGCAGAACTTCGAACACCTGCAGGTGATGGGGGCCCAGTTCGTCTTCATTCCTCTGCGGAATAGTGTCCATGACGTCGGCTCAATAGTCGAAAGCCAGCATTCCAATTAGTCTACTTTCAACGCTCGGCCTTGGACACATTAGGTCGGAGAGTGGATCCAGCAGGCCGATGGCGGCTACCGGCTCGACTTCGACTTCGTGCTGAACCGGGCCAGGGCCGCCTGGTCCCGCGCGGCCACCGGCAAGTCGTCTGTTGCCGGCCGCAAGACACGCGCCTGTGGCCCCAACTCAAAATCCCGCTGTGAGAGCGCGGCCATCCAACCCATCCACATCGAGCACCCTCATGAGCATTGAAATTCGTCACGGGCAAGGGCGCGGACAAGCCGACCACGGCTGGCTGCGCGCCCGCCACTCCTTCTCCTTCGGTTCCTACCACGATCCGCGCCATATGCAATTTGGCCCCATCGTGGTCCTCAACGAGGACCGCATCAGCCCCGGCAAGGGTTTTGGCGAGCACGCCCATCGCGATATGGAGATCATTTCCTATGTGATCGACGGCGAGCTGGAGCACCGCGACAGCATGGGCAACGGCTCGGTGCTGCGCTACGGCGATGTGCAGCGGATGAGCGCAGGGCGCGGCATTGCGCACAGCGAGTTCAATGCGTCGAACGGATAGAACCGTAGACGAGAGGCTTGCCGCCCAGCTACCAGGAGCGACACTTCGACGTGGCATCGAAGCGCGGGGTGCTGCGCCTGATTGCTTCGCCGAACGGCCGCGACGGCTCGGTGGTGATCCACCAGGACGCCTGTCTGCATGCCGCCATCCTGGATGGCGCGGATACGCTGGCCTACCACTGCGCGGCGGACCGGCAGACCTACCTGCAGGTCGCAAGGGGTCACTTGCGCGTGGACGGACACCCGCTCGACCAGGGCGATGCGCTCAAGGTCAGGGGCCCTTGCGATCTGACACTAAGCGAAGGACGGGATGCCGAAGTGCTGCTGTTCGACGTCCCGCGGGACTGATGCCTTGCGCCGCGGTTCCCTCCTGTTGTTGCGATGGAGGCGGGAGCCGCGGCCCTGCGCCCTGCTAGACCGGGTTCGCGCTACCCAGCAGGAAGGCTTCCAGCGCCGCGCTGGTGGCGGCCGGCGTTTCCTGCACCGGATAATGCCCGGCCCCTGCCAGCACCTGCAGCGTCGCCTTGCGATACCACTTGCACGTGGTCGCGCGCGCGGCCTCTTCCGTATTGACGCTGTCATGCTGGCCGACGAGCACCAGGATCGGCTTGTCGGAACCCTCCACCTGCTGGCTGATGTCGGTACGGCTCGCATCGAGCGCATAGCTGGCGAAGGACCTGCCATCGATGTTGCCCCAACTGCCGTCCACCACCGCGCGTGCGAAGGCGGCCGGGTAGCGGCGCGCCGTGCCGGCCGTCACCAGCGCTTCGCGCTGTTGCCGCGACACTGCCGCTTCCTGCAGCATTTRCACGCGCTGCGGATCGCCGCTGCTGCCGCGCGCGCTGAGGCCGGCGATGGAGACGATCGCCTCCACGCGCTGCGGCAGCGCCAACGCCAGCATCTGCGCGGCCAGCGCGCCGAGCGAATGCCCGGCCACCGCGAAGCGGCTCCAGCCCAGGTAGTCGGCCACGCGCGTGGCGTCGATCACCACTTCGCGCAGCGTCATCAGGCCGCGCTCATTGCGGGCCTGACCATAGCCTCGGTACTCGATCGCAACGTACTGGAACGCTTCAAGGTCAGCCCAGCGCAGCTGATCGTCAAATGCATCGCGCGTACCGAGCAGGCCGGGAAACAGCATTACCTTGCGTGGGCCCGTGCCCAACAGTTTGAAGGACATCATGCCGCCACCTCCACGTCCACGTCCACGGACAGCCACATCGGGGAAGAGCGGAAATCACACATGGATCGGATCCTCCTTCTGCATCTGCTTGCGCAGGTCGTCATGCGACACATTGAACTGCGGGGAGATCTTCAGTTCGGTGCCGAGCATGGCCTCCTCCTCGTCCATCTTGAAGCCCAGCGACTTGGTGGCCTCGAACATCACGCCGCCGGGCGTGCGCACGTAGACCGATTCGAAGTAGCCACGGTTCTTGCGGTCGGAGAAGTCGGTAAAGCCCATGCCTTCGGTATCGAACTTCACGCGGGCCTGCGTATCGTAGTCCGCCACGTCGAAGGCGCCGTGGTGCACGATGCCCTCGGCCAGCGTCCAGGTGCCCTGGCGCAGGTCCGGCTCGTACAACACGTCGATGCGGCGCCCTGCTCCGCCCTCGCCCGCTTCGTAGCGGGTGAACTTGCCGTCGGCCACGGTCTTGCGGAAGTACCAGGCGTTCTGCATGAAGGTGTCCATGTCCTCCAGTTCGCGCACGGTCACCGTCCAGTTATGGAAGCCGCGCACCGCGTACTGCTCCGGCACGTATTCGGAGCGCCAGGGCTTGCGCGTGTCGCTGCGATCTTCCACCACTTCGAAGTCGATGCCGGCATGGACAACGCGCAGGTACTTCTCGCCGAACCGTTCCGACTCCTGCGCGATGGCGACACCGTTGCGGCCGAAGTGCTCGCGCCAGAAATCCAGCGAGCCCGCCGGCACCGAGTAGGCGATGGCGGTGAACTGACCGGAGC
The DNA here is from genome assembly GCF_056398885.1 of Cupriavidus sp. 01T418. Taxonomy (NCBI): domain Bacteria; kingdom Pseudomonadati; phylum Pseudomonadota; class Betaproteobacteria; order Burkholderiales; family Burkholderiaceae; genus Cupriavidus; species Cupriavidus sp. 01T418. The sequence continues at coordinate 7,887 of NZ_JBFTQG010000064.1, forward strand.
CCTTGCGTCCGGTCAGCTCGGTGCGGCGCATCGGGAAGGTGGTCATCACCGTCCCGGGCGTGCCGTCCGCGTCGCTGAAGTACAGATGGTAGATCGGAATGCGGCCATCGTAGAACAGGGTACGCTTGATAAAGCGCTGCCCCAACACCTTGACGAAGAAATCCACATCGCCCTGGGCCGTGCTGGTGCACAGCGTAATGTGATGCAGACCGCGAATGAGGTTGCCTTCCATAGCGTCTCCTTAACTGGCTTAGGCTGTCCGCCCGGCCGCGCCGGATAAGGGGGGCGCTTGCGGGCTTGGCTGGAGTATGGAAGCGGGGCCCGCGCGGGACCATAGCCGGAAAGGAATACATCGAATGCCGATTCGGCATCCGGCCGCGCGCGCGTCAGGCGGCGCAGGCCTCGTCGCCGCCCTCGCCTGCGTCGGCCAGCAGGCTGTGGATCAGGTCGCGGAACCACTTGTTGGCCGGATCCTTGTGGAAGCGCTCATGCCAGAACTGGCGCACGACAAAGCCCGGGATCTTTACCGGCAGCTCCAGCACCTGCGCGCCGACCAGACGGGCCACCTCGACGCCGGCGCGGCGGGAGACGGTAAACAGCGCATCGGAGCTGGGCAGCGTGGTCAGCACCGTGAGGAAATTCGGCAGCGTGACGACAAAGCGTTCGGCGGAAATGCTGTCCAGCAGGAAACGTTCGAGTGCCTCGTAGCCGATCGGCAGCGGCGCCACCAGCGCATGCGAGGCGTTCAGATAGGCCTGCTCGCTCAGCCCGCCTTGCGCCACCGGATGGCCGGCGCGCGCCAGGCAGACGTAATCGGAAGCGTACAGCCGGCGCTGGTAGAACGGCGAGCGCGTGATGGCGAAGCTGCCCATGGCCAGGTCCGCCTCGCCCTCTTCCAGCATCTCCTCCACGCCATGGCGCGGTGCGGCAATGGCGCGCACCCGGATGCCAGGGGCATGTTCGGCGAGGTGGCCCAGCAGCCTGGGCAGCAGGAAGGCGGCACCGAAATCGGTGGCGACAAAGCTGAAGCTGCGGCGCGAGACGGCCGGATCGAACTGGTCGGGGCTTTCGACGGCCTCCTGCATCAACTGGATCACGCTGGCGATGCGCGGCGCCAGTTCGCGCGCGCGCGGCGTGGGCGACATGCCGGCCGTGGTGCGCACGAACAGCGGATCGCCAAAGTACTGGCGCAGTTTGCTGAGCGACTGGCTCATCAGCGGCTGGCTCAGGCCCAGGCTGTCGCCGGCCTGGGTCAGGCTGCGCTTGCGCAGCACCGCGTCGAAGACGATCAGCAGCCGCAGGTCGAGCGAGGCGGCGAAACCGGCATTCTTTGCCATGACTGGGTTCCTTGTGGACTGTGACGCACCGTCAGGCTCGGCGAGGCGAGGTGCGCAGTGGCAGGAACCGTTGTACCCGATCGGCGCGTGCCATGCGAGCCGCGCATTCAACTTCCGAATGGCACCGATGCGATTCCGCGTATCGACACCCGTATGACCGGCCGGTACCTTGCACGCAGGATTCTAGTATCCCGAATCACAAATTCGTCGAATAAGTGTGCCGACAAGACGCGCGATCCGTCGTCACAAATGCTCGCAAGGCTCCAGCCTTGCTGCGCTTCGTTCCTAGGCTCGCACGCCTTCTCGGCACACTTATTTTCTCAACGAATTTCCGCCCACGCTGGAGATCTTCCGCGAACTCGGCATCGAAGCGGCGCTGACCAAAATGGGCATCCGCATTCCCGTCTGGCAGATGCGAGACCGCAGCGAAGGCGTCTATGCCGAGTTCGATCTGGGCACCCTGTCGTCCCTGACCGACTTCCCCTTCCGCTTCCACCTGCCGCAGCACTACCTTTCCAGCCTGCTGCTCGATGTGCTGCGCACACTGCCGAATGTCGAGCTGCGCTTTGGTGAAAAGCTCGAATCGGTATCCACCAGCGGCGCCAGCGCCACGCTAAAGCTGCGCTCCGCACAAGGCCCGAGCGAGGTACGGGTGCCCTGGGTGGTGGGCGCGGACGGCGCCCGCAGCATGGTGCGCAAGAGCGCCGGCTTTGGCTTCGAAGGCTTTACCTGGCGCGAGAAATTCCTGGTCACCAATGTCGCCATGCCGATGGAAACGCTGGGCTACACCGGCACCGCCTACGTCTCCGACCCCGATCACTGGGCCGTGGTGCTGAAGCTGTACGACGATAGCCGCCCCGACCTCTGGCGCGTTGCCATGCCCGCCGATACCGATGTCGACGACGCGGTGCTGCTGGCGCCGGCCAACGTGCAGGCCCGCCTGCGCGAGACCCTGGGCGTGGACATGCATTTCCCGCTGGCTTACTCCGGCACCTACCGGGTGCACCAGCGCGTGGCGGACACCTTCGTCAGGGGTCGCATCCTGCTGGCCGGCGACGCGGCCCATATCAACAACCCGATCGGCGGCTTCGGCCTGAACGGCGGCGTGCACGATGCCTTCAACCTTGGCACCAAGCTGGCCGAGGTCTGGCACGGCCGCGCCGGCGCCGAGCTGCTCGACCTGTATTCGCGCCAGCGCCGCACCGTGGCCGTGGAAGTGGTGCAGAAGAACAGCATCCGCAACAAGAAGACCATGGAAGAACGCGACCCGCAGGTGCGCCGCCAGAACCGGCAGGACCTGCATGCGATCTCGCTCGATCCGGACAAGTCGCGCGAGTTCCTGCTCGACAGCTCGATGATCGCTTCGATCCGCCGCGCCGATGCCATTGCCTGACGCGCGGTGACCTACCGGCAGGCGCCGCGGCAAGTCGCGGCATCGGCCAGGAATCACTACTTGGGAGACCCCACATGATGCAAGACAGCTTTATCTACTCGCCCCTGCCCGCGCGCGTGGTGTTCGGCACGGGCGCGCTCGCCTCGCTGGCGCGCGAGGTCGAGCAACTCGGCGCCACGCGCGCCCTGGTGCTTTGCACCCCCGAGCAGACCGCGCTGGCGCAGCGCGTCGCCGGGCTGCTCGGCGAGCGCTATGTGGGGATGTTCCCCGGAGCCGTCATGCATGTGCCGATCGAGGTCGCACGCGAGGCGCGCGCGCTGGCCGCCCGCCTTGGCGCCGATTGCGCGGTGGCGGTTGGCGGTGGCTCCACCATCGGCCTGGGCAAAGCCATCGCGCTGGAGTCGCCGATACCCATCGTCGCGGTGCCGACCACCTATGCCGGCTCGGAAATGACGCCGATCTACGGCATCACCGAGCGTGGCGAGAAGAAGACCGGCCGCTCGGTGCAGGTACTGCCGCGCAGCGTGATCTATGACCCCGAACTCACCCTGAGCCTGCCGGCGGCGCTGAGCGCCACCAGCGGCCTGAACGCCATCGCCCATTGCGTGGAAGCGATGTACGCCGCCGACGCCAATCCCGTCACCACGCTGATGGCCGAGGATGGCATCCGCGCCCTGGCCAGCGGGCTGCCAGAGGTGGTGGCGCGTCCGCACGATTTGGCGGCGCGCAGTGCCTGCCTGTATGGCGCGTGGCTGGCCGGCTCGGTGCTTGGCAGTTGCGCGGTGGCGCTGCATCACAAGCTATGCCATACGCTGGGCGGCATGCTCAACCTGCCGCACGCGGAAACCCACGCCATCGTCCTGCCGCATGCCGTGCAATACAACGCGGCCGCCGCGCCGCGGGTCATGGCGCGCATCGCCACGGCGCTCGGCAGCGACAATGCCGCGCGCGGGCTGCACCGGCTGGCGAGCCGCTTGCAGGTGCCGCTGGCGCTGGAGCAACTGGGCGTGCGGCATGCCGACCTGGCACGCGTGGCCGACCAGGCAATGCGCTCGCCCTATCCCAATCCGGCGCCGTTGACCCGCGATGGCATCCTGCATTTGCTGGAGAACGCGTTCGTGGGTGTCGAGCCGCACTGAACAAGGCACAACGCACAGCCAGCGCAACGCCGCGCCGGCGGGATCCCGATCTCGCCGGCGCAGTCATGTCTCAAGGCATCGGAAGATGTATCAGAAGACGTGCTATCAGAAGACGTGCTTGATCCCCACCATGGCACCCAGCTGGCTGGCGCCGGGCGCCGGGTTGGCACCCGGCTGGCCGTTGCTGACCGACAAGGCGAGCTGGCCGCCATTGTTGATAAAGCCGGCGGTGGCATACACCGAACTGCGCTTGGAGAACGCATAGGTCGCCCGCGCCGCGTACAGCCAGGCCTTGTTGCTGCTGTCGTGATAGCGCAGGTTGAAGACTTCGGCATCCACGCTGAAGGCCGGCGTTACTGCATAGGACACGCCGCCATACCAGAGGTCGCTGCGCGGCGTGGAGCTGGCCCGGTTATCGCGCCGTACCAGACCGAGGCCCAGCTTGGCGGCGCCCAGCAAGGCATAGCCGTTGAGCGAGAGCCTGTCGTCGCGCAAGCCGCTGTTGGTCAGCCCGGCGAAGGCACCCGGACCGCCGCGCAACGAGTCGTAGGCCGCGTTGACTACCCAGCTCTTGGCATCGTACTGGAGCAGCGCCGACCATTCGCGGCAGGCGCGCGCATCGGCCGGGTTCTCGCCGGCGCAGTTGGTGCCCGCCGGGCTCGGGCCGGCATTGACGCTGTCGCGCCCGAAGCTGTAAGTGGCCCCTACCGTGAAGCCGCCAAAGGTGCCTTTGTACGCAATGGCGTTATCGGCGCGGGCATTCGCCATATAACTATCCAGCGAGGCCGAGCCGAAAGTGTTCGGGCCGAGCATGTCAGCTTCGAGGTTGGCCCAGAACGTCATGGTGTACTGCCGGCCCAGCGCGATCTGGCCCCACTTGCCGGCGAGACCCACGTACGCCTGGCGGCCAAACAGGCGGCCGCCCTGGTTGGATACGCCAGTGTCGGGGCCGAAGCCCGACTCCAGCGCGAACACCGCCTTGATGCCCTGGCCGAGGTCCTCGCTGCCGCGCAAGCCCCAGCGCGATGGCACGGTGCCGGTCAGTCCCGGCATGCGCGTCACGCTGTCGCTTGCCGTGCCGATATGGTTGACGTACTCGACGCCGGTGTCGACCACCCCGTAGAGGGTGACCGACTGCGCGGCGGCAAGCCCTGGCAGCGCCATCAGGGCGGCTGCCGTCAGCCGGATGGTATTCATCTGTCTCCTCCAGTCATTGCTGTTGTTGTGATGGAACGTGAAAGCGAAAAGCAGCGCGCAACCGGCCATGCGCGGTCATAGGGACGGCAGCGGCAATCTGCAGGGAATGGCGGGAAGGCGCCGGGCGAGTGCGAACCGGGGCCGCGGCACCGGGCCGGCAAGACAAGCCGGGCCGTCAAGGCCGGCCCGGCCCGGGAGCCTCACTCCACGGAGGCCCCGGTCGCCCGCGCGATGTCCGACCACCTGGCCGCATCGCTGGCGATGAAGCGCTTGAACGCCTCCGGGCTGCTCGGCGCCAGGTCGACATTGAGCGCGGCGAAGCGCGCCTTGACCTCGCCGATGCGCAAGGCCTTGAGTACGGCCTCGTTCAGCCGGGCGATGACCTGGGGCGGGGTATTTGCCGGCGCCAGCAGGCCAAGCCACGAGGTGCTGGCGTAGCCCGGCAGGCCCGCCTGGGCGATGGTCTGCATCTGCGGGCGGGACGGCGAAGGCCTGGCGCTGGTCAGTCCCAGCGCGGTCAGCTTGCCCGCCTTGATAAAGGGGGCCGCGGCGGCCAGATCGGCGAACATGACCTGCGCATGGCCGGCCACCACGTCGTTCAGTCCCTGCATGGTGCCCTTGTAAGGCACGTGCTTCATATGGATGTGCGCCATCTGGTTGAAGTGCTCCGCCCCGAGGTGGTTGGACGTGCCGGCGCCGGACGAGGCATAGTTCACCTGGTCGGGATGCCGGCGCGCATAGTCGATCAGCTCGCCGACATTCCTTACCGGGAAGACGGGCGATGCCACCAGCACCTGCGGCACCTCCGCCACCAGCGAGACCGGCGCGAAATCGCGCACCGGGTCGTACCGGACCCGGCCCCTGGGATACACGGCGGGCGCAATGGTGAGGGACGCCGCCGCCATCAGCAGCGTGTAGCCATCGGCGTCGGCGCGCGCCACATATTCGGAAGCGAGCATGGTGCCCGCGCCCGGCCGGTTCTCGACCACCACCGACTGGCCAAGCGACTCCTTGAGTTTTTCAGCGAGGACGCGGCTCATCACATCGGCGATCCCGCCGCTGGTGAACGGCACCACCAGCCGGATCGGATGGGTCGGGAACGGCGCGGCATCGGTGCCGGCAGCGAGCGAGGTGCCCCACGCGATGGACGCGCAGGCGGACACCAGCAGGACTTTCAGGCGGGCGGGACGTTTCATTGCACTTTGTCTCCATCATCGTTATCGGCTGCGGCGTTGGACTGCTTGCCGTGCCTGTGTGTGGATGCATTAGACAATGTGTGGATGGCGGGCGACAGGCGCGTTGGCTAATGGCTGGCATAAGCGTCTTGCATGCGCCGGGGCGAGCGCGCTTCAGTTACATGCACGCGGCCGTTTTGCTAGAAGCCGCCGAGGCCATCCGGGATGGCGATCACGCCGGCGTTGCGCAGCAGCGCCTGCATGGCCGGTTCGGCCACGGGCGCCGAGCGCCAACGCAGATCAGCGCCGCTGGAAGCCGGCAGGACTGGCACGTAGAATCCAATCATTCCCCACCGTTTCAGGTGACCAGCGAATGGATGTCCATTTGAGTATTCACGGCCGGCAGGACCTGGCCGGCCAGCTTTACCGCCAGCTGCGTGCCGGCATTGTCAACGGACGGCTGGCGCCGGGCGAGCGACTGCCGTCCACCCGTGATCTCGCCACGCAGCTTGGCGTCTCGCGCAAGACCACGCTCGACGTGTTCGAGCGGTTGATTGCCGAAGGCTACCTGCGCTCGCGTGCCGGCGATGGCACCTTCGTGGCGCAAGAGATGACGCGTCTGCCGTCCGCGCCAGCGCCGGTGTCCCCGAGTCCCGGCTCCGGCTCGATCTGGGAAACATTGCCCGACGCCTTGCCGATGACGGCACCCGGCGCCGCACCCGCGTTCGACTTCGTGGGCGGCGTCACCGACAAGACCTTGTTTCCCTTCGACAAATGGCGCAGCTGCGTCGGCCATGCGCTGCGCCTGCAAGCCCGCGGGCGGGGCACCTACCGAGACCCCGCCGGGGAGCAGGAGCTGCGCCTGGCGGTCTCGCGCTACCTGGCTTTCAGCCGCGCCGTGGTCAGCAACTGGCAGGATGTCATCGTCACGCAGGGCGCGCAGCAAGCGATCGACCTGGTGGCGCGGGTGGTGATTCGCCCGGGCGATGTGGTGGCGGTGGAAGATCCCGGCTATCCGCCTGCGCGTATTGCCTTCTCCGCCTTGGGCGCCCGGATTGCCGATGTCCCGGTGGATGCGGAAGGGCTGGTGGTGGACGCCCTGCCGGACAACGCGCGCATTGTCTACGTCACGCCCTCGCACCAGTTTCCGCTGGGCATGGCCATGAGCCTGGAGCGCCGCATCGCGCTGCTCGAATGGGCGCAGCGGCGCGGCGCGCTGGTGCTGGAAGACGACTACGACGGCGAATTCCGCTTCATGGGCAGGCCCATGGAATCCCTCAAGAGCCTCGACAGCACGGGCGCGGTGGCGTACCTGGGCACCTTTTCCAAGACGATCTTCCCCGAACTGCGCATTGGTTACGTGATTCCGCCAGCACCGCTTTCCAAGGCGATGCGCGGCGCCAAGCAGGTGGGCGACTGGCATAGCTGCACCATGACGCAGACGGCCCTGGCCAAGTTCATGCTCGACGGCTACTTCGCCAAGCACCTGCGTCGCATGCATAAGGAGTACGCCGCGCGACGGGCCGCCTTGCTGCAGCATCTGGACGGCCCACTGGCACAGTGGTTCGCGCCGAACGCGCCGGCCGCCGGTATCCACCTCGTTGCCCGCCTGAAGACGGAGCTGGAGGAACGGGACCTGATCGCTCGCGCCGCCGCCGCGTCGATCGGCCTCTACGGCATCGCCGGCATGTATCGCGGGCGGCAGCCGGTACCCGGGATTCTGTTTGGCTACGGTGGCATTGGCGTGGCCGACATCCATGCCGGCATGGAGAAGCTGGCCGGGGTGATGGCGGCGGGCAGGCCGTAGCCACCCTTGCGGAACCGACCCGGTGCCAGGTCACTGGATACCTGAAATTACCAATAAATGGCTCTTTTGCATAACCAGTTGTCATCCTAATCTTGTTCCTGTCGCGCCGCCGTCCCGGCGGCGCAAACCAGGAGCAAACCAWGGAACAACGTCTCGATTTCTACAATGCCAGCCCCGCCTCCATCAAGGCCCTGATCGGCCTGGAAGAACGGATCGCCAAGAGCGGGCTGGAAAAACCGCTGATGGAACTGGTGCGTTTGCGGGCTTCGCAGATCAACGGCTGCGCTTACTGCGTCGACCTGCACACCACCGACGCGCGCAAGGGCGGTGAAGACGATCGCCGCCTGGCCACCCTCTCGGTGTGGCGCGAAACCCCGTTTTTCAGCGAGCGCGAGAAGGCTGCGCTGGCGTGGACCGAAGCCGTCACGCTGGTTTCCGAGACCCATGTCCCGGACGAAGCCTGGGAGGCCGTGCGCCCGCACTTCTCCGACGCCGAACTGGTCGACCTGACACTGCTCATCTCCACCATCAACAGCTGGAACCGTTTCGCCATCGCTTTCCGCAAGCTGCCGGCCTGAACGCAGGGGAATTCCGATGACGAACAGACATCCAGGCCGGCGGATGGTGTGCCGCCTGCTCATTGTCACCGCTGTGCCGGCCATGCTGGCGCTGCTCGGCACCAGCATGGCATTCGCGTATGCACCCGATGGCCAGCCCGACAAAGGCGCGGCGGGGGAAACCGTGCTGCCGCTGATGAAGCAGCCGATCCCGGAAACGCAAGGCAAGAACGTGCTCCTGGCTACCGTGACCTTCAGCCCGGGGCAGGAAGCCGCGCCGCACGTGCATCCGGGTTCGATCTTCGCGTATGTGCTTGAAGGGACGGTGGTGTCGCAGCTTGGCGCCGAACCCCCGAAGACCTACACGCAAGGCCAGAGCTGGTACGAGCCGCCTGGCGCGCATCATCTCGTCACACGCAATCCCAGTGACACCCAGCCGGCGAAGCTGCTGGTATTCGGCCTGGCTGCCGAAGGCGAGCCGATCAAGAAACTCCTGCCCCGCTAAGAGCAGGACCCGCCCCGCGCGGGAGGCCGGCCACGCAGTTGTGCCGCCCCGTCCCGCGCATCCCCCTTCCCTGTTTCCCCTACTCTACTTTCCTATCCCCTCGCCTCGGCTACGCTGGCGAGCGTCGGAATGCAATGCCAAAGCGGTTCAGGCTGTTGATGGCATTCACCAGCAAGGTCAGGTCAACCAGTTCCCGTTCGGAAAAATGTGGGCGCACCGCTTCCCAGACGTCATCCGGGACATGCGTGCTGGCCACGCACGTCACCGCCTCGGACCACGCCAGTGCCGCGCGCTCGCGATCCGTGTAGAGCGACGTCTCGCGCCACATTGGCAGCAAGTCGATCCGCCTTGCCATTTCTCCGTCCCGGCGAGCCCGCGTGGAATGCAGGTCAATGCAATAGGGGCAGCCGTTGATCTGCGAGACACGCAGGCGGACCAAATCCGCGAGCGAATGCTCGAGGCGATAGCGTTCGCTGCGGCGATCAAGGCGAATCAAGAGTTCGGTGCTGGGCCGGTTGGCCCGGTGGCTGTCGAGGCGCAAAGTCATTCCAGTTTCCCTGCCGTCCCGGCAACAAGCCGGATCCGTGCCACAGCCTAGGCGTGGGCGGCCATGCCGGCAATAGCCAGTTGGCGCGCATTTGAGGTAGCCAGCCCCCTACTGCTCTTTCCCCTCTCGCGGCAGGGCCGCCGGGGAGAAACCGAAGCCCGGCAAGCGGCCCAGGTGCGCAACCCGGCCAACGGCCACGGTGACGGCGTAGATCCAGGTCCCGCCGCAGCCTGGGCGCATGCAGGTGGGCCGCAGCGGGCGCCGGCTTCATCGCACCGCCTGCCGCGCTGCGCTCAGCGCCTCGTCGAACGAGCGATCGTCGTACAAGCCGAGCACCACGCCACGCCCGTCGATCAGGTGGATCTCGCCGTTGCGGAGGTACCCGCCCAGTCCGTCCGGAATCACGACCATTGCCGCGCCGCCGTGCAGGAGAACGACCGGGGTACCGCGCCCTTTCGCCAGCAGGTAGTGATAACGCACCCCGTTGACGTCGATCTTGCCATCCTCGATACGGGACGTGGCTTCAGCCAGCGCCGGGCCGGAGACTGGCGCGCGTGGCGCGGCGTTCGCGGTATGGGGGACGGCGGAAAAAGTGAGAACTGCGGCGAAGATCGCCGAAAGGAAGGTGAGGCGCATCGGCCAGGCTCCAGTGGACAGGGTTGACGCATACCGCGGCATTCGTCAGAAACTGTCTGGGAAGACTTGGAGGGACGCGTCGCCGGGGAATCGCAAGAATTGGTAGTTGGTATCGCCATGCTTGCGCTGCATCGCAAGCATGGCGGCAGGTGAAGCGACGCTCAGGCGTTGAAGCCGCCGTCGATCGTCAGGCTGGCGCCGGTCACGAAGGCCGCTTCCGGGCTGGCCAGATAGGCGACCATTCCCGCGATCTCGTCCGGCTGGCCGTGACGCGGCAAGGCCATCAGCGCATGGAGCGCGCCGCCGAATTCGCCCGATTCCGGATTCATGTCGGTGTTCGTCGGGCCGGGTTGCACGTTGTTGACCGTGATGCCCTTTGGTCCGAGATCGCGGGCCATGCCCTTCACGAGACCTTGCAAGGCAGACTTGCTCATCGCATAGGCTGCGCCACCGGGGAACGGCATGCGCTCGGCGTTGCAACTGCCAATGTTGACGATGCGCCCACCCTGGCCCATATGCGCCAGGGCCGCCTTCGAAGCGACGAACACGGCACGCACATTCACCTCCAGGGTGCGGTCGAAGTCTTCGAGGGAGAACGCGTCAACCGGACCCATCAGCAGCACGCCGGCGTTGTTGACCAGAATGTCGATCTTGCCGAACTGGCGCGCGGCATCGTCGATCGCCCGGGTGACCGCAGCGGCGTCGCCCGCGTCAGCCTGGATGGCGAGCGCGCGGCCACCGGCGGCATCGATGCCGGCGGCCAGGGCGTTGGCCTGAGCGGTCGAGCCCTTGTACGTAAAGGCCACGGCGGCGCCGTCACGCGCGAGGCGGCGGACGATGGCTGCGCCAATACCGCGGGCGCCGCCGGTCACAAAAGCGACTTTGCCGGAAAAGGTGGTTGTCATTGCGATGCTCCTTGAGGTTGGTGCATCAAAGTATCTACATCCGATTGCCACTCCGGTAGGCCATAATCGAGATCATCAATTTCAACCATTTGTATAGGGTCTGCGATGGAAGGACTGGGCCTTCTCGAATCCTTCATTCTGAGTGCACAAACCGGCAATTTCTCGGGCGCCGCTCGCCGCATGGGGCTGACGCCGGCGGCGGTCAGCAAGAACGTCGCGCGCCTGGAAGCGCACCTTGGCCTGCGGCTCTTTCACCGCAGCACGCGCAGCCTGACCTTGACCGCCGACGGCGAGCGGTTCCTGCATGCGGTGACCGCACCGTTTGCCGACCTGCAGGACGCTTTTTCGCACGCGGCACAGCACGACGGCAAACCGTCGGGAACCCTGAAGGTCAGCGTCGGCGTGGCATTCGGACGCGAGTACCTGGTGCCCATGCTCGGTGAATTCCTGCGCCGCTATCCCGAGGTCGTGCCGGACTGGCAGTTCGACAACCGCCCCGTCGACCTGATCGGTGGCGGCTTCGATGCGGCAATCGGTGGTGGGATTGCCCTCAACCAGGGGGTCATCGCGCGTGAACTGGCGCCGGCCCATGTCGTGGCCACGGCTTCGCCGGCCTACATGGCGGACCGGCCCATGCCGATGCATCCATCCGAGCTCGCGGAATTCGATGGCATTGGCCGGCGCTCCGGCGGGACCGGGCGCCTGTACGCCTGGACGCTGCGCAACCGGTTTGGCGAACAGGCGCAAGCCGAGTGCCATACCCGCCTGATCTTCGATGACCCGGAAGCGATGGCGCATGCCGCGATGCTTGGCCACGGCGTGGCCATGCTGCCGATGCCCCATGCTGCCCGCTTGCTGCTCAGCGGCGACCTGATCCGGCTGCTGCCGGGCTGGTACGCGGATCTTGGACCGATCTGCCTCTACTACCCGAACAAGAAACTACTGCCGCCCAAGACGCGCGTGTTTATTGATTTCGTCGTCGATGCGTTTCTCGAACAGCGGCTCGCCGTGCGCTTCGATGGTCGCTGAAGTTTTCTTGCACGATAAGCGCCCTTTTTTGTTCACTTTCTGCTAATCAATCCATTGATGCGCACCTCTACTCGACATATACTGCCCCTAAATGTACCCTTTCTGTAGAGTCAGAATGCTTGTTCGAGATTTGATCGCCACCATGGATCGCTGGGACAAAGCGGGCATCTGGGCGTTTTCGTCGAGCACCCTAAGCCTGCTGTTTCCGGAAGACAGTCGCACTATGCTGAAAGCCTTAGCCAGGCATCAGCATGCCGGGCTCATCGAGCGTGTTGCGCGCGGCCTCTATGTGAACCCGCGAGCGCGCTCCCTCCCCCAGGACTTGCTTAGCGCCCTTGTGCCTTTCCTGCGGCCGTGGGACTTCAGCTATCTCAGCCTGGAATCTGCATTGTCCGAGGCAGGCTGGATCTCCCAGATCCCCTCGCGGCTCACCCTCATGACCACAGGCCGCAGCCAGACCTTCAAGACGCCCTATGGGACGTTGGAGTTCGTACACACAACCCAGAGTCCAAACCAGCTGCGGGACGAGCTGGCGCTCGACAGCCGGCGCGAACTTCCCGTGGCCACGCCGTCTCGCGCGCTAAGAGACCTCAAGCGAGTCGGGCGCAATCTGGACCTGGTCATGAACATGGAACACCTCAATGCAACTTCGCACTCGAACTGACCTTCTGGACCTCGCGGGCAAGTACGCAAACGAACGCAAGGTGCCCGCCAGCACCATCGTGAAGGAGATCCTGCACTACGAAATCCTCTACGCGCTCACACAGAGTGGAGCGGCCGCGCAGCTCACGTTCCAGGGCGGCACCGCGTTGCGCCTCTGCTACCAGGGGACGCGTTACTCCGAGGATCTCGACTTTGCCGCTGGCGACGCCTTCAAGCCCGAAGCCATGGTGCCGTTCGCGGATCTGCTGCAACGGGAAATCGGCGACGCCTACGGCCTGCAGGTCGACATCAAGGCTCCCAAGGCCAAAGTGCCGGCTGAGGGTGTTCATGTCGCCCGCTGGAGTGCCAAGGTCCAGGTGCTCCAGGCGGACTCGAGCGTTCCGCAGAACCAGGTCATCAACATCGAGGTGGCCAGCGTTCCGGCACACGATGTTGACCTGGTGTCCGTCGCGGCCAACTACCCTCATCTGCCTGCGCCTCACCGCCAGTTGATCATTGCGGCCGAGACCCCAAAGGAGATCCTCGCGGACAAGCTGGTAGCCCTTGGCGCGCGCCCGTTCCTCAAGGCACGCGACATCTGGGACATCAAATTCCTGACGGATCGGCAAATCGCCCTGGATATGGAGTTGATCGGGCAGAAGCTGGTCGACTACGGCTGGTCCGAGGACGACTTTAAGGAGAAGCTGCAGGGAAAGTTGAGCGAGCTGACCGACCCGGCTACGGCAAAGGCATTCCATAAGGAAATGAGTCGATTCGTCGATGCCGGCGTCGCCGCTCAACTCGAAAATCCATCGCTCGCCGGGGGCTTCCTCAAACGGGCCAGAGAACAGGGCCTAGCGGTGCTAAATGCGGGTCTCGACCTAAATCGCGGCTTCCGCCCACGGCCTTAAACGCCTTAAACGGGCTACTCAAGCCATTCTCGATGCCCGTCGATTGCGCGGGTGTCCCATGCCAGGGCAGCAATGGCGGACGACGGCGCACTATGCCGTTCTCAAAAATCAGTGACTTGGTCGGATGCACCAGCCGTGCCGCACCGAGCGCGCCAGATTCTCCTTGTATTTATCTGACTAATCAGCTACTGTTACATCAACAACACACATGAGGCCCCACCGTGGATCACTACACGAAGGAAAACTACCAGCTCATGCAGAGCGTCGGGTTTTTTCTCAACCGCGCCCGCGACGGCCTCCTGTGCGAAATGGATGCGGCACTGAAGGACCTGGAAATCACTGCCCAGCATATGGGGGTTCTGCTTCTCCTCACACGTGGCGTGGCCCACACGCCGTTCGAGATGAGCAAGCTGCTCTGCATCGATAGCGGTCTGATGACCCGCATGCTGGACAAACTGGAAAGCAAAGAGCTGCTGGCGCGCAGCCGCAGCGTCGACGATCGTCGGATGGTCAACCTGACGCTGACGGAGAAGGGCATGGCGGTGGCAGAGCGCATTCCTGAAGTGGCGCCGAAGGTGCTCAATGCCCGGTTGAAGGCGTTCAGCCCAGAGGAATTCACTGAATTTCGCCGGCTTCTTGCCAAATTTGCGAATATTTGATCGCTTTTTTTTTGCCAATTTACCTGACAGATCAGATGATGCACAATCAAATTAGTTTCTCGGCGCGCCGCTTCGCGGGCCCTGCGCTCTCGGTCTTGATGGCGGCAGTCCTGGCCGGCTGTGCCAACTACGCCGGCATCCACAGCGACAAGCACATCGCCGAAGCCACTTCCTACGCCACCACGCAGAGCATCCCCGCCGAGCAAGGCCGCTGGCCTTCAGCGGACTGGACCGACCAGTTTGGCGACGCCCAGCTCAAGGCCCTGATCGGCGAAGCGCTGCAAGGCAGCCCCTCGCTGGAAAAAGCCAGGGCGCGCGTGGCCTCCGCCACGGCGCTCAGCGAAGGCGCCAATGCCAATACGCTGCCGCAGGTGGGCGCGGGCTATTCCTGGACGCGTCAACGTTTCACGGAAAGCACGGTCGTGCCGCCCCCGTTCGCCGGGTCCTGGCAATCGGAAAACAAGGCGGTCATCAACGCCTCGTATGAACTCGATCTGTGGGGCAAGAACCGCGAGGCCCTGAAGTCCGCGGTATCCGCGCTGCGCGCCAGCGAGGCCGAGGCGGAACAGGTGAAGCTGACGCTAAGCAGCGCGATTGCCCGGGCCTACAACGAGCTGGCCCGCCTCTACGCGCTGCACGACATTGCACGGGACGAAGTGAAGCAGCGCCGTGAAGTACTGCGCGTGACCAACGGGCGCGTGACCATGGGGCTGGACACCGAGGTCGAGAAGCGCACTGCGGAAGCCAACCTGGCCGCCAGCGAAGTCGCGCTCTCCGCGCTCGACGGCAATATCCAGCGCACGCGCTACCAACTGGGCGCGCTGCTTGGCCAGGGTCCGGACCGGGGCCTGGCGATCAGCCGCCCTACCCTGGCCACCGGCGACGAAGTGCGCCTGCCCGACAACCTGCCGGCCGACCTGGTTTCGCGCCGCCCCGACATCGTCGCCGCGCGCTGGCGCGTCGATGCCACCCTGCACGACATCAAGGTGGCCAAGGCGGAGTTCTATCCGGACATCAACCTCTCCCTCGCCATGGGCCTCGACGCCTTTGGCTGGGGCCGCTTCCTGCACGCCGCCAGCCGCACGACCTCGGCCGGCTCTGCGATCCACCTGCCGATCTTCGATGGCGGCGCGCTGCGCGCCCAGCTCAAGGGCCGCTACGCCGAATTCGACTTTGCCGTCGCCAACTACAACGAGACCCTGGTGAACGCCCTGACCGACGTTGCGACCCAGCTCTCCGACATCCGCGCCATCGACACGCAGACCGACAGCGCGATCCGTACCGACACCGCCGCGCAGCGCGCGCTGACCCTGGCCCTGGCGCAGTACAAGGCGGGCCTGACCACCCAGCTCACCGTGCTGAACGCGCAGACCAATGCGCTCGCCAGCAGCCAGGTGGTGGCCAACCTGCGCATGAATCGCCACGACCGGCAGATTGCCCTCGCCGCGGCACTGGGCGGCGGCTACACCGATACCTCCGACTCGAACACACAGGCAGCTCGGCCCCGCTAACTCCGCTTTCAACGAACACGAACAGGTGACGCCATGAACGAAACGACCCAGACCAACCAGGTAACCGAAGCAACCGTCGAAGCCCAACCCGCCAAGTCCCCCAAGCCGAACACGCGCAAGCGCCTGCTTGCCTTGCTCGGCCTGACCACCGCGCTCGCCGCGGCCGGCTACGGCGCCTACTACTACACCGTGGCGCGCTTTCACCAGGAAACCGATGACGCCTACGTCAACGGCAACCTGGTCCAGCTCACGCCGCAAGTCACCGGCACGGTGGTCGCGGTCAATGCCGACGACACGCAGATCGTGAAGGCCGGCGAGCCGGTGGTGTCCCTCGACGCCGCCGACGCCAGGGTTGCGCTCGCCAGCGCCGAAGCCGCGCTCGGCCAGACCGTGCGCCAGGTCAGCGCGCTTTACGTCAACAACAACGTGCTCGACGCCACGGTACAGCAACGGCAGGCCGACCTGGCCCGCGCCCGGGACGACCTGCGCCGGCGCAGCGAAGTGACCGAAACCGGCGCGGTCGCGGCGGAAGACGTGGCCCACGCCCGCGACGCGGTCAAGGTTGCCGAAGCCGCGCTCGAAACCGCGCGTCAGCAACTGGCCTCGAACCATACGTTGACCGACCAGGCTTCCGTTGCCGACCACCCCAGCGTGCTCGCCTCCGCGGCCAAGGTGCGCGATGCGTATCTTGCCAATGCCCGCAACACGCTCCCGGCCCCGGTCACGGGCTATGTGGCGCGGCGTTCGGTGCAGGTAGGCCAGCGCGTGGCCCCGGGCGCGCCGCTGATGGCGATCGTGCCGCTCGACGGCGTGTGGGTGGACGCCAATTTCAAGGAAGTCCAGCTCAAGCATATCCGCGTCGGCCAGCCGGTCGAACTGCATGCCGACCTGTACGGCGGCGGCGTGACCTACCACGGCAAGGTGGTCGGCTTCTCGGCCGGCACTGGCAGTGCGTTCTCGGCCCTGCCCGCGCAAAACGCCACCGGCAACTGGATCAAGGTCGTGCAGCGCCTGCCCGTGCGTATCCTGCTCGATCCGGCGGAACTGCGCGCGCACCCGCTGCAGATCGGCCTGTCGATGCAGGTCGACGTGGAAACGCACACGGCCACCGGTTCGCAGCTCGCCACCGGCGGTGAAACCCCGTATCGCACCACCTATCGCACCGATGTGTTCCAGCGCTATGGCGAAGAGGCCGACCGCGAGATCACGCGGATCATCTCGCAGAACAGCAACGGCAAGCCCGCGACGGACGTGGCGAAGCACACGCCGCGCACTGCAGCCGTCACGCCAGCAGCCGGGGCCTGAGCGCCGCAAGGACGCGCACCAGCCCACTCTCGCCCATTTATCTGACATATCAGATTGAACCGGGCCGCCGTTCCAGCCGTGCGGCGGCCCCCCAAGCGAATCTCTTTCGGACCGCCCCATGCAATCCCCAGCCCAGACCCAGACCGCACCCGCCCCGCTCACCGGCGGCAAGCTCGTGCTGGGAAGCTTCGCCGTGGCCCTGGCCACCTTCATGAACGTGCTGGACTCGTCGATCGCCAATGTCGCGATCCCGACCATCTCCGGCAACCTCGGTGTGTCGATCGACGAAGGCACCTGGGTGATCACGCTGTTCGCCGCGGCCAACGCCGTCGCGATTCCGCTGACGGGCTGGCTGACCCAACGTGTAGGCCAGATCCGCCTGTTCGTCGGCGCGATCCTCCTGTTCGTGCTGTCGTCCTGGCTGTGCGGCATCGCGCCCAACCTGACCGTGCTGCTCGCCGCGCGGATCCTGCAGGGCGCGGTGGCAGGCCCGCTGATCCCGTTGTCGCAATCCATCCTGCTGGGCTCGTATCCCAAAGAGAAGAGCGCCATGGCGCTGGCGCTGTGGGCCATGACCGCCACCGTGGGCCCGATCGCCGGCCCCGCGCTGGGCGGCTGGATGACCGATAGCTACTCGTGGTCCTGGATCTTCTACATCAACGTGCCGGTCGGCCTGTTTGCCGCGGCCGTCACTTGGGCCATCTACAAGGACCGCGAGACGCCGGCGCGCAAGCTGCCGATCGACCTGGTGGGCCTGGCTTCGCTGATCACCTGGGTCGCCTCGTTGCAGATCATGCTCGACAAAGGCAAGGACCTGGACTGGTTCAACTCGCCGGTCATCGTCATCCTGGCGGTCGTGGCGCTGCTCAGCTTCCTGTTCTTCGTGATCTGGGAGTTGACCGAGGAGAATCCGATCATCGACCTGCGCCTGTTCAAGGGCCGCAACTTCCTGGCCGGCACCGTCGCCATCTCGGTGGCCTATGCGGTCTTCTTTGCCAACCTGGTCGTATTGCCGCAATGGATGCAACAGTACCTGGCCTACCCCGCCGTCAACGCCGGCCTGGTGACCGCGCCGCTGGGGATCTTCGCCGTGCTGCTCACCCCCTTGCTGGGCAAGCTATTGCCCAAGGCGGAATTGCGCTTGCTTGCCACGCTTTCCTTCGTCGGCTTCGCGGCTGTCTTCTTCATGCGCTCCCACTACACCACGGGCGTGGATACCTGGACCCTGGTGCTGCCCACCTTGCTGCAAGGCATTCCGACCGCCTTCTTCTTCGTGCCGCTGACCGCGATCATCCTCTCGGGCCAGCCGCCCGAGAAGATTCCCGCCGCCGCCGGCCTGTCCAACTTCGCCCGCGTGTTCTGCGGCGCGGTGGGTACGTCGCTGGCCACGACCGGCTGGAACAACCGCGCCGTGCTGCACCACGCCCAACTGGCCGAGCAGGCCAGTCCGAACAACCCGCTGTACGGTGCCGCCCTCCAGTCGATCCAGTCGATGCTGGGCTTCACGCCGGGCCAGGCCGTCGCCTACTTCGAGCGCAGCCTGAACACGCAAGCCATCATGCTGGGCCTGAATGACATCTTCTGGATCTCGGGCGTGATCTTTCTTGCGATCGTGCCGCTGATCTGGCTCACCAAGCCGATCAAGGGCCAGGTATCGGAGGCCGCCGCCGCCGCGCACTGAAGCCAGGACCATCCACCGACCATTCGAAGCCATCGATGATGCGACGCTCTTTCCTGGTTGCCACCGGCAAGCGAACCGGCCATGCGCCGTACCGCCTTGGCAGCGCGCCGCATCGGCCTGCTTCACTAGCGCCACATTACCAAAAGCGGTGTGCTGCCAGGCCCTTGCCAGTTCATGAAAAAGCCGGCGCGGCAGGGCGTGGGCCGACTATGCTATGCAGATACGCCGGTAAGAGCGGCATTGGCCCGGCCGGGTGGCCGCATGGTTCAATCCTGTATCGAGGAGATGACAATGAGCAAGCGCTTGAGTGAGGAAGGCATGGATCTGCTGTTTCGCGACGCACGCACGCACAGTGCATGGCTGAATCAGCCCGTCAGCGACGAGACCTTGCGGCAGCTCTACGACTTGATGAAATGGGGGCCGACCAGCGCCAACTGTAGTCCCGCGCGCATTCTGTTCCTGCGTACCCCTGAGGCCAAGCAGCGCCTGTTGCCCGCGCTGGCTCCGGGCAATGTGGACAAGACCATGGCCGCACCGGTCACCGCCATCGTTGCCTACGACGTGAAGTTCTATGAGCATCTGCCCAAGCTGTTTCCCCATGCGGACGCGCGTTCCTGGTTCGCCGACACACCGGAACTCGCCACGGCTACCGCGAGGCGAAACAGTTCCCTGCAAGGCGCCTACCTCATGATCGCCGCCCGCTCGCTGGGGCTGGATTGCGGACCGATGTCCGGCTTCGACAATGCCAAGGTCGATCATGAATTCTTCCCCGCGGACGCGAAGGCAAATACCTTCCAGCTCGAACACTTCGCGGACAGCCACGTGAAGTCCAACTTCATATGCAATCTGGGCTATGGCGATCCCGACAAGTTGTTCCCGCGCAGCCCCCGCCTGGAATTCGACGAGGCATGCAAGCTCCTCTGACGATGTCAGATATGGCAGCCAGTTGCGTGCCGAGGCCCGATATTGAATATTGCGAGCCCGGTACGCAACGCGCAGCGCATCGATCGCTGACAGGCCGAGAAATAAGGATTCGGCCTCACTGGGTACTGGGTCATCGCTGCATCGCTTTGCTGCCGAGCGACTATCGGGCAGCCCCCGGCGCGGCCCGTGACTATTCCATTGAGGCATTTTGCCTATAACTGCCGTTATCTGGCGTGACCAAAACCCCTCGCTCATACTCTTGAGCGTGCTCGGACCAACGTAGATTCTTCCGTGAAGATGATGCGTGTACGGCTTCCGGCATCAATCCAGGGGAAACCATCATATGCGCGATGCATCGCCAACGCCTCGAATGCGCAGCATTCAAGCCTTGTTTGCATTTTGCTGCGTCATCGCGCTGGCTTACTGGATCATCGTGCGTCACGGTGGCTGGATCTGGTTTGCGCCCCTCGCCGGAAGTTGCATCATCGCCTTCGTACAGCCGGAATCGCTGATGGCGAAAAAGAAGAACATGATCGGCGGCCATCTGTGTGCTTTTGCTGTCGCAGCATTGATGCGGTCCCTCATGCTGGACGAAGGCGTTGCCATCGTTACTGCCACATGCATTACCTTCGGGTTAATGCTGGCCCTTGACTGCGTGCACTCGCCTGCAGGCGCCACGCCCGCGTGCGTTTATCTTTCCACGGCACCACTGCCTGAAACGGCTGCGGTGCTTTGCATCGGACTGGGCTTGACTGTCCTGGGGCAATCCCTCATGAGACGGCTAACCAAGCGTCGGGCGCCGGCAATGGCTCGAATGTGAATCGGGAGCCGGGGAGGCGTCTTCACGGTGACAGATGTTCCTACCTCTTCACGGATGTTCTCGGTTAAATGGCGATAGTTTCACGAAGTTGCCGGAAGCGGTTAGGCCTCGCCGGCCACCAATCCTTCGGTCATGCATCGACGCAAGACCGACGCTAGCTGGAACTTTACGGGCCTGACAGCTACGCTACTAACCGGACCTGCGCCAAGTGATGTTGAGCGCGAGAGGACCATTGGCCTTGATTGCAAGGAGTCTGCTATGAAGATCGCTATTGCATTGGCAATTGCAGTTCTCGTTCCTGGTACCGTCTACGCCGCCGGGCCTGCGAATCCTACGGATCGGTATGACTACAATATGCGCAGCACCAACAAGGATGGCTACGTACCAGACACCCAACGGTCTACCAACAAAGACGGCTATGTACCAGACGCCGAACGGACTACCAACAAGGACGGCTACGTGCCTGACACCGCGAAGGCCAACGACAAGTTTGACCCGTACACCCAGGGTGCCAACCAGAAAACGGCATCGGCTCTGACCGACTCGAAGACTTCGACCCAAAAAGGGGCCAACAAGACATCGAGCCATAAGAAGGCGCCCGCTGCTAGCGGGGACAAGTAAAGGTGCGCGTCAGCCACGGGTCGCCAGTCCTTTGGCGATTCCGCGGCGGCTCCGCATCAGTGCCTGGCTTCAGCCTGCGCTGACTCGATGGACTCCATCACCACGCGGCGCGCATCGAACTCCTCGGCAATCTTCTGGTCCTGCGCGAACTGCGCCTCGACATCGACATGGGCAAACTCGATGGCGCCCATGTCGGCAAACGCGGCCTGCACGCGCGGGCTCCACAGCCCGATGTCCTTCACCGTCGGGACGATGCGGCTGAACAGTCGCTGGTCATCAGCGCATTGACCGATATCGTGCTGCATACGCCCAGCGGCCTGGACCTGCACGATCCGCGGCTGGAACAACGGCTCACGGCGATGCTGTATTGCCATCTATCGCTGCCTGGCTAGCCTTCGGGCAACAGCAGGTAACGCTTCACCATCCTTCCAGTTTGCGTTCTGCTACGTCGTCAGCCCCCGCGCCGGCCCTATTCCGCCTTCGCCCAGGAGGCATCCGGCGCGAACGTGCCCATGCCCCTGGCCCGCGACGCCGTGCCGGGACCCAGATCGCGCTGATAGACCGTACCGCTGCTGTCGAGCGCGAATGTATGCAGCCCCGTCTTGCCATATTCCACCGGCCATGCGAGGAACACATACTTTGCATCGCTGCCCTTGCCTGGCGTGGCGATACGGTAATGGTAGCCATGGAACGCTTCCGCGGCTGGCGTATCCGCGCCCATCACCAGGGCGTCGGACCCAAGCGGGCTTTTGTCGGCATCGGAGTCCGAGGGCCAATACAATCCGTCGGTCTTGCCGGCCCGGCTTACCAGGCGCCTGGCGTAGCCGCCGTTGCCGACCGACGTGGCGTATTGTTGCTGGGCGTCGGCCAGTTGGCGGAGCATGGCAATGGTTTCCAGCTCATTGCGGCCGATGCGCCGGGTACTGAGTTCCTGCTGGCCGGCGCGCCAGTCGAACTTCCAGCCATTGCGGGATCTCACCATCGGGATCGGGAACGTCCAGCCGGTCTCGCCCACGGCGAGCATCGCCCGGTTATCGCCGGTCTGCTCTATCTTGTGCTGCTTGGCCCACGCGCTGAGGAATGCATAGATATCATCGCGGTGGACGCTGCCTTCCGGGATCGCCGACTCATACTGCGAGCCCAGCACGTGCTTGAGCGCATCGCGATCGTTACGCGCAATGGCATCGACCAGGGCATCCGCCGCCGCCGCCGGCGTGGGATATGCCTGCTGGGCGAACACCGGGGCGGCGATCGCGAGTACGGCCGCGGCTACCAGGACGCGCAGCCCACGCGCGGTTGGGGCACATACGATTTTGCGCATCATGCTTATCTCCGGCCATGGCCGCCAAGTCCACCGCCACCGCCGCCGCCGCCGGCACGACCTCCACCTCCCCCTCCACCTGCTGCTCCGCCGCCACCGCCGCGCTGGGGCGCTGCCGCCCTTGGCTGGCTCTGCTGGCGGGCCGGGGCCGGGGCCGCAGTCTGCCGCATGGAGCCGGTGTTTCTGCTCCCCGCGCGCTGCGACTCCTGCTTCACCCTGTCGCCGTTGCCCGCGTCGCGTATCGCACTATCGCGATTGGCATCGCGCGCGCGGTTGCGTGCATCGGCCTGGTCGGCCCGCTGCCGGTCAGTGCCGCCGGCCTTGCGCTGCTCGCTGGCCGTTGCGCTGGGTTTGCGCTGCTCGCCGGCCGCCGCGCCAGGTTTGCGCCCTTGCTCAGTCCCGCCGCGCGAAGCGGCGCGGTTCTCGCCGGCGCCCCCGCGGCCAGGGGTGGATTGCCCGGTACGGCTCTCCATCGACTGGGCTGCCCTGCCGCGGGCGGCATCCCGCGAGTTCGGCGCCGCCGCCGCCGGCTGCCCGCCCTGTGGCCGGTTGGCAAGCGCGGCCTGGCGCTGCTGGTCGTAACGGTTGCTCACGTTCGGGTTGTTGTACGGGACATTGCCGCGGTGCGCCGGGTTGTGCTGCCAGTTCGTATTGTTGCTGTTGATGTTGATCCGATTGTTGACGTTGATGTTGTTATAGCGATTGACGTTGATGTTCACGTTATTGTTGTTCCAGTTGACTCCGCCCCACAGCGAGTTCACTGCCGCAACGCCAAGGCCGAACCCGATCCCGGCCACCAAGGCGGTGGCAAACACGGAGCCGGGCGGCGGTGGGTAATAAGCGGGGGGATAGGCCGGATACGGCCATGCGCCATAGACCACGGTAGGGTTATAAGCAGGTACGTACACAATCTGCGGATTCGCCGGGACGATCTGCACCACAGTTGTGCCGCCCGTGGTCTGCGTCACCACCTTCTGCTGTTCGGTGGTTTTCAGGCTGCCCGCCTTTTGCGCCTGCAAGCGCAAGCGCTGCACCGAATCCATCACATCATTGGGCTGATCGAGAAAGGCATCGCCGATGGACTGCACCCACTGCGGCTGCCGGCCCATCATGTCCAGCACCGAAGGAAACGCCGCAAGGGATTGCACGCTGGGATCCCAGGGCTGGCCAGCCACGGCCTTGGTGGCCGCATCCCCGGAAAAAGTCGGGTTGGACTTCGACCACGCCGCCGCTGCCGCTACATCCTCCGGATAGGTGGATGCCATCAGCACCTGGGACAACAAGGCATCGGGGTAAAGGGCAATCGGCGCCATGAGCTGGTCCAGCTGTCCGTGATCGAGCATGGATTGCGCGAGCGAAGGGCCGGCGGGGATCAGCAGAAGCAGCCCAAGCCACCAGGTTGCCAACACTCTTAAGCGACGCATTGTTGCCCCCTCTCCACGAAAAGACAGACAGACATTGGCCCAATCCCACGCGCCACCCTGCGGCTTCCCTGGATGCTCAGCCAGTCAACGCAATATGCGACGGCTTAGCGGCGTGGCAATTCAAAGTCTTTTTGATCCACCTTGAGCCAATTGGAAAAACATACAAAAAGAAATCTAGACCATCCTGCGGAGATTGCCCCACTTTTGCTGAACGGCCTGGGCGGTTCAGCCGCGCCGGCCACCTGCATCGAAAGAATGCATCCAGGCACAAAGGGAAATGCGCTAGGCGTTAACCTCGCTGGCGATCCGGCTGATGCTGGCAATGACGTTTTGCGCCATGGGTGATGGTGTCCTGTTGCGAAGACTCACGACGCCCATCTCGGAGTACAGCGAAGGCAATCCCTGGATCCGCAGCGGAAGCAGCGCACCGGAGTCGATCTCGGACTGCACTGATGCTTGCGTGGCTGCCAGGACCGTGTCGGTGGACAAGGCCACGGTCCTGAGGATGGTGAAATCGTCGCACTCAAGCGCGGGGACGGCTTCCTCTCCCGCCGGCAAGCCGAGAGCCCTTGCCAGACTGGCCCGCACGAGTTTCGGTACCTTGGTCGCCGCAACGCCGTAGTGCCAGGCATCGGCCAACGTGCATGCACGCCCGGCCAGCGGATGCGATGCGCGAACGTAGAAGTAGCCGCGCTGCATGCCCAGGGGGCGGATTTCCAGCGCCGCATCCTCCGGCAAGTCCCGCACGTCGGCGACAAAGAACTCGATGTCCTCCGCGCGCAGCCGTTCCAGCAACTGCGTCCAGTTGCTCTCCTCGACGCGCAATGCCACCTTGGGATAGCGCCGGCGCAAATCGGACAGCGCGCGCGGCATGAGGGTGGCGGCCGGGAATGGGCCGACGCCGAAGGCGGCGTCGCCAAGCTGGCTGTCGCGATAGAGGTCGACATCGCGCTGCAGGCAACGCGCATCGAACAGGAGCCGGCGCGCCCGTTCGATCACGAACTCGCCTGCCGGGGTCGGCCTGACCTCGCCCACGTCACGGTCGAACAAGCGGATGCCGAGGTCGCTTTCGATGGCCTGGATGCTCCGGCTGAAAGCCGGCTGGCTGAGGTGGACCCGCTCTGCGGCGCGCGCGAAATGCAGCGCATCGGCAAGGGCCAGGACGTGGCTGAGGCGGCGCAGGTCCATCATGTTGCGTTGCTCCGTATGCATTGGAAGGTTGCATAATATGCATTGGACGCATTGATTCGGCAAGCCTAAAGTCGTTCGGAACTGACGTCGTCCAGATCTGGCGCCGTTCAGACCATAAAAGCGAGATCGGAGACACGCCCCCAATGAGTCCGCTAATACAGAACCTGCTGATCGTGAGCGTCATGCTTGGCTTCGCCGGCATGGAGTTCGTCACGCGGCGCTACAAGAACAGCGTCAACGCCACCCACGACGACACCAAGCTGGAACTGGCCATGTTCGTCAGCCTGATTGCCATCACACAGCCCCTGGCCTTGCTCGGCGCGGGCGAATTCTGCGCCTGGCTCATGCCGGGACAGCGCGGTGCGTGGGCAGACCTGCCGTGGTGGGCCATGTTCGCGATCTTGCTGGTTTGCGACGACATGACCCAGTACTGGTGGCACCGCGTATCGCATTCGCCATTGCTCTGGCCGCTGCATCGTGCACACCACACCGCCCAGTACATGAGCATCCGCATAACGTACCGGAATAATTTTTTCTACTACCTGATGATGCCGGGCCTCTGGATCGGAGGCGTCCTGCTCTACCTCGGCTTCGCCAAGGTCCTTGGTGCGTACCTGGTCGTCAAGGTAACCGTGATCCTCGGGGCGCACAGCGCATGGCGCTGGGATGAGCCCCTGTACCGGATCCGCGCGCTGCGCCCACTGATGTGGATCCTGGAGCGCACCATCTCGACGCCTGCCACGCATTGGGCTCACCACGCCATCACCAACGAAGACGGCATCGGGCACTACAAGGGCAACTTCGGCAACCTGCTGTTCTTCTGGGACATCCTGTTCGGCACGGCGCACATCACGCGCAAATACCCGTCGGGGATTGGCTTGCAGGACGACCGGCTCTTCGGACAGGAGCGCTGGTACATCCAGATGTTCTACCCGCTGGTCCAGTCGCGCCGCGAGCATTCGGCGCTGCGCTTCGGCGGGAGCGCTTATGCAGAATCCGAAACGCGCGCCGATGCGGCCGCGCAGGGCACCAAACAGCAAAGGTCGACATGAACAAGCGCACGATAACCGAAGAACTGGCCGGACAGGCCATCCAGAACGCCCGCGTGGAGTCGCTGTTCGCTGCGCAGCAGCAAGCGTTCCTGCAGAACCCCTGCCCCGATGCCGGGCAGCGGCGGCAGCACCTGCGGGCGCTCAAGCAGCAACTCCAGCGCTACCAGGACGTGCTCGCCGAGGCCATTGCCCGGGATTTCGGCGAACGCTCGCTCGCGGAAACCAAGATGCTGGAAGTGCTGCCGACCACGCTGGAGATCAATCATGCGCTCTCGCACGTGCGCCGCTGGATGCGCTCAAGCCGCCGCTGGCCGGAACTGCTTTTCGCCACCAACAGCCTGCGCGTGACTTACCAGCCCAAGGGCGTCGTGGGCGTGATCGCAACCTGGAATTTCCCGGTCTATCTTTCGCTCGGGCCACTGGTGACGGCACTGGCAGCGGGCAACCGCGCCATGATCAAGATGCCGGAGACCACGCCCGCAACCAATGCCACGCTCAGGCAGATGTTGGGCGAAGTCTTCGCCGAAGACCACGTGGCGCTGGTCGGCGGTGAACTGGCGGAGCCCGGTGCTTTCACCGCCTTGCCTTTCAACCATATCGTCTTCACCGGCTCGCCGGCGGTGGGCCGTATCGTCATGGGCCAGGCGGCGCGCAATCTCACCCCGGTCACGCTGGAACTGGGCGGCAAGTCACCCGCCATCGTCCTGCGCGACTATCCGGTGCGCGAGGCCGCCCGGCGTATCGCGCACGGCAAGGGGATCAACTGCGGGCAGGTTTGCGTCGCGCCCGACTACGCGCTGGTACCGCGAGACCACGTGGACGCGTTCGTCAAGGCGGTGGTACAGAGCTTTGGCCAACTCTACAGCGGCCGTACCGCGAGCAATGCCGACTACACGGCGCTGGCTACCGAGCGCCACGCGGCGCGGATCAGGGGCATGCTCGAAGACGCGCGCGCCAAGGGCGCAACCGTGATCCCGTGCGGCGAGATCAGCCCGGGGCGACGGTTGCCGCTGCACGTCGTGACCAACTGCACGCCCGACATGGCGCTGATGCGCGAAGAAATCTTCGGCCCCATCCTCCCCGTGGTGCCCTACGACACGCTCGACGAAGCCATCGGCATGGTGCAGCAGCAGGCGCGCCCGCTGGCCCTGTACTGCTTCAGCCATGATGCATCCGAGCGCGGCAAGGTGCTGGCGCGCACGCATTCGGGCGGCGTCACGATCAACGACTGGGGCTGGCACGTGGTCAATCACAATGCGCCCTTCGGCGGCGTGGGGCAGTCAGGCATGGGCAACTATCACGGCGAAGAGGGTTTTCGCGAGCTGTCGCATGCGCGCACCGTGTTCAAGCGCCATCGCTTCTTTCCCATCGGGCTGTTCTATCCGCCGTATGGGAACCTGGCGCAACGCCTCACCATGAAGCTGTTCACCGGCCATGGCGATCCCGCGGTGAGGAAGCCGTTCTAAGCCGCCCAATGGGACCCCGGTGCGGTGGCCGGCGTAACCCCACGCAGGGGATTCCGGATCCACCTTTTCCATCGGATCCACGGCAGGTTGAAGATATAGGGCACGCCCGGATATGACTTCGCACTGGCCCGTCTTCACAAGAAGGTCTCGATGATATCCGTCGACGACCGTTCTCCCAACGCGTCGAAGTTTGCTTTTAGCCAGCGATCGGCGCGTTCACGCCCCAATGCGTGGAGTTCGCGCAGGAAGTGCCAGTCGGCGTTGAACTTGCTGGCTACGCCGAGCCCGGCCATCTCCGTCTCGGCATCGATGTTGTGGATGAACATGCGCCGGTAGTTCGCCGGATCCAGCGCGCCTTCGTCGATCAGCCGGGAGACGAACTCGATCGCGCGCATTTCCCGCATCAGCGACGAGTTGAAGCTCAGCGCATTGACCCGGTCAAGGATTTCGCCTGCCGTTGTCGGTACTTTGGGAATGCGGATGGGATTGATGCGGATGATCAGCACATCGCGGCTGTCGGTTTCGTAGATCAGCGGATAGATGGGCGGGTTGCCCATGTAGCCGCCGTCCCAGTAATACTCCCCGTCGACCTCGACAGCCTGGAACAGGCTGGGCAGGCAGCTTGAGGCCAGCACGGCCTGGATGCCAATCTCCTGGTTGGTGAACACCCGTATGCGGCCACTCAGCACATTGGTGGCGCACAGGAACAGCTTGGGGCTGCGGCAATTGCGCAAGGCCTCGAAATCGATCATCCCGGCCAGCATGTCGCGCATCGGATTCAGATTGGCAGGATTGAGCTGATAGGGAGAGAAAAAGCGGGTGATGTAGTCAAACATCAGCCACGCTGGCGAGAGGCTCAACCAATCGAAGCCCATCATCCGGTCGAACCAGGTGGGTTGTAGCGGACTCATGCGCGCGCAGTCGGCAACGCCGCGCCACAACGCTTCAAGCGTGCGGCGCGCGCCCTCGCGCCCGCCGCTGACGATGCCGTAGGCAAGCACGGTGGCATTGACCGCGCCGGCACTAGTGCCGCTGATACCATCGATCTCGATGCGGCCGTCTTCCAGCAGGCGGTCTAGCACGCCCCAGCTGAACGCACCGTGGCTGCCGCCGCCCTGCAGAGCGATGTTGATCCGGCGGACCGCAGTGGATGCCGTCCCGCTGGCGGCACCCTCCTCCGTCGCCGGCCTGGCCGGTACCGCGCGCCTCGCGGTGCGCCGGGCTCCGTTCGCTGCGGCTCTGGCTTGCTGGATCATGGACCTCTCCTCGATTGATGGCAGCTGGGGCTCAATGCGGTGCCGGCAGGCCGAGCCGCCACATCAGGTTGCGACGGGCGCGGGCTTCACAGCGGGTGTGGAATAAATCCGTGTAATAGATGCGGGGACGCGCCAGCAGGCCATTCAGCAGAGCGCGTTCACGGGCGTCATAGACCAGGTCGTCAAGATCGGGACGCTCGGCGCGCAGGCGCGCCCCGTCCTGGCGAAAGCGCGTACGTCCGCCGCCGAGCACCGCGAGGTCGATATCGACGGTAAAGGCGCAGTCCGGATCGGCCGGGGCAACGTCGTGCGTGGTCGCCAGGATCATGTCGGCGATGCGCCCCGCCGCGGCGATGCGGTCCCCGGCCCAGCGCAGAAGCCAATCGGCGCTGCGTTGCTCGTTGTCGCGGGCTCCGGGAACAAAGATCACGTCATGGCACCACAACGCCAGTTCCACCGCATCGGGATCGGGGATCGCGCCGCGCGCCCAATCGAGATCGCGCAGGCAGCGGCGGATATGCCGCAAGGTGTGATAGTGACGCGTTGGCTCGGCGTAGTACTGCGCCAGTTCGGCATGAACGGCTTCGGCGTGGGTGCCGCCACTGCGCGACCACAACGCCAGGAAGCGCGCTTGCATCGGGTCCATTTCACCTCCCTGCCACGAAGGGGTCGCCAGCGGGGCCGCATTCGCGTCATGCGCCGGGGCCGTCCGGCCAGGCCGAGTATGCGCTCCGTTGGCGCCGCTGAGCTGGCCGCGGGCCCGCACCAGCGTGCGCGGCCGCACTATTGCGGAAAACCAGATTATGCAGGTTGGGCAAGCCCGGTGACGATGCCTAGAATGCCAAGGATGAAAGCCCGCGATTTGCGGTCGACGCTTTACGGCCAACTGATCGACCGAACGGATTGAGATGCATATGGACCGAGAACCGATACCTGAGGCGTCCGATGGCTCGGTGATGTTCGCGGATGTCAGCGGCAGCACAAAGCTGTATGAAGCCGCCGGCGACAAGGCTGCCTTCGGCGCCATCGGCCGCTGCATCGCGATCATGAAATCCTGCTCGGAGACCTCCCGGGGACGGGTCGTCAAGACGATCGGAGACGAGGTCATGGTGCTGTTCCCATCGGCGGAACAGGCGACGCAGGCGGCACTTGACATGCAAGTGGCTATCTCTCAACTTCCCCCCGTCGTCAGCGTCCCCATGTCGGTCCATATCGGTTTTCACCATGGACCGGTCTTGTCCGACGCATCGGGCGATGTGTTCGGCGACACCGTGAATCTTGCCGCCCGCCTTTCGAAGCTCGCTTCACGTGGGCAAATCATCACCAGCAAGGACGCGGTCGGACACTTGTCCACGAGGCTGCGCCAGATGACACGCTACCTGTACCCGATACAGGTGCGGGGCAAGGAGCCGCCTGTCGAGTTGTTCGAAGTGCTATGGCAACAAAACGCCGAAATGACCGTCATGGCCTCGGCGAGCCCGCGTTCGTTGCGCTCGGCGATGCTCACGCTAAGGTACCGGGAAACGCTGCTGGAAATGAACGCTGCCTCTGCGCCGGTCACCATCGGCCGCGATGGCGCCATGCGCATTGTCGTTTCGGATAGGCAGGCGTCGAGATTCCAGGCCACGGTCGAGTCTCGCGCTGGCAGGTATGTGCTGATCGACAGCAGTTCGAACGGCACCCATGTCACCATCGACGGAGAGGATGAGTTCGTTCTGCGCCGCGACGAAGTCGCGCTCCGGGGGCATGGCTGGATTACTTTTGGCCAGTCGATGGAGTTTGCGGGGGAACGCGTTGAGTTCTTTCTTTACGTTGAGGGTCAATGACCAGTGTGGTGGCGATCGGCGCTTGCATCACATTGAGCCTCGGCAATGTTGCATTGCGGAAATCGCAACGCCGAGCCGTTGCCATCTGGAAAACTAGGGTTTATACTCATTCCCGTCTCCTCCTTGTCTCCTCGACATGGATTCATCCCGCCTCCTTGGCGGGTTTTTTTTCGTCCGCGCATTTTGAGTGCCACATGTTGCACTTTGTAGATAATCGCCGCTGCAAAAGCAAAACCCCCCAGTACTTTCGTACTGGGGGGTTTCAAGGGAGAGCCTGGCGATTACCTACTTTCACACGGGTATCCGCACTATCATCGGCGTGGAGTCGTTTCACGGTCCTGTTCGGGATGGGAAGGGG